>DASZLD010000001.1:0-4362 GCA_035552655.1 Acidimicrobiales bacterium
CCAGATCGCCGTGGCCGACCAGCCGTGGGAGCAGGGCCTCATCGAAGCCCCTGACCTAGTGCAGTCGGGCAATAAGTACTATCTGTTCTTCTCGGGTGGTTCGAGCCAACGGGCCTGGGCCGGGATCGGCTACCAGACGTGCGAGGGCGTTCTGGGCCCGTGCACCGACGCCGGGACGACTCCCTTCGTGACCGCCAACGCCCAAGGCCAAGGGCCCAGCGAGGAGTCACTCTTCACCCGGAACGGGGTCACGTGGCTCATGTACACCCCCACCGCCATCTACAAAACGTTCCAGGTCCCCTACCTAGCCATCGCCCGGGTCGCTTTCGGTCCCCAGGGCCCGTATCTGGCCCAGTTCGACGGCCAAACTCCCGGCATCGGCAAGCCGGCGCGGCACCACTCCTAGCGTGGTCGACCCCCTTCAGTCGTAGTAACCGGAGTGGATGTAGACGCAGGGAATGCCTTCGGCGTGGAACATGGCGAAGTTGTTGGGATCGTCCTCGAACGCCAGTCGCAGATTGAACCCGTAGTCGCGCAGCTCGTCGACCGCGTCCCGCTTGAACATCGTCACCTGGGCGTAATCGCCTCTCGACCGCATGACCAAGAGGTCCCACCGCAACCCGTAGCGGGCCAGCCAGGCCAGCGTCTGGGGTTGCACCCGGAACGGGCGCCCGGTCAGGAGCACGACCTGGAGGCGTGGATCGAGCAGCTCGAGCAGTCGGGCCAGTTCCTCGACCACCTGATCGTCTCCGCACGCTTCGAAAAAGCGGTCCCAGTCCCGATGTCCACGCTCCAAGAAGTGCTGTCGGCCGGCGGCGTCGGACAGCACGCCGTCCATGTCGAAGACGACGGCCTCGCCCGGTTGGGCCACGGGGCCGTCGCGCCAGGCCCAGTTGGACGGGGTCCTCACCCCTGATCCGTCGCTACCGGCCGGCTCCGGTCCGAGGAGATCGGGCAGGGTTCCATCCTCGATGGCCGGACCCCATCCTTCCCATCCTCCCCCTCCGTCACCGCCGAATCTCCCCCGGCCCCGTCTGCCCCAAGCACCACGCGATTCACCTTTTCACCAGTAATTTCCGTTCGTACGGCGCACATTCAGTGCCTGTTCAGCGTTCTCTAAGCGCGCTGGCGAGCCTAACGCCAGCTGAACTCTACGATTGAGGGCGCGTGACCAACGGAAATTCACAGGTGGCATCGACCACGCCACCCGAGAACCCCATCGTCGGCACCCCCGTTGCCCTGGCTGAACCCGGACCTGAACCCGAATCCGGGACTGGACCCAAAGCTCCCTCTGGCGTCGATACCGTCATCGACGTCCCCATCGGGCGTCGGGTCATGGTGGTGAGCGACCTCTTGCTCACCGGTGAGGCCACTCCCTCCACGCTGGTGCTCACCGGCGAGCTGGCCCGGACCCTCGACGCCTGGGACGGTCCCGGGATCCTGATCATCGCCGGCAACCTGTTCGACCTAAGCGGGAACAGGCCCACCCGCGACGAGACCCAGGCAGCCATGGGGGCTCATCCCAAGCTGCGTGAGGCACTGGCCCGCTTCCTCGAAGGCGACGAACGCAGGGTCATCCGCCAGACCGGGACCCACGAGCCCGGGTTCGACACCGATCCGGTCACCATGGCGGCGTTGGTGGACCTGGGGGTGGAGCGGGCCGACGGGGTCGACCTCGTCCTGCACACGGCAGCCGGGGCCCGCACCGTGCGGGTCGAACCGGGTGAGCACGCCTATGCATCGCCGGCCGGCGTCACCGAGTCCGAGTTCGATCCGGCGGCTGACGCCAAGCCCGGCGCGGTCGAGCGCTCCTTGGCCGGCAAGAGCTGGCGGACGCTGGCCGAGCGATCCGAGGGTGACGCACCCTGGTTCGAAGGCCTGCACCGCCTCAGCGACCCGTCCACCCTTTCCCGGTTCGTCACCTCCCGGCTGCTCTACCGGCGTCTGGGTCGCTATGCCTGGTGGCTGTTGGTCCCCTTCGCCGTGGCCATCGCCTTGAAGTTCCTGTTGACCCCCACGGTCCTCCGACACGCGGGGACGGGGGTGGCCGGACGGACCCTCCGCCATGTCCACGAGGCGGGATGGGGGAGCCGACTGTCGGTCGCCGCCCTGTTCGCCATCGTCGTCTTTGGCGTGCTGGCCCTGGCCCTCGGGTTGCTGAGCCGTCGAGTCTGGTCCGTGCTCGGGGGCGGGACCCTCAACGCCGTACGCATCGAAGGGGCGGCCAATGACACAGCACGGGACGCCGCTCGCGTGCTGGTGGCCGCCGGTCACACCGGTTTGATCACCGCCGCCACCTTCCAGCCCGAGCTGACCAGCATGGGTATCGGCTTCTACGCCAACGTGGGGGCCACGGCCGAAGTGGTGGAGGAGCAGGCCGGGCGCCTGGGGTTACCGCCCGTGTTCATCCACCGGCAGCGCCTGAGCTGGGTGGAGCTCGAGACGGGCGCCGATCTCCACGCCCGGTTGCTGTACGCCGAGACCGATCTTCGCTCCCACAGCCTGCTCGAGCGCGTGGTGTCGATCCGGCACATGGTGCGCAGCCTGCACCCGACCGTGGTGGCCTCGTACCCCAAGGGCGACTCGTGGCCGCCGGCAGCCGACCTGCGCCAGGCCCACCGCCGGACCCGTCGGGTCCGCCGTCTGGCCTCGGCCGCCATCCTGGTGGCCGGGGTCATCGACCTCCTCGACGCCATCACCCCACCGCTGCGGGCCCGGTTGCACGTCGTGTTGAACGTGCTCCCCCTGCGCGCCTCCGAGTTGGCCGGGGCGCTGGTGGCCCTGGCCGGCATGGGCCTGTTGGCGCTGGGTCGTGGCGTGCTGCGGGGTCAGCGCCGGGCCTGGCGAGTGTGCGTGGTCTTGCTGGCCGTGACCCTCTTTCTGCATCTGGTGGCCGGGGGCGATGTGGAGGAGTCGCTCTTTGCCCTGGCCATTCTGGTCATCCTCCTGGTCAACCGCCGGGACTTTCAGGCCGCCTCGGACTGGTCATCGCTGCGGTCGGCGGTGGTGGCCCTGGTCGGCGGGGCGGTGGCCATCACCGTGGGCGCCACCATCTCCATCGAGATCTCCGCCCACTTCAGCCGACACCACCAGTTCACCATCTCGTGGGTCCAGGCCTTCCAGGCCGCGTCCGAGCGTCTGATCGGCATCCGTTCCATTCCCCTTCCCACTCGGTTCGACCGGTTCTTCGCCCCCAGTCTCCTGGTCATCGGGATCAGCCTGGTCGCCGTGGCCCTGTTCCTGCTGTCCCGGCCGGTGGTGGATCGACGCTTGACCACCGGACGCGCCGCCGAGTTCCGGGCTCGGGACATCGTGCGCCGCCACGGCAAGAGCACCCTCGACTATTTCGCCCTGCGCTCCGACAAGCAGTGGTTCTTCTTCCGGGACAGCCTGGTGGCCTACGCCATCTACGGAGGCATTTGTCTGATCGCTCCGGACCCCATCGGACCTCGCAATGAACGGGAACAGGTGTGGGGGGCCTTCCGCCGCTTTGCCGACGATCACGGTTGGGTGCCGGCCATCATGGGTGCGGGCGAGGAGTGGCTGCCCGTCTACAACGAGTCGGGCATGCACAACGTGTACATCGGCGACGAAGCGGTGGTCGATATCCAGCAGTTCTCTCTGGCCGGAGGGGGCAAGAAGGGCCTGCGCCAGGCCCACAACCGGATCAAGAAGTACGGCTACACCGCCACCTTCCACGATCCCTCCCGGCTCGACCACACGGTGGCGGCCGAGCTCATCTCGCTCATGGGTCTCAGCCGTCGCGGCGACCAAGAGCGCGGCTTCTCCATGATGCTGGGCCGGATCTTCGACCCCCGCGACCAGGGCCTCCTCCTCACCGTGGTCCACGGGCCGGACGGACACCCCGCGGCCATGTGCCAGTTCGTCCCGGCCATCGGTATCAACGGCTACTCACTCGATCTCATGCGGCGAGATCCGGGAGAACACCCCAACGGGCTGTTGGACTTCGCCCTGTGCTCCACCATCGAGCACCTCAGAGCCGACGGCTATGGCGGCCTGAGCTTGAACTTCGCCGCCCTCCGGTCCACCCTGGCCGGCGAGAAGGGCGACAGCACCATGCAACGGGCGGAACGGTGGTTCCTCAAGCGGGTGTCCAGCTTCGCCCAGATCGAGACGCTGTGGCGGTTCAATGCCAAGTACGACCCCGACTGGCTCCCCCGCTACGTGGCCTTCGACACCGCCGAGCACCTGGTGCCGGTGATCATGGCCATCTTGCGGGCCGAGTCCCTGTGGGAGATCCCGGTCCTCGGTCGCCTCCTGGCCGTCGGAGCCGAGAAGCGCATGCAGGCAGCCCGGCGAGAGACCGACGAGGCCATCGCCGAGAGCCTGGCCGGCGCCAAC
>DASZLD010000002.1:0-22756 GCA_035552655.1 Acidimicrobiales bacterium
TCGGCCCCTGGCGACGTCACGGTCGTCATCCCGGAGCTGCCCATCGGCACCTACCGACTTGTCCGGCATCACCAGGCAGTGGGTGACCTCTACCGGGTCATCTGGATCACCGACGCGTTGTCAGGGATCAGACAAGGAGGCTCCGACGGGAGCAACGCTCCTTAGCGAGCGATACGGGTGTGCTTGAACTCGTTCAGCTCGGGGTGGTCCACCAGCAGGGCCAGCACCCGGTCGATGGTCTCTCGGGCCAAGGCCCCGTTACCCTCGGGACGGGTCATCAGCCGGGCGAATACGGCGTCGTCGCCGATGATGAAGGTGGGGACGCCGAACACATCGTGGCTGTTGACGTACTGCTCGTGCTCGGTACGGGAGACCACCCTCGGCCAGCCGTCGTCCACTTCGGCCAGGATGGCGTCAACGGGAGCGCCCACCCGCTCCAGCGCCTTGCGGACCACGTCGCGCTCACGGAGGTCGCCGCCCTCGTCGTGCCGGGCCGCGAACAACGAGCGGTGCACCTCGGCGAAATGCTCGGGATACCGGTCACGCACCACGATGCCCGCTTCCAGGGACAGCAGGTGGGGAATGTGGTGAGGGTCCTCCCACGCCGGCGTGCCGCCCTCGGCCACGTGGCTCTGGTTCAAGAAGAAGGGGACGTAGGTGACATCCCAGTCCGCCCCGTCAGCCAGGCCATCGAGCAGGTGCTCGTGGGCATTCCGGGCAAAGGGGCATCGATAATCCCAGGTCACTGCAAAAGAGGTCGGAGTCGTCATGTTTCTACCAACAGCGCCGAGGCCCCGGTCATTCCGCCCAGCGCCGGACTTCCCGGCTCGACCCGCCGAAGGGGTCAGACGAAGCGGCGGCCAACGACCCCCAGCGCCGTACCCACGAGCACGCCTCCGAGCACGTCGGATGCATGGTGGGCCTGGAGGTGGATGCGGCTCACTCCTACCAGCCCGGCACAGGTGAACAGCAGGACATTGCCGCCGGGATCGCCATGCTCGGACAGGACGGTGGCCGCACAGAAGGCGGCCAGCGTGTGCCCACTGGGAAAGCTGCTGGTCCGAGGCTCGCGAAGGGGGATGACGTTGTCGCCCAGCCGGAGGTCGCTCGGATCGGGCCGGGGTCGCCCCACGAACGCCTTCAGGGCGGCATTGACCACGCTGGACTCGACCCCGGCCACGGCCAGGGCACGCACGGCTCGGTTCCGCCTCGCTCCCGATCGTCGTGCCCGCCACGCTGTGGACACCGCCCACACCAGGCCGTGATCGCCGAGGCCGGAGATGATCCGGGCGGCGGCGTCGACCGAAGGTACGCCTCGGTACGGTGCGAACCAGGCATCGACCTGTTCGTCGAACAGGCGGATGGCGTCCTTGCCGGTCAGAGTGCTGAGGTCGCCGATCTTGGCCAGGACGCCACTCCGGCCCACGGTCGAGGGCTCTCTCGCTGCTTCGGGGCTCATGCCGCACCCTGGCGGACGATCGGAGGGGCCAACAGGGTGGGGGCGGCCAGGGCCGGATCGCCCCCGAAGGCGGGACAGAACGGTTGGAAATGGCAGTGCTTGCACAGCGGCCCGGTCTTGGGCCGAAAATCTTCTTTTTGGCAGGCCCGCTCGATGGCCGACCAGACAGCCGTGGTCCGCTGCCGGTGGCCGCGGATGGCCTGCTCGGACGGACGGGCCGTGATCACCGTCGGCTCCCGGAGGTGGAGAAGCTCCACCCGCACCGGCCGCCGCCCCAGCAATTCCTCGCACAACATGGCGTAGATGTGGACGCCGACCAGCTTCGACTGCTCGTAGGCCTCCGACGGAGCCCGACCCGTCTTGTAGTCGATCACCACCAATTCGCCGTCCTCGGTGAGGTCGAGCCGGTCGATGATGCCCCGGAGGCGCACGCTCCCCAGCTTGGCATCGAGGGTCAGCTCGGTCCCAACCGCCCGGACCTGATTGGGATCCTCCAGACGGAAGTAGTTACCGACCAGCGTGGCCCCGTCATCCCGGAATGCCTCGGCCTGGTCGGGTGTGAGCTCGAGCGAGCGGTACTCGGGATCCGACTGCAACTCGTCCCAGGCCACCGCCAGCTCGGCCATACCCACCGATTCGGAGCGGTCACCCTGCTCATGGAACCAGAAGAGCCGCTCCAACGCCGCGTGGACCAGGGTGCCCTTCACCATGGCGGGGGAGGAGGGCTCCGGGAGCCGCTCGATGGCCGAGAACCGAAAGGCCAGGGCGCAGTCCCGAAAGCTCGTCACCTTTGACGGTGACAGCGAACGAGGCAATTCGAAGGACATGGGAGACAGATTACGACGGGGGTGTGTCAGGGGCAGGGACCAACGCCTCCACCACCGATTCGGCCACCTGACCCGGCCCCTCCATGGGCCCGAAATGGCCCAGGCCACCAAAGACCCGGATGGCCGGGCGCTCCAGCCGGGCCGCGTACTGCTCCAGGAAGGGAAGGCCGAAGACGTCCGTCTCCTCGCCGCAGGCCAGGGTCACCGGGCACGTGATGGCACCGAGGTGGGCGAACGCGTTGTGCAGGAAACTCTGGGCATACACGGCCGCTTCGTCCTCACGACGGCAGCACAGGCGGACCAGGCTGCCGTCCCCGCCGTCCTCCGGCGGTACCAGCTCGAACCCGCCGTCGACATAGCCGGCCAGGGCCGACGGCTCGAGGACGCTGAAGGGAGGCTTGGACTGGAAGTTGGCCAGGGCGTCGGCTCGTGAGGGGAACGTTTCCCGGCGTCGCAATGCCCCCATCGACAGAGGGTTCTCCATGCCGACGTTCTCGACCGGTTCGTCGCTGGGAAATACGATGGGCTCAAAGCAGTAGAGACCGCGGAAGGTACCCGGTCGAGCCTGCTCGGCCAAGAGGATGGACGCCCCGCCACAGGAGTGCCCGAAGGCAAACGGCTGGTGCAACCCGAGGTGGTCGACGGCGGCCAGCACGTCCAGGGCGAAGCCGGACCAGGCGAAGTTGCCGTCGGCCGGGCGCTCGGATTGCCCGTGGCCGCGCAGATCGAGTCCCCAGCAGTGAAACGACCCGGCGAGGCCCCTGGCCATGGGGGTCAGGACGGCAGCGCAGAACCCTGTGGCATGGACCAGGAGGAGATCGGGGCCACTCCCGCCGAAGTCGGTGAGGGCGATGGACAACCCGTCGTCGGTGAGGCAGTGGAGAGCATCCTCACGGTCCCTGGTGGTGTCGTTTCGCACTCGGGCGACGGTAGTCGCCGCGGCGTGAGATGAGAGCACACTGAGAAGTGGCACCATCGGCTCCCGGGTACCAACTAGAACAGGGGGCCTATGGAGCACTTCCTGCAGTCGTGGGGCTACCTGGCCATCTTTGGCGCCACCCTCATTTCGTCCATGTGTATTCCCATCGGCGCCGAGGTGGCCATCGCCTACGGCGGAGTCCTGGCCAGTGGACAGGTTGCGGCCAACACCGGTCACGATCACCTCAGCCTGGTTCTGGTCATCGTGGTGGCCACGGTGGGCGAGCTGATCGGATCGTTCCTCGGTTACGGCATCGGCTACTTCGGTGGCCGACCATTGGTGGACCGGGTGGGCAAGTTCGTGCTGCTCACCCACAAGGACCTCGATCGAGCTGAGGAGTGGTTCAACAACCGAGGGGAATGGGCCGTGCTGTTCGCCCGCTTCATTCCGCTGGTCCGGTCGTTCATCTCACTGGCGGCCGGTCTGGGGGAGATGGCCCTGGGGAAGTTCGCCGTGTTCACCGTCATCGGCTGTGCGGCGTGGTGCGCAGCGTTGGCCAGCATCGGATACAGCCTCGGCGCCAGTTATGAGCACGTCCTCAAGGGGTTCAGCTACGCCGGGTACATCGCGGCCGTGCTGGTCGTCCTGGCCATCGTGGCCCTGATCCTCCACCGCCTCCGAGTGGTCCGGGCCGAGCGGGCCGGTGTCGAGCCTCGCCGGAGGGGTGCTCACTCCCGTCGCTGACTAGGTCCGGTAGGTTCGGTGCATGCGCGATTTCCTTGCCGACGTCGAGACGCTTCGACGGAATGCGCGCCAGCACATCGATCAGGTGCGGATCACCAAGGCTGACCGTGGCGCCTCGACCTTCGGCTAAGCGCGCCGCGGCTGACGCTGCGACCCACCTGCGCCGTTCCGACACCTGGCACGGGCTGCGGGCCGGCGATCCGGTATCGATCGAGGGCGTGAAGGGCCGCGGATCGACATGGGAATTTCGCGCCTGGGTGGTCAACGAGCGCAACGGCTCTGAGTCGATCGAAGTGGTGGGCGGGCGACCTGGCGACCGGAAGATGCGCTCCTTCGCACCAGATCGGGTCTATGCCATCTCCCGCCGAGGTCGCAGTCGAGCCGGCAGCGGCGAGCCCCAGCTCTCGCTGGCCGACGAGCCGCAGTTGCCGTTCGGCTGACCCGGGACGTGAACGGGCCAGGTCCGGAGAAGACGTGAGCTTTGGGCCCCGGCCGGTCCCGGTAGCCTCGGCGGCATGGCCACCATCGTCTTCTTCCACGCCCATCCCGACGACGAGGTGACCACCACGGGTGGGACTATCGCCCGGCTGGCGGCCGAGGGCCACCGCGTGGTGCTGGTGACGGCCACCCGGGGCGAGCTGGGCGAGGTGCCCGACGGACTGCTGGCCGAAGGGGAGGCGTTGCCTGATCGTCGGGCGGAAGAACTGGCGGAATCGTGCCGTGTGCTGGGTATCGCCCGGCAGGTGTTCCTGGGTTACGGCGACTCGGGCATGGCCGGTGAGGACTCGAACGTGAGCCCCGGTGCTTTCGCTGCGGCCGATGTGGACGAGGCGGCTCTGGTGCTGGCCGGCATCCTCCGCGAGGAGAGCGCCGATGTCCTGGTGGCCTACGACGAGCACGGCGGTTACGGTCATCCTGATCACGTCATGGTGCATCGTGTGGGCCTACGCGCCGCCGAGCTGGCCGACACCCACCGGGTGTTCATGGCCACCGTTGACCGCACCTATCTGCAGGACCTGATGCCGTCGGTCCAGGGGACTGGTCTCGAGGTGACACCGGAGATGACCGCCATGTTCGAGACCATCGGCGTGCCCGGGGCGAGAGTGACAACCGAGATCGACGTGCGTGGGTATCTCGACATCAAGCGCTCGGCCATGCGGGCCCATGCTTCCCAGATCGGAGACACGGGGTTCTTCCTGGCCATGTCCGACGATGTGTTCACGGCGGTGTGGGGCAACGAGTGGTACGTGCGGGTGAAACCTGAAACCGGATCCGACGGCAGGACCCGCGAGCCCTCGCTGCTGGCCTGAGCTCGAGCCGAGGGGGGTGGATGGCTGGCGGTATCCTTTCCCCTGTGACCCCTTCCCATCGAGTCCTGCGCATCCATGGTGGCCGACTGGTGAACGTCGAACCACGGCGAGCGCTGGAGGAAGAGCTCGATGCGCAAGGCGCAGAGGGCTACGAAGTGTTGAACTCGTTCGCAGTGGATGACAACGTTTACCTGGTCTTACGAAATCCGGGCTGAGAAGGGGGCTGATCCCTGACCAGCAGCGGCATGGATCGCCCCACGAGGGTTCGCTCGCCGTCGGTCGGGGTATGGGCCGACAAGATGGTTGTTTTGTCCCGATCCTTTCCGGCCGAGCCAGCGGCGGTGCGTGAGGCCCGCTCGGTCGTCCGCCGATCGCTGGAGCCGACCGACGGAGACCTGGTCGAGCTGGTGGTGTTGCTGGCCGACGAGGTGGTCACCAACGCCGTCGTCCATGGTGAGGGGCCCATCGACATTGCCGTTGATGCCGACGAGGAGCGGGTGAAGGTGATGGTTGGCGACCGGTCGGTGGTACGTCCCCTGCCCCGCCTGCCGGCACGGTACGCAGAAGATGGTCGTGGGCTGTCCATCGTCGAGGCGATTGCTTCTCGATGGGGAGTATCGGTCACCGAGGCGGGCAAATCGGTGTGGTTCGAGATCGATCGGGCCTGCTGAGAAGCCCGGCGGCTCACGGCGCCATTACGTGCTGAGCAGCGCGATGGCCGCCTCGGCGACGGCGTGCCGGGACCGTCCGGTCCACGATGCAGCCCGGTCCACCAGATCATGCAAATAGATGGCTAACCCGAGTGTTGCCGTCCTATCGTCGCCGGCCAGCAGAGGAATTGGTTCATGGTCGCGGTCAAGTCCTGACGTCTCGACCAGCGCATCTCGGACCGTCAGCAGAATGGCGCACGCATCGCTGAGGGGGAGGTCGGCGCGCTGCATCCACAGGCTTAACCCCAGCTCAAGCCCTAGATTTCCGGTGGAGAGGTCGTCGGGGATCAACGTGGCAATGCCGCGCGTGAGCCCGACGGCACGATCCGCGTCGGTCAAGGCTGCTCCGAAAGGCATGGGGCCAGTTTGACGAATGGGTGTGACAGGGTGGTGGATTGCCCCCGACCTGGGTAAAACTAGGGGCGTGGCACGCACAATTTGGAAGGGATCGCTGAGTTTCGGCCTGGTCAATGTACCGGTCGGCCTCTATCCGGCGACCAAGGACAAGACGATCCACTTCAACCAGTTCGAGGAGGGAACCTCGGACAGGATCCGGTACAAGAAGGTCAACGAGCGGACCGGCGATGAGGTCGAGTCCTCCCGTATCGTCAAGGGGGCCGACGTCGGGTCCGGCGACTTTGTGATCCTCACCCCAGAGGAGCTGGCCTCGGCCGAGCCCGAGCGGTCACGCACCATCGAGATCACCGATTTCGTAGAGCTGGAGGACATCGATCCCACCTACTACCGGACCACCTACTACCTGGCCCCCGAGGGCGAGGCGGCAGCCAAGGCCTACGCACTGCTGCGGCGGGCGATGCGGGACGCCAACAAGGTTGGGGTGGCCACCTTCGTCATGCGGAACAAGGAGTACCTGGTGGCCATCAGGCCCGATCGCGAGGTGCTGGCTCTGGAGACGATGTACTTTGCCGACGAGGTGCTTGCACCGGCTGACGAGCTCCCCCGGATCACCGAGGAAGAGGACTTCACCAAGCGCGAGCTCGAGATGGCCAACCTGCTCATCGACTCCATGGTGGCGGACTGGGATCCGAGCAACTACGCCGACACCCACCGCGAAAAGGTGCAGGCCATGATCGACCGCAAGCGCGAGGGCGAAGAGGTGGTGACCGAGACGGCGCCGCGTGAGCCGACCAAGGTCATCGACCTGATGGACGCGCTCAACGCCAGCGTCAAGGCGGCCAGCGGTGGACGTGCCGGTGTATCGCGCTCACACGCATCGGGCACCCGCTCGGCCAAGCCGGCCGCGGGCGGGAAGAGGTCGACAGCAGCCAAGAAGGTCACTCCGGTCAAGCGGGCGTCGAGAGCCAAGAAGCAACCCGTCACCGCGACGAGGAGTCGGCGAAAGGCGTCGTAAGGAATCCATGCGCGCCTGGACGGTCGACAGTCCCGCGCCCATTGATGAGGGTCCGTTGCGCCAGGTGGAGCGGGAGCCACCGGAGCCGGGTGAGCACGAGGTGCGGATCCGAGTGTCGGTGTGCGGCGTCTGCCGTACCGACCTTCATGTCGCCGAAGGAGACCTGCCCCCGCACCGGATCGGAGTCGTTCCCGGGCACGAGATCGTCGGCCTGGTCGACGCCGTGGGCCCGGGCGCCACTCGATTCGAGTTGGGCCAACGGATTGGAATCGCCTGGTTGCGCTGGACCTGTGGAACCTGCCGCTTCTGCCTGCGAGGTGACGAGAACCTCTGCGTTGCCCCCCGCTTCACCGGCTGGGACGACGACGGGGGATTCGCCGAGTACGCAACGGTGCACGAGGACTACGGCTACGTGCTTCCCGCCGGTATCCCCGACGAGGAGGCCGCCCCCCTGTTGTGCGCCGGCATCATCGGCTACCGGGCGCTTCGGCGGAGCAACCTGCGCTCCGGCGGCTCATTGGGCATCTACGGATTCGGGGCATCGGCTCACCTGGCCGCCCAGGTGGCCATGTCCGAGGGGGCGACGGTGCACGTCGTAACCCGGAGCGCCGAAGCGCGACAGTTGGCCTTGGACCTCGGGGTGGCCTCGGCTCAACAGGGAGAGCCACCGGAACCCCTCGACGCCGCCATCCTGTTCGCTCCGGTGGGAACCCTGGTCCCGCCGGCTCTGGCCGCACTGGATCGGGGTGGGACGCTCTCGGTGGCCGGCATCTACCTCACCGATGTGCCCCCACTGTCCTACCAGACGCACCTGTTCGAGGAACGGGGCCTGGTCAGTGTGACGGCCAATACGCGTCGGGACGGCGAGGCGCTCCTGGCCCTTGCCTCCGAGATTCCCATTCGGGTCATCACCACCCGCTATCGACTGGACGAGGCACCGCGTGCCCTGTCCGATTTGGCCGGGGACAGAGTGTCGGGTGCAGCCGTACTGGATTGCCGCTCGCCGGCACCAGCGGGTTGAGCGGGGGGCGGGCGTGGTCATGACCGGGGACCAGTCATTTGAGATTCCGCGGATTCCGGCGTCGGCCGGTGCATTGCTATCCGACCAGGATGGTCGGTTGCTCGTCTTGAAGCCGAACTACAAGTCAGGCTGGACCATTCCCGGCGGCATGATGGAAGCCGACGGCGAGACGCCATGGGAGGCGTGTCGCCGTGAGGTGGCAGAGGAGACGGGACTGGCGGTGGAGGCCGGCCGCCTGGTAGTCGTCGACTTCCTTCGCCCGCGAGAGCGCAAGCCTGGCGGCATGCGGTTCCTGTTCGAGTGTGGCCGATTCGATGCCGCCTTCTTCGAGCGGATCGTGCTGCAGGTCGAAGAGATCTCCGAGTACCAGTTGGTGGAGCGACCCACCGCACTCGAGCTCCTGACCGGCCCTCTTCGGCGCCGGGTGAGCTCCTCGTTCGACGCGGAGAGTTGCCGCTACCTCGAAGATGGCGTCCCTGTTCCCGGGATAACGACGTAGTCGATAACCAGTGGCTCAGGCCGCCGGTGGCTCGAGGAGGCCAACCAGCTCAACGTGCTCGGTCATGGGGAACAGGTCGAATGCCCGCAGCGATGGCATGGTCCATCCCGCGTCGAGCATGACTCGAAGGTCCCGGGCGAACGAGGCCGCATCGCACGAGATGTAGGCGATCCGTCGCGGTAGGGGAAGGAGGGCGGCGAGGGCAGCCATGACTTCCGGTCCTGCACCCTCGCGGGCCGGGTCCAAGACCACGAGGTCCGGCCTTCCGACATGGTCGGCGACCAAGTTCGGGCTGACACTCGCCTTGCGGATCTCGACGTGTTCGAGGCCGGCGACGTTGTGCAACGCGTCGGCGCAGGCTCGGCGGTCTCGCTCGACGGCGAGCACCGACCCGGTGGGCCCTACGGCGTTGCCGATCAATGCGGTGAAGAGCCCGACCCCGGCGTACAGGTCGAGGACGTGTTCCCCGACCTTCGGTTCGAGCACGTCGAGGACCACGGTCGCCAACAGCGTCGCCGCGCCGGGATGCACCTGCCAGAAGGACCCGGCTGTCACCCGATACGACCGATCCAACACCTCGAAGTGCACGCAGTTGGGTTGGCGACGGGTTCGTCCGTCGACGACGAGGCCGGCCTCCACGCGGGGCAGGGCCCGGAGCCGCTGACGTCCGGAGCTGACCGAGACGACCCGCCCACCGTCAGCCGAAGCTCGCACGTCGACCTCGGTTGCTCCCGGCCACCGCAGTTGCTCGAGCTCGAGCGACTCCACCTCGGTGGTGGCGATCAAGCAGCGGTCGATGGGCTCGATGTCGTGCGAGCGATGACGGCGTAGTCCGAGGCGCCCGGCCCGGTCGACGGCAAAGCGGACGTTGGTCCGCCAGGCCAGCCCGGCCGGTGCCCCCGGTACTTCTTCCACCGTGACCTCGAGGTCGGTGGCGGCCACCCGCCGGAGCTGCTCGGCGATGAGCGAGGCCTTGAGCGCACGCTGGGCGGCAAGGTCGACGTGCTGCCAGTCGCAGCCTCCGCACCGACCAGGTCCGGCGTAGGGGCACGGTGGCTCCACCCGGTCAGGTGAGGCATCGAGGATCTCCACGGCATCGGCCCGGAGAAACGAGGAAGTCTCGGCTGTGATCGTGGCCATCACCCGCTCCCCGGGAAGGGCGTGGCGCACGAACACGACGCGGCCATCGTCCGCGCGAGCCACGCACCCACCGCCGGCGGCAATCGCTCCAGTGTGCAGTTCGACGAGGTCCATGGTCCCGCTCATCGTAGGCAGTAAACCGAACCACCTCGCCGCAGCGGCTGTGGCGTAGCCCTCTGTACGTACATGACGTACAATGGGCCCATGAACATCGTCGTGAGCAACGTCAAGGGTGGCGTGGGCAAGACCACCACGTCCGTGTACCTGGCCGCCGCCGCCGTCGAACAGGGCTATGCCTCGGTGGTGCTGGTCGACTCTGACCGGCAGGCATCGTCGGCCGAGTGGTTCGAGGACAGTCCCGTCGAGGGCGTCGATCTGCTGGAAGCACCGTCTGAGCGGACGGTCACCCGGGCCATGGCCGATTCCGACAGCGTGGTGATCGTTGACACGCCACCGGGCGACGAACGAATCGTCAAGGCCGCCCTGGCTCGAGCCGATGCGGTGGTGATCCCGACCCGAGCGGGGGGAGTGGAGCCAACCCGGGTGGCCGCCACCTTGGACATGGTGCCCGATGGCATCCCCTATGGGATCGTCGTGTGCGCGGCGCGTCTGGGTACGAACGACCTCACTGAGACGGTCGAGGGCTGGACAGCTGAGAAGGTGCCGGTGTGGGGGATCATCCCCGAACGTGTCGGCATCGCATCGGGTCCGGCGGCGAGGCTCTACCGGGAGGGCATTGACGCCTACACGTCGGTGTTGAAGCGGGCGACCAGGCGGCGATCGCGATGACACGGCGGATCGCCGAGAAGATCGCCGGGACCGGCGGCCGTCCGAGCGTGGCGTTTCGAAGCACCAGCGGACGAGAGAGACGGCCCCATAATCTCCCGCTGTACCTCGACCACCATCAACGCGAATGGTTACGCGAAGCGGCATGGGAGTCGCGGACCAGTGCTTCGGGATTGTTGCGGGCCATGATCCGGGCCTGCGAGACGGATCCGGTGGTGCGTCGGGCCATCGAGGCCCATCTCGAGCGCTGAAGGCGACTCGGTACTGCACAGGGGCGCAGCCGGAGGCCGCCCGCCGTGGGCTGTTGATTGGAGAGTGGGCACAAGGTCTGTCCCACTGAATCGTTCCCTTCTCTATGGCAACTAGCCATGGAGAACTACCGTCCACGATTGTTCATGTCGTTCCCGTCCCTGTCACGCGCGCTCTGCCGACGACGGCGTCGTCGGCCGCGTGATGAAGCCTGACTTCGCGGAACGAGCGGTAACCGGTGGAGGACGACCGGGGTGGATGGATCGGGGAGTCTGTCGGGGCGAACCCATCGACACCTTCTTCGCCGATCGCGGCGGTGATTCCTACAAACGCGCCCAGCGACTCTGCGCTCGATGTCCGGTCAGGGGCGAGTGTGCCGACTATGCCATTGCCGATCCGCTGATCTTCGGGTGGTGGGGCGGAATGTCCGAACGAGAGCGGCGGAAGGTGCGGGCAAGTCGGGCGGCATGACGTTCGATGCCGGACGCGAGCGTCGCTACGTGGACGGAGTCAGCAGCTTCTTCTGAATGAGGTTGATGAGCAGGGGCTGATCGCCGACGGCCAGGTGGCCGGCATTGAGGACCTTGACCCAGCTGAGTCCACCACCTTCTTGGATGTAGCCGAGGACATGGTTGCCCGGGCCACCCTTCCACTGGGTGGTCGGAGCTGACTGGAATGCGGAGGCACGGTTGCCCTGCAGCAGGTTGAGCCAGGCGCCGGTGCCCAGGACGTTCACGTCGGTGGCGTCGTTGAGCCCGGAGACGACCATGACCGGGACGCCCTCATCGAGCACGTCCTGGACCGTCGACAGATAGGAGTCCTGTTCGCCGACGACATAGCGATCGCCGATGCTCTCGGAGAAGAGGGTGAACGTGCCCGATGGTTTGGCGTGGATGGCGGTGCGCACATCGCGCCGATTCAGGTAGGCGATCATCGGGTCGGTGGGCAGATCCCCAGTCTTGGCGATGTTCAACAGGTAGAGCCCGCTGATGTCCCCGATGGCCGTCTTGACCTTGCCGCACGCCTCGTTGGCCTGGGCCGAGGACGGCGTCTGGGCGGCCAAGGCGGCCTGGCATTGGGCGTACGTCTGATCGAGCTGCGTCTTGTCGGCGCTGGTGATCAGGCCATGGGTGAGGGCATAGGTCGTATCCATGGACTGCTGGACGACCGGGTCGACCCAAGCGGCGGCGAGGATCACCCCGCCCAGGTGAACCACCTGGCGTCCGGCCCGGGCGTTTCCGTCCAGGATGGCCTTGGCCAGCAGCGCATCGTAGGTACCGCCGTAGGACTCGCCGGCCAGGATGATCGGGTTCTTGGCGATCTCGGGATGGAGGCTGAGGAAGTGAAGGAGGGCCGTGTACCACTGGTCAACGCCTTGCTGGACATCCGCCGGCTGTTGGGAAGGGGGAGCAAAGGACAGACCCACGCCCAGCGGTTGATCGAACATCAGGTAGTTCGCAGTGTTGTTCCAGCCCATGGGGCGCTTCTGCAGCGTGCCATCCGATTTCACCACGTAAGGGCCGTTCTCGGTGAAGAAGCCCCAGAAGCTGGTGGACCCCGGACCGCCGTTGGTCCACACGATGGTCGGTGCCGATGCGTACCCGCCGCCCGTCTTGCCCACGAACCAGTAGAAGAGGCCGGCGTCGCCCTTGCCACTGCAGCGGACGTTGCTGCACGACTTGGTGTTGACCGACGAGTAGCCGGCGAATTGTGTGCCTACCGAGCCCAGGCCGGGGAGCGATGTGACCTTGTCCGGGGTGTTCGTGGGCTTCGAAGCGGCACTGGCCGAACTCGTCGCCAGCGACGAGAACGAACCCGCGCCCGCCGCCACCAGCGTGGCCGTGGCCAGCGCCAGCATGAGGATGCCCCGAGGACGCTGCAGTGCCGGACGTTTGCGAGGAGTTGCCATCGTGGCCAACCCTACAGTGGCCCCCAGCAATCAATGTCGGAAACCATGCTATTGACCAGGCAAAACGCGCGAGCGGGCGACGACAGACTGTGTCAAGCTCCCTGTGCTGGCCGGGCCGTTGGAGCCACCTCCCTCGGAAATGTCCTGGTGCGGGCCCGGCCCGGGGAGCCTTGCCCACAGCTAGGGGCACAATTGCGCCTCGCCGAACGATCGATTCTCACGCGGAGGTACGACCCATCGTGAACCCCTACGAAACACTTCGGTCCGTTGTGCGACTCAAGAAGTTCGAGACCGATCCCGTCGAACGGCGTCTGGCTAAAGCCGCGTCCGTCGCGGACCTCCGCCGCATCGCAAAACGGCGCCTCCCCGGCGGTGTCTTCGACTACATCGACGGCGGAGCCGAGGACGAGCGGACCATGGCTGCCAATGAGGCAGCCTTCGGCCAGGTCACCTTCCGGCCCCGCGTGTTACGTGGCATCGAAGATGTCGATATCTCTTCGACGTTGCTGGGCCAGCCCCTTGACTACCCGTTGGTCCTGGCCCCCACCGGTTTCACTCGCATGGCCGATCCGAGCGGCGAAGTGGCCGTGGCCAGAGCAGCGGAGCGGGCCGGACTTCCCTACGTCCTGTCCTCCCTCAGCACCAGATCCATCGAGGAGGTGCGGGCATCCAGTCGTGGCCGGTTGTGGTTTCAGGTCTACGCCTGGCGAGACCGCGGGCTGGTCAAAGAGCTGGTCGACCGGTCGGCGGCGGCGCGATACGAGGCCCTGGTCCTCACGGTGGACAGCGCGGTGTTCGGACGGCGTGAACGCGATGTTCGACGCGGGTTCTCGTTACCGCCTTCGATCGGACCGGGCACGATCGTCGACGGAGCGCTCCACCCCGGCTGGACCTGGGCCTTTCTCCAGAGCGAGCCCATACGCTTCGCCAATATTGTTGACCGTGGCGTCGCCGACGGGTCCTCTCCGGTCACCTTGTCGGATTACGTCAACGCTCAGTTCGACCCCGCCCTCTCCTGGAACGACATCGACTGGCTCCGGACGATCTGGGACGGGCCCATCATTGTCAAGGGAATCCAGGGGGTCGAAGATGCCATCATTGCTGCCGACATGGGAGTGGAGGCCATCGCCCTGTCCAACCACGGAGGGCGCCAGCTCGACAGCTCGCCGGCGACACTCTCACTGGTCTCCCCGGTGGCCGATGCAGTCGGCGACAGGACTGAGATCATCTGCGACGGCGGTATCCGTCGAGGCAGCGACATCCTCAAGGCAGTCGCGGCCGGGGCCAGTGCCTGTATGACTGGTCGCCCCTACCTCTACGGGTTGGGTGCGGGTGGCGAGCGAGGTGTCGATCGTGTACTTGGTTGGTTCAGGGATGACTGCGTCCGCACCATGCGACTGATCGGGGCTCCCGTCATCGGCGATCTCGACCGATCCATGATCTGCCTTGACGGGCTCACTGCTCAGTAGCTAGTGGCAGACGGGGCTCATCGCCCGCGACCAGATAGATCTCGGAATTGACTACGAAGTACACGCCCGCTGAGCGGGGAGAATTTGAGAGCGGGCGACGGGGATCGAACCCGCACCACCAGCTTGGAAGGCTGGGGCTCTACCATTGAGCTACGCCCGCAAGGGTGACGTCCGGCCCAGGGCCGGCCATCACCGATGAGGAGTCACACTTTAGGACATGCCGGTCGGGCCGTAAGGAACTCCCCGAAACGGTGCCGCAGGAGCTCAGTCCGCGCTCCACAGTGGTTCGTTGATCTCGAAGCCGATCGGTCCGCCCCACTTGTTCCGATGGGCCACCTCTTGCACCGGTCGACGCTCGGCCACGGCCCAGCGCCCGGTGGGGTATCCGAAACTGACGCAACAGGACATGATCCACCCCTTGCCCTCGGGCACACCGAGGATCTCCAACGTCTCCTTGGGATGAAAGGCCCCGAGGACCGAGGTGAGTGACGTGCCGACGCCTTCGGCCCGGGCCGCCAGTTGGGCGCTCCAAACGGCAGGGAAGATCGAGCCCCCACTCGGGTCCCCCTGCACGAAGGCGAAAAGAAAGAGGGGAACCTCTTCGAAATGGTCGGCCAGCCACTGGGCCGAGCGCTGGACCTTGACCATCTGGATGCTCGACTCGGCCTCGGGGTCGGCCGTAGCCGCCGCCAGCCGGTCGGCATAGATGGTGGTCCACAGTTGGGCGATGCTGTCCTTGTAGAGGGGGCCGATCCGACCCTTGACATCGGGATCGTCGACGAGCAGGAAACGCCAGTTCTGAGTGTTGCCACCGCTCGGAGCACGGATGGCGGCGTCGAGGATCCTGGCTTGCGTCTCGAGCGGAATTGGGTCCGGTCGCACCCGACGCATGGCCCGGGTCGTATAGAGCGCCTCATAGATGTCCATTCCGTCTCCTCGTGTGCATCGATGGTGGTCTGGAATCGTCCGTCATGGTCGGTCAGGGTTGCGGACGGGGATTCCCTCACCACTCTTTACTAGACGGAGGTGCCGGCGTCCGAATAGACGGCGCCCGTCAGGATCGACAGGTCCCGGACGGCCAGGATGCGTGGTCCAGATTGGACAACCCATATGCCACTAGGTTCTTGATACGAGCAACCAAGGAGGCCCGATGATCGCTGCTATCGACAAACATCTGGTGCTGGGAATCGTGCTCATCGTGGTGGGAGCTCTCGCCATCGTGACCACTCCGCTCCTGATTCGGCGCATGCACAGCCAGCACATGCGAAGCGGCAGTTCATCGGCGGTTCTCCTGGGCGTGGGCGGCGCCATCATCATCGTCGTCGGGGTGCTGTTGATGACCCATACGATCTAGCCGGCGGAGCTCCGAAGCCGCTGGCGCAGGCGGGGGACCACGTCCTCGGCCAGGGCCAGGATCTGGCGCCGGGCATCGTCAGCACTGATGCCGGGCAGGTGGATACGGAGGTTGATGGCGTCGCCGCCGACCTCGACCATGGTCTGGTGCAGGGCGTCGGCCATGGCGGCCGGGTCGGTGGTGGTCAACGTCTGGTCGGCTGCGAACGAACCACTCGAGTAGCTCTGGTAGACGGCCCGCTGCCTCTCGACCAGCTCGGTCAGCGGCTGGCCCAGCCACACCCGGCGGATGAGGACCTTCGATTGGGTGCCACCGGCCTCGTCGTAGGCGGCACAGAACGAGGTCAGCCTTTCCACCGAGGACATCCCTTCCAGGAGGATGCCGGCGCCGCACCCTGCTGCCCGCCGGGCCGCCGTGGTCGAGGCCGCCGCGCTCAGCACGGGGATGGGAGCAGTGGCCCCCAGCTGGAGAGCCTGGTCTCCGTCCAAGCCTCGGAGATTCCGGCCCCGAAGCATGTCGACGATCTCCGGGAGAGCCGCTTTGAACCGGGGGACGGCTTCGCTCAGGGGAACGTCCATGGCCTCGAAGTCGAGGGGGAGGGCTCCGGCACAGACACCCAGGCCCACTCGGCCCGGGTGTCTGGCGTTGAGCCAGGCCACTTCTTCGGCCACCTGAGCCGTCGGCCGCAAGGGGAGGACCATCGGACTGGGGGCGGCCCATCCTTGCTCGTGATCTTCCAGGATGAACGAGGTCATCTGGAGTGGATTGCACATGTAACCGGCGAAGCCCCCGTGGTGTTCGCTGGTCATGACCCCGTCGAATCCGTTGGCCAGAGCCAGTCCGGCCTGGAGGCAGATCTCCCTGATCACGTCGGCGGCCCCCAGCTCGTTGTGGGGATACAGGCGCATGGATATGGATCCGGAGGCAAAGGGTGTGGTGGTAGGCATCAGGTCCATGGGTTTACCGGATCGAAGACGTGCTGCGCCATCTCCCTGAGCGATGCCAGTGAGCATGGTGCCGGACGGTAGCGTTCGCCTGTGGCCGGTCACGCTGTCTCGCCCAGCGAACAGGGGCGGAGCCATCTCCCCTCGGACCCTGTGGCCCCGGCGGAACCTCGACACGTTGTCTTCGGGCCGGTGACGCTCACATTCGATGAGTCCTGTCTCACCCCGCGCCCGTGGACACTCAAACAGAGCACCTGGGTGGCTGCGGTCGAGGATGTCCCGACGGGCCCCATTCTGGAGCTGTGTGCGGGCGTGGGCCAGATCGGACTCGTCGCCTCCCTGCTGACGGGACGCCGCCTGGTGCAGGTGGACAGCAATCCCGGGGCGTGCCGGTGGGCCAGGGTCAATGCCGACCGGGCTGGTCTCGGTGATCGGGTGGAGATCCGCCCGGGCGATCTTGACCAAGCAGTCCACCCCGGCGAGCAGTTCGCCATCATCGTGGCCGACCCTCCCTATGTGCCCACCCACGAGGTGGGTTCGTTCGACGACCCGGTGGTGGCCATCGACGGCGGCGCTGACGGTCTCGACACGGCCTGGCGGTGCATGGAGTTGGCCGGCGAGCATCTCGCCCCTGGAGGGCTGCTGTCGATACAGCTACGCGGCCGGGTCCAGGCCGACTTGCTCCGGGACGCGTATCTCGGGTCGAGCGGGCCCGTGCTCGAGCCGGAGGAGGTACGGGACTGGGGGACCGATCGGGCTGTCGCCCACTACCGCCAGGCGCTCAGTGTCCGAGCACGGGATGAGGCACGTAGGGCTCTTCGAGACGGCTGATCTCGTCGTCGTCGAGCGTGACCTGTTCGGCGGCCAGCGCATCGTCGAGGTGACCCGGTTTGGTGGCGCCCACGATCGGTGCGGTGACGCCGCGTTTGCGGAGCAACCAGGCCAGTGCCACCTGAGCGGCGGGGAGCCCTCGCTCGGCTGCCACCTCGGCCACCCGTTCGACCACGTCGAAGTCGGTGGGCTGATTGTAGAGGTAGTCGGTGAACCCATCGGTGTCCGACCGGGTGGTGCGCTTCTCGCCTCCGCGGGTCCGGTTCCCGGCCAGCACGCCCCGGGCCAACGGGCTCCAGGGGATGACGCCCACCCCTTGGTCGATGCACTGGGGGATCATTTCGCGCTCTTCTTCGCGGTAGATCAGGTTGTAGTGGGGCTGCATGGACACGAACCGTGTCCAACCGTGCTGGTCGGCGACGTGCTGAGCCTTGGCGAACTGCCAGGCGTACATGGAGCTGGCTCCGATGTAGCGGGCCTTGCCGGCACGGACGATGTCGTGCAGGGCCTCCATCGTTTCCTCGATCGGCGTCCGGTTGTCCCAGCGGTGAATCTGGTAGAGATCGACATAGTCGAGATCGAGGCGCTGCAGGGATGCATCGATGCCCGAGAGGACGTGCTTTCTCGAGAGCCCTCCGCCGTTCTCGCCCGGGGTCATGGGTGAGAACACCTTGGTGGCGATGACCACCTCGTCTCGGGTCAGGAACTGCTTGAGCAACCGACCGGTGGCCACCTCGCTGGCTCCGCCCGAGTAGGTGTCGGCCGTGTCGAAAAAGGTCACTCCTCCTTCGACCGCGGCCTTGACGATCGGCGCGGCACCATCCTCATCGAGCACCCAGGGGCGGTCGCTGTCGTTGCCGTAGCTCATCATGCCCAGGCAGATACGCGACACGCGCAATCCGGTGGAGCCGAGATTCACGTAGTTCATCGTCACCTCACGATCAGGGACGCGGGCCAGCCGCGTCGACGGGGATGCTCGGACGTTACCCGTCGGTGCTCATGCGCAGACCAGCACTCCAGACCGTGCACGCAGGGCGGAAAAATTAGAACTGCCTGACCTGCGGGAAAACAGGTCAGGCAGTTGCGATCATCATGGTAGCCAGTTGGCATCCGGTACCGCCGACGGTTGCCACACGGCCCGGGCCGAGAAGCAGCGGCTGACGGCTCCGTTCAGCCGGCGGAAAGCGAGCGCAGGCGGGCTGACCCTGCTTTGACCGCTTGGGACTCGTGGTCGAGCAGCAGGGCCAATCGGTCGGCGTCCTGGGTGGAGACGGCATGAAGGGCAGCTATGGCTGCGTCGGAGACCATGTCGGCGTGCTCGGTGATCTGGGCCGTCTCGGCCTGGGCCCGAGCCATGTCGCCGATCGACGAGTGAGCGGCCAGCAGGGCGAGATGCTGGTCATGTCGGCGGGCCAGCTCCCGGAGCTGGCCGGAGAGCACAGCCAGATCGCCGATCGCCGCCCCGTTGGCCTGGGCGGTGGTCAGGGCGGCGTGGGCGGTATCGACGTGGGACCACAGGTCCTGTCGGAGGGACAGCACCTGGCGCTTCGGTCCGCTGGTGGCCATCCGCCGCATCCCGAGGGTCCTCCGGTGCATCTGTGCGTACGCCACCGTGGACGTGGCCGGCCGGGGAGCGGGGATCCCACCGGGGAACACCCGCGACAGGTGGGTGTGGACCCGTCGGAACCAGCGGGTCACCCGCCACGTCACCCACAGGGCCACGGTGAACAGACCGAAGATGCCCAGAGCGGCCAGGACGATGGCCACGGTTCGCAATCCGTTCATGGGTGTCTCTCCTCGCCTCCGGGGGACTCCAGACCGGTCCCTCGCCCCATTCTCCCGCGATCCGAGCTCCCTGGGGGTTCGGGCATGCTGTGCCGCCTGACGTCAGTGGCCTGAGCAGCCCGACCGGAGTTGGTACCGGCCGGGCTACCAGCCTGCCGTCAACCCGTGGTCGTGGTGGTGGTCGGGACGCTGATCGGGTTGGGTGGTGCCGTCGGATTCACCGGCTTGTTGTAGTTGGTGAAGTTGAGAGTTCCGCCGTTGCCCCCCGGCGCGGTGATCCTGATGACGTAGGCCTTGCCCGTGGTGGCCACGTAGATGGTGTTCACCGTGCCGCCCGACTTGCCCATGACGGCGACCACTGGCTGGCCGTTGATCGTGCTCGTCTTACCCTTGGTATAGGTCGTGCCGGAGGTGCTGAGGAACTGGCCGGTGATCTCCTGAGCCTGGAACAAGTTGGCGATCCCGGCATAGTCGGAATCAGTGGAGGACGCGGCGACCCACTGCGTGCCCAGGGTCTGGCCGGCACTGGCGCCCAAGTTCTTGGTCCAGAACGCCGTCGTCGAACTGACGTAGAGGGTGTCCCCGATCTTGATCAGCTTGACCGGCTGTCCCGAGGAGGTGAGCGTTCCCTGGCCATCACCCGATGAGCTCAATGAGATCTTCAGCCCGGTCGAAACCCCGCTGCTCCGGGTCGTTCCGCCATAGGTAAACGAGTTCGCTCCATTGACGGCCGAAGTGGCAGCGGTGACGATCTGGCTGGCGCTCTTGTTGGCCACTCCGTTACTCGAGGCGGCACTGGCCGGAGTGACCAAGCCGATGGCCATGAGCCCTGGGGCCGCGACCAGCATGAGGGGTAGGTAGATACGACGACGCATGAGGCTTCCTCTCTAGGTGTTGCATTCGAGTTCTAGGTGTTGCATTCGAGCGCGTGCCCAGGCACCCGCAGGCTCTGGCGTTGTGAGCGGCCCCTGACGGGACCGGTCGGTCGGTCCGATCGTCAGCCGGTGGTCGAGGTGGAGCCGCCCAGCGTGCTGATATTGATCGAGTTGGCTGGGACGGAGGGATTGACCGGCCGGTTGTAGTTACTGAAGGTGAGGGTGGTGCCGCCGCCGCTCACCCTGATGATGTAGGGCTTGCCCGTCGTGGCTACGTACACCGTGCCGCCGGCGTTGTCGGAACTGCTTGCGCCCTTGATGGCGATCACCTGTTGCCCATTGATGGTGCTGGTCTTGCCCTTGGTGAACCCGGTGTTCGACGTGCCCGAGAACTGACTGGCGACCTGAGAAGCGTCGAGCAGGCTATTGATGCCGGCAAAGTCTGAATCGGTGGAGGGCACGGCTACCCATCGGGTTCCGAAGAGGGATCCGGCCCCCGACCCGGCGGACTTTTCCCAGAACGCTTTGGTCGAGCTGAAGTAGACGGTGTTGCCCACCTTCACCAGCTTCACCGGTTGTCCCGAGATCGTGATCGTCCCCTGACCCTTCCCCGTCGAGCTCACCGACACCTTGAAGTTGGCGGTGGACCCGCTCTGCTCGGTGGTGCCGCCGTAGGTGAACGACTTGGCCCCGGCAGTTGCGGCGGAGGCGGCGTTGAGGATCGAACTGGCGCTCTTGTTGGCCACGCCGTTGTTCGAGGCCGCGCTGGCGGGAGTGACGATACCGAGGGCCAAGGCCGCCGGAGCGGCAATCAATAACAACGGCAGATAGCTGCGACGACGCATGAGCTAGGTCCCTTTCGACGTGGGGCCCGATTCCTGGCCCACCGTGTGGGGGAAGGTGGCTACCAGTGCCCCGAGTGCCCGCGTTTCCCCGTATGAATGTAACGATCTGGTGACAATCTACGCCATCCGGGCCCGACGTGCTGGATTCGCGCGTTCCGGGCGCCGCCGGGCGTGGTGATCTGACTACTCAGTCGAGCTTTCGCCGCCGGTCAGATGCCGGCAAAGGCTCGAACCACCCGGCGCCGCCACTGTTCCAAGTTCGGTCCTCGCTCGGTCGGGGTCTTCCCCATGCGCACCACCACCAGGTCCAGTCCCGGCGAGATGAGGATGGACTGGCCCTCGTATCCCGACGCCCGAAAGCTCCCGTACTCGTCGCCCACCACCCACCAGTGTGCACCGAAGAGCTTGCCGTCCTCGGGGTCGACCGAGCGGGGGCGGCGGCCATGGTCGACCCAGCCCTCGGGGAGCAGGCGGTGGCCGTCCCAGGCGCCGTCCCGGAGGTACAGATAGCCGAACCGGGCGTAGTCGCGGGCGGTGGCGTGCACGGTGGACGACGCCACCCAGGTGCCGGCCTGGTCGAACCCGGGGACCGCCGACATCATGCCGATCGGCTCGAAGAGCCGTCGCCGCAGGTACGAGCGGTAGTCGTCACCCCGGCCGACCGATCGGGCCACGATGGCCGAGATGACGTTGCTCGTCCCGCTCGAATAGTTGAACCGGCTCCCGGGGGCCACGGCCAGCGGCTTGGCCTCGGTGAAGGCGGCCATGTCCTCCTGGCCCGAGCCGAAGAGCATGTCGATGACATCGGAGGGGGAATCGAGGATGTACTCCTCGATGAAATCGAGCCCGTCCCGCATCTCGAGCAGGTCCTGCAGGGTGATGGCACCACGGGGATCCCCGGCTCCCTGCCAGGCGGGCACGGGAGCGGGTGCCTCCACAACCAGATGGCCGTCGCCCACCAACGTGCCGACGATGGCGTGCAGCATCGATTTGGCCATCGACCACGAAAGGAGCCCGGTGTCGGGCCCGATCGTCTCGGACGGACCATCCCAGCGCTCGAGCTCGCCGGCGTAGCGCTCGGCCACCAGGCGCCCCCGGTGGATGACGACCGCAGCGTAGGTGGTGGCCAAGGGGCCAGCGTCGTCGAAGAGCTCATCGAGCAATCGGTCCAGCGGTACTGCGGGCGGGGCGTCCCCTGTGGGCCACTCGTCGGTGGGCCACGGCGTCCCCTCAGGTTGTTGGGGCAGGGCGACATAGGGGACCGTGATCGGCGCTGTCTCGCTCATCGAGCCAGCATCGCAGACGTCGTTGGCTCAGGCTGGTTTGTGGGACCGCGGGAACGGGCATGGCTCGTTTGTAGAAAGCGCCTGTTCGTGATGCGAACGGGTTCGTAGCCAGCGAGCGGTGTGGGGGGCTCGGTTTGGTGGAGCCAGTTGAACAACCTGCGGATGCAGGTGCTGTCCGGTCTTGGGAGGAGACCTGGCCCGGGGCTCCAGACTTCGCTCCACAAGGCCGGTGTCGCTTCGTGGTCAGCCCGCCACGCAACTTCCTCTACCCCGCTCTCCTCCGTGTCCCGGGAACGAAACAGCTTGGAGCAGGTGCTGCAGCGCTATTGGTACACCAATGCCCGGCGCCTGGAGGGGATGGGCATCGATGCCCGGGGGGCCGGAGCCGACTCGTCGGTAGCGGTCGCTTTGTTCTCCCCTTG
>DASZLD010000003.1:0-1547 GCA_035552655.1 Acidimicrobiales bacterium
CAGCGGGTGGGGGAGCCGACCGACATCGCCAACGTGGTGGCCTTTCTGGCCTCCGACCAGTCGGCCTACGTGTCCGGACAGGTGATCTACGTGGATGGTGGCATCACCGCCGGGCGGCCCAGCGCCTGAGCCCTGTGACCACCTACGATCCCAATGACCCCAGTCAGCTCACCGACGGGGTTCCCTTCGACCGCCTGGCCCAACTGCGCCGCGAGGCGCCGGTGTGCCCGACCCCATCGGGATCCTGGTACGTGGCCCGCTACGACGACGTCGAGGCCTCGCTCCGGAACGTCGGCACCTTCCGCGCCGATCTCGGTCGGCTCTCGGGAGTGGACGGCATCGAAGCGGTGCCCAGCGATCAGCTCTTCCTGAGCGAGATCTCCGGCCCGCGCCATGCCCAGATCCGTCGACTGTTCAACGCCACCTTCGGCCCGCAGCGCACGGCCAAGGTCGAGCCCTTCATCCGTTCCACCTGTCATGCCCTGCTCGACCGGTTGTTGGCCGGCGGCGCGGTCGACCTCCACGCCGGCTACGCCATGCCCATTCCCGGACTGGTGATGGCCCACGTGATGGGACTGCCGGACGAGACGGCGGAGAAGTTCATGGCCTGGTCGGTCGACGGGATGATCATGAAGCGGCCGTGCTCACCCGACGTCGGTGCCGGCCGCCATCCCCTGCAGAACTTCTTCGCCGAGGAGCTCGCCGCTCGCCGGGTCCGTCCCGAACCAAGCGAGGATGTCTTCACCATGCTGATGGATGCCGTGGTCGACGGTGAGCCGCTCAGCGACCAAGAGATCGTCACCGAGCTCCACTTCATGATCCAAGCCGGCGTGCACACCACGCGGGGCCTGCTGGCCCATCTGGTGCAGCGCCTGCTGCTCGATCCCGATCTGCACCAGCGGCTGCGGTCCGATCCCAGCCTGGCCCCGGCGTACATGGAGGAGTCCCTGCGCTTCGACGCGCCGGTGCAGCGCACCTCTCGGCGGTGCATGGCCGAGACCGATATCGATGGGGTGGCGCTCCGGCCCGGGGACTGGGTGGAGATGGGCATCGCCTCGGCCAACCGGGACGATGCCGTCTTCGCCGACCCCGAGACCTTTCGCCTCGACCGTCCCCAGCCTCGAGGACATCTGACCTTCGGCGCCGGTCCTCACGTGTGCCCGGGCGCAAGCCTGGCCCGACTCGAAGGGTTGACCGCTGTCGAGGTGCTGATGGAGCGGGCCTCGCACATGGAACCCGTCGCCGGCGCCACCTATCCTCCGCTCCCCGGCAACTTGGGCCACCTGCCCATACCCGCTCGGCTGGTCGCCACACCCCGCCTCTCCCGGTGACGCCGACGGGCGACGCTTGAATCGTCGTCCAGAGGGGAAGGACTGTGGGATGAAGGCACTCGACCGGGTCGTTGACCGCATCGACCAGTGGCAACAGCACAACCGCGTGGTCGCCCCCACCTATGGCGTGATCAAGAAGTTCGGCGACGATCAGGCCAACAACCTGGTCGTTGCCTTGGGCTGGTACGGGTTCACCTCCATCTACCCCCTCTTGCT
>DASZLD010000004.1:0-20944 GCA_035552655.1 Acidimicrobiales bacterium
GGAGACCGCCCTCGACGGCCAGCCGCTCGGCCAGTCCCCAGCCACCATCGGCCACCGCCGCGGGCACCGGAGCCCAGAGATAGAAGCCCCCGGCCGGTGTCGATACCGGCAGTCCCCACCGGCCGAGCACGTCGGCCAGGAAGGACAACCGCTGGCGGTAGCGCTGGCGCTGCTCGTCGACGTGGGCGTCGTCGTCGAGGGCCACGGCCGCCGCGGCCTGCACCGGACCGGGCACCATGAGGCCGGCGTGGCGACGCACGACGAGCAGGTACTCCACCAGGTCGGGGTCGCCGGCGAAGAACCCGGCGCGCACTCCGGCCAGGTTCGACCGCTTGGACAGGGACTGGACGGCGATCACACCGTCCAGTCCGTGGGTGAGGATCGAGCGGGGCGGCCCGTCCCAGGTGAACTCGGCGTAGCACTCGTCGGAGAACACCGGGATCCGGCGGGCACGCCCCCACGCCGCCGTCGCCCCCAGGTCGGTGAGCAGCCCGGTGGGGTTGGACGGGCTGTTGGCCCACAGCATCAAGGCGCGGTCGGCATCGGCCTCGTCGACCGAGCCGAGGTCGAGGCCCCCGCCGGCCAGCTCCGGCACGGGCACCGCCCGGCATCCGCCCAACACCGCGCCCATGGCATACGTGGGATAGGAGATAGCCGGGTACAGCACGGTGTCGCGATCCGGAGAGCGGAGATGGAGGTACTGGGCGGCCGAGGCCACGAACTCCTTGGTGCCCACGCAGGCGGCCAGCTCCCGGTCGGGATCGACGTGAGCCCCGAACCGGCGCTCCAGCCAGCGGGCGCCAGCCCTGCGATAGGCCGCGCTCCCGATGGAGGCCGGGTAGCCGCGCTCGGCTCCCGACGAGGCCAACGCCTCGATCACGAAGGCAGGAGGGGGGTCGTTGGGCGTCCCGATCGAGCAATCGACGATGCCACCGGAACCGGCCGAACCCGACCCCTCGGCGCGGTCACCGAAGCGGTCCACGGCCATGGCCCGGACCGACTCCAGTCGATCGTAGGGATAGGGGGGCGGGACGAACCCCGTCGGTACTTCGGTGGCCGTTCGTTCGGGCGTCGTCACGAGGCCACGAACTCGCGGAACCGGGCCTTGCCCACGTCGTCCAGCACGACCTGGATCCGGGTCGTCTCCTCGCCCGCCACCTCGCACACGATCTCGCCCTCCCGGTGGACGGCGGCCAGCACGTCACCTCGGGCCCACGGGATCTCCAGCTCCACCACCCGGTCGGCCACCCGCAACCGGTCCCCCATGGCCGTCAACATCTCGGGGATGCCGGCACCGGTCCGCGCCGACATCGTGCCCGCTCCCTCGTGGGTGGCCAACAGTCGGGCCACATCCTCTTCGGCGTCGGGTCCCGCCGCGCCCAGGGCGTCCACCTTGTTGACCACCAACAGCTCGGGGAGCCCGTCGGCCCCGATCTCGGCCAGAACCGTCCGGACTGCGCTGATCTGGCCCTCGAGGTCGGGCGCCGACCCATCGACCACGTGGACGATGAGGTCCGACTCGCACACCACCTCCAGCGTGGAGCGGAAGGCTTCGACGACCTGGTGGGGCAGCTTGCGCACGAACCCGACGGTGTCGGTGAGCAGCACGGTCTCGCCACCGGGCAGGGCCAGTTGCCGGGTCCGGGGGTCCAGGGTGGAGAACAGACGGTTCTCGACCAGGACGTCGGCATCGCACAGCCGGTTCAACAGGGTGGACTTTCCCGCGTTGGTGTATCCCACCAGCGACACCGTGCGGTGCCGGGACCGTCCCCGGGTCCGGCGCTGGGTCCGGCGGGTGGCATCGAGCCGTCGCAGGTCGGACTCGAGCCTGGTCATGCGCCGGACCAGGCGCCGGCGGTCCACCTCGAGCTGGGTCTCGCCCGGCCCCCTGGTGCCGATCCCGCCGGCCTGCTGGCTGAGCGATGTGCCCCGTCCTCGCAGCCGGGGCAGCCGGTAGCGCAGCAGCGCCAGTTCGACCTGGGCCTTGCCCTCGGGGGTGCGGGCGTTCTGGGCGAAGATGTCCAGGATCACCGCCGTTCGATCGATGGCCGTCCGGCCCAGGATCTTCTCCAGGTTCCGCTGCTGGGCCGGGCTCAGTTCGTCATCGAAGACGACGGTGTCGGCGTCGACGGCCAGGCACACGCTGAGCAGTTCCTCCGCCTTCCCCTTGCCCACATAGGTGGCCGGATCGGGGCGATCCCGCCGCTGGACGACGCGCTCGACCACATCGGCGCCGGCCGTGTCCACCAGCAGGGCCAGTTCGTCCAGCCCCGCTCCCGTGGCGGTGGGCGAGCCGTGGGGGAAGGTCACCCCGACCAGGACGATCCGCTCCCGAATGGTCCGGGAGATCAGGGTGTCGGTAAAAGCCGACTGCGTCGGGCTCACTGCAGCGACGCACGGAGGGCGGACAGGTCGACCTCCACGTCGGCAACCATGCGGGTCGGACCGGCCAAGGAGATGCCGTTCGAGCCCAGTACCACTCGCAACGAGCCACCGGGATTGTGCACGGTGACAACCTCGCCCACCAGCCCCCAGCTGTGGGCGGCGGCGGCGGCGGCGCAAGCACCGGTCCCACAGGCCAGTGTCTCCCCCACGCCCCGTTCCCACACCCGCATGGTGAGCCCGTCGGACCCCGGACCGAGAGCCACGAACTCGACGTTGATCCCACCGGGATGGATGGCCTGGAGCTGGGGACCGAGCTCGCCCACGTCGACGGCTGACGGGTCGGGACCGAGCAGGACCAGGTGGGGATTGCCCATGTCCACCTGGCGGGCTTTGCGGTCGCCGAACTCCTGGGTCTGGTCCGGGCCGAGCTCGGCTTTGCCCATGTCCACCGACGCCTCGGCCCCGTCGGACCGGTCGCCGGGCCGGTACTCGACCGTCCTGACCCCCGCCCCCGTGGCCACGGAGAACGCCGGCGGGGACACCAGTCCGGCCTGCACCGCCGCCTGGGCCAGGCATCGGATGCCGTTCCCGCTCATCTCGGCCTCGAGCCCGTCGGCGTTGCGCAGCTCCATGGTGATGTCGGCGCCCTGTCGCCCGGCCAGCACCCGGATCACGCCGTCGGCACCCACTCCCAGGTGACGGTCGCACAGGGCACGCACCACGGCCGGCTCAAGGGGCTGCCGGCCCTCCATGTCCACGGTGACCAGGAAGTCGTTCCCGGCACCATGGTGCTTGGTGAAGTGCATCGTCGTCTCTATGGTCTTGCCTCGCTCGGTCGGTCGCCCTTAGTTTCCCACCGGATGGGAGCCCTCGCCGGCACAAGCGGCGGTGACCCGGGCCACAGGGTCGTCCTGGTCCCCAACCCACACGATACGGGGATCTCGCCGGAACCAGGCCCATTGCCGCCGGGCGAACACCTTGGTACGACGGATCGCCTCGGACCGGGCCACGTCCAAGGGCACGCCCACCTCGAGATGGGACAGCAGCTCCCGGTAGCCCAGCGCCTGGCGAGCCGTGCGCGACAGGCCCCCCGGGCGGGCGGCCAGCTCCCGGACCTCGTCCAGGAACCCGGCCTCCATCTGGGCGTCGAACCGCTCCTCGATCCGACGATCGGTGTCGTGGGCCAGAGGGAGCCCGACCAGAACGAAGCGCGTCTCCGGATACGCCTCCAGGCCCGGGCCGAAGCTCGAGAACGGCCGGCCTGTCCCCATGGTCACCTCCAGGGCCCGGATGACCCGACGTCGGTTGGTCGGCTCCATCCGGGCCGCGGCGGCCGGGTCCAGATCGACCAGGCGGGCGTACAACCCGGCCAGAGCCGAGAGGCCCTCGGGACTGTCGCTCGGTCCTGCTCCCTCCAGCTCGGCCACCAGGGTGGAGGCCACCTCGGGGAACCGGCCGGGAAAGGTCAGGTCGTCGATGAGGGAGCGGAGATAGAGCCCGGTCCCCCCGACCAGCAGCGCACGATGCCCTCGCTCGGCGATGCCGTCCAGCACCGAGAGGGCAGCCGACTGGAACTGCTGGACGGTGAATTCGGCGGAGGGGTCGACCAGATCGACCAAGTGATAGGGCACCTCGGACCGGACCTCGGCGGTGGGCTTGGCCGTCCCGATGTCCATGCCCCGGTACACGGCCATGGAGTCCACCGATACCAATTCGACGGGCGGCATGCCCACGCCACCGGCCCGAGCCACGGCCAGGGCCACCGAGGACTTCCCCGACGCCGTGGGCCCGACCAGGGCCACGGGGCGGGGCCGAGGGAGCACCGGCGAATCGAGGGGCGGGAGGCTCAACCGGCTGCGACGGGAATGCGAGTCCGGTGACGCGGGCGGTCGGTCACCTCGACCAGCTCACCCACCAGGTGATGGGGTGCGGCTCCGGTCACCGTGACCGTGGCAAAGGACCCGATGGCCACGCGCCGATCACCGGCCGGGGCGAAGTGCACCAGCTTGTTCTGCCCCGTCCGTCCCGTGGTCAACGAGGCGTCGCGCTTGGACGGTCCCTCGACCAACACCTCCTCCACCCGCCCGATGCGGGCCCGATGCTTGGCCAGGGCCGAGCGCTCCACCACCACCCGCAGACGCTCGAAGCGCTCGGCCACCACGTCCTCGGGAACGAATCGGTCCTCCATGTCAGCCGCCCGGGTACCGGGGCGGGGCGAGAAGATGAAGGTGTAGGCGCTGTCGTACTCCGCAACCGCGGCCACCTCCAAGGTGGCCTCGAAGTCCTCGTCGCTCTCTCCGGGAAAGCCCACGATCAAGTCGGTGGTCACAGCCAGATCGGGTATGGCGGCCCGGGCCGCGGCCAACCGCTCCAGGTAGCGCTGGGCCGTGTAGCCCCGGCGCATGGCAGCCAACGTGGTGTTGCTGCCGGCCTGCAGCGGGAGGTGGAGGTGGTTGCACACCGCCGGTGTCTCGGCCATGGCAGCGATGGTCTCGGGACGGAGATCCTTCGGGTGCGGACTGGTGAAGCGGACCCGACTGATGCCCTCCACCGCACCCACCGCCCGGAGCAGGTCGGCAAAGAGCGGACGACGCCTGGTCAGGTCCCGCCCGTAGGAGTTGACGTTCTGGCCCAGCAGGGTGACCTCGGAGACCCCCCGGTCGGCCAGGACCTCGACTTCGGCCACCAGCTCGGCGAAGGGACGCGACACCTCGCCCCCGCGCACCGAGGGCACAATGCAGAACGCGCACGAGTTATCGCACCCGATCTGGATGGTCACCCAGGCGGCATAGGGCAGGTCCCGAACGGCGGTCAGCGCCGCGGCACTGGATCCGGCCGTGGCCGGATCGGCCTCGGGCAGGGGCTCGTCCAGTATCTCCATCAGTGGGCCCGTGCTGGCAGCCTGGCGCAACAAGGCCGGGGCTCGTCCCAGGTTGTGGGTGCCGAAGACCACATCGACGTGCCCGGCCCGCTGCTGGATGTGCTCCCGGTCCATCTGGGCCAGACAGCCGCCCACGGCGATCTGCATGTCGGGCCGGCTCTCGCGCAGAGCCTTGAGGTTGCCCAGGTGGCCGTAGAACTTGTTGTCGGCGTTCTCGCGGATGCAACAGGTGTTGAGCACCACGACGTCGGCGGACTCGAGATCGTCGGTGGCCACCAGCCCGTCGGCGGTGAGCAGCCCGGCCAGGCGCTCGGAATCGTGCTCGTTCATCTGGCAGCCGTAGGTGCGGATGTGGAAGGTGCGCGCCGTCTCGGCCATCGGGGACCGGGCCGGGTCCAGTGGCCGCGGAGTGACCGGACTGCTGCCGTCGGCGGGGACCATCCCCCCAGGATACGGTCCGGCAGGGAGGCCGCTCGACCGGACTACGGGTACGAGGCCTCCACCACGGTGTGGATCCCCCCGCGGACCAGCCAGTCGGTGATCACCGTCACGCGACGGGGTGCGAGCGCAGCGACCAGGTCGTCGAGGATGCGATTGGTCACATCCTCGTGGAAGGCCCCTTGGTCCCGGTAACTCCACAGGTAGAGCTTGAGCGACTTCAACTCCACGATGGAGCCATCGGGGACGTAGGCGATCTTGACGGTGGCGAAGTCGGGTTGACCGGTCATGGGGCACACGCAGGTCAGCTCGGGCGACTCGCAGCGCACTTCGTAGTCGCGGCCGGGATGCGGATTGGGCACGGCCAGCAACGTCGTCGACGGTTCGCTGGGCACCGGATACTCCGCCGCCTAGTTGTCGGTGTCGAAGTCGTAGAACTGACTGCCGTCGTCGGTGTCGTTGCCCTTGGAGGTGTCGTTGCCCTTGGCTTCACGCGTCGACCCGCCTGGTTCAGCCTCGTCGCTGAGCCAAGTGGGATTTCGGTCCTTCCAGAAATTGCCCGAGCCGCTCTTGTCCACCACCAGCCCGTGCATGTCGGGACGGAGCAACAGCACCTCCCCAGGGACCTGGACCTCGGCCATCACCTCCTGGGTGGCAGCACGGACCTTGGCCCCTTCGGATCCCTTGCAGATACCCAGGAGGGCCGGCCCCGCTCCGGACCAGCACACCGCCAGTGCCCCGGCCCGGGACAGCCCGGACAGGAGTTGGGGGGCGGCGGGGAACAGCGGGCTGCGGTAGTCCTGATGCAGCCGGTCTTCGGTCGCCTCGCTCAACAGCACCCGGCTGTCGGCCAGGCCGGCGATGAGGAAGGCCAGTCGGCCCAAGTTGAAGGCGGCGTGCTCCCGGTTGACCTCGGCCGGGAGCACCTGGCGTGCCTTGGTGGTGGACAGGTTGAGGTCGGGCACGATGACCACGAACACCAGGCTGACGTCCAGGGTCAATCGGACCACCCGGACCCCGCCCCGCACCATGGTGGCTGCGATCAGGCCACCCACCACCGATGCCGCGGCATTGTCGGGATGCCCGTCGACCTGGGTGGCCACGGCCAGGGGATCCTTGGCTCCGGCGGCAGCGGCGGCGGCAACGGCCAACGCCGCCGACGAGCCCAGGCCCCGAGCAATGGGTATCTCCGAGCGCACGGTGATGGCCAGGTGGTCGTGGCCGGCAACATCGATGGCCACCCGCGCCGCCAGGTGCGACGGATCATCGGAGAGCCCTGCTCCCTCGCCCTCGGACCGGACGATCAGGCGAGAAGCCGGCTCCACCTCGACCTCCACGTACCGTTCCAGGGCAACGGCGAGGGTGTCGAATCCGGGCCCGAGGTTGGCCGACGAGGCAGGAGCACGTGCACGCACGCTGGTCAGGGTAGCCGTCACCGGACGTTCACGCCGGGACCGGGGACCGTGCCCGGGCCGCCCCTACGTTCGGGTCAAGCGCCACCACAGCGACGGGGTGGGCACCCGCTCGGACGGCTGCAGCGGGACGACCTGGCGCTGGGGCCCCAGGGTATAGACCACGTGGCCCACCACCGTGCCCGCGGTGGTGCCGGTGGCGACGGGGCGATCGGTCACCGTGATGCTCAGCGCCTGGCCGGGCACGGCCAGCACGCTGGCGGCCTGGGCCGTCTCCACCGGAACCTCATGCCTGGTGCCCCCCCACGACGCTCCGACCGTTCCCACCGCATGGCCCGGTGCGGCTACGGGAGTCTCGGCCACTGCGGTGAGGGCCGCCTGCATGAGCCCCTCGTCGACCAACCCGGCGGCGCCGAACGTGTTCGAGGTGGTCGCCGGTTGGTTGGTCACCGCGGCGATGGCCTGTACCGTCTGACCGCCCACCGTGCGGTTGGTGGCCAGTACCAGGCAGGGCCCGGCGGCACTGGTGAAACCGGACTTCACGCCCACGATGCCGTTCGTACCGACCTGGGTCACGATGTTGCGGACCTGTCCCACCACGGGGAGGGTCACGGTGGGCATGGCCACGATGGCCGCGAACGTCGGGTCGGCCAGACCCTGAGCCGCCACCTTCACACTGTCGGCCGGCGTCGACACCGATCCCGGGTCGTAGCCACTGACGTCCACGTAGTGGGTCTGGGTCATGCCCAACCGATTGGCACCGGCGTTCATCTTGGCCACGAAGGCAGGAATGCTGCCGGCGTCCCACCGAGCCAGGGTGAAGGCCATGTTGTTGGCCGATCGGATCAGCAGCCCCTCGAGCAGCTGCCGCTCGGTCAACACCTCGCCCACGGTCACCGGCACGGTCGACTGGTCGGTACTGACGTCGCTGCTGTCCTCGGCGACGTCTTGGGCGGTGATGGTGACCGAGGGCCCGTCGACGCCCTCGGCCAGCGGGTGATCCTGCAGGATCACCACCGCCACCATCATCTTGGTCAGGCTGGCCACGGGCACCGATACCTCGGGACCGGATTGGGCCGCATACCCGAGCGACGGGATGGCCACGGCGCCATAACCGCTGGACGGCCACGGGAGGGTCGGCGCCTGGCCGGGTACGACCAGGCTCGAGGTCAGGGCGGTGTGCACCGCCGTCGGAGGTAGAGGCCGTCGCACCTGCACCACGACCAGCGCGGCAACGACCACGATGACCACCACGACGGCGATCCCCACCCGACGACGGCGGCGACGACGCCGTTGGCGGCGACCAGCTCCACGCTCAGGCAACTCGTCCTCCGCCTGGGCCACGGGGCCGGCCGGAGAAACCGGGGCGGGTGGTGGTGGCAGGGTGGGTCCCGGAGGGGCGGTGGTGCTCCCGGGGGCGGAAGGATCTCCGTCGGCCGTCGGCCCAGACGGTTCGGAGGTCGTCTCGATGGGCGGGAGCGCGAAGGACGGGCTCTCCATGCCGGCAGTCAGCGACACTCCCTCCTCGACCGGCTCGCCCTCCATCGACACAGTCAGTGTCCGTCGAGTTCCTCGGGAGTCATCAACACGTTGCGCGCCTTGGAACCCTCGGAGGGGCCCACCACTCCCCGCCGTTCCATGAGGTCCATGAGCCGGCCGGCTCGGGCAAAGCCAACTCGAAGCTTGCGTTGCAGCATCGAAGTCGATCCCAGCTGTGAACGGACGACGAGGTCCATGGCCTGGGCCAACAGTTCGTCGTCATCGTCATCCTCCCGGCGACTGGGGCCGCCGGCTCCTGCCCCCTCGGTCTCCTCGATGCCCGCCACGACCTCCATCTCCCGTTGGCCCTCCCAGTGAGCCACGACCTTTCGGACTTCGTCCTCGCCCACCCACGGCGCCTGTAGGCGCTGAGGGTTCGACGATGACGCGGTGAGCAACAGCATGTCGCCCTTGCCGATCAACCGTTCGGCCCCGGGCTGGTCGAGAATGACCCGGCTGTCCGACAGCGACGACACCGAGAACGCCATCCGGGAGGGCACGTTGGCCTTGATCACTCCGGTGATGACGTCGACCGAGGGGCGCTGGGTGGCCAGGACCAGATGGATGCCGACGGCGCGGGCCATCTGGGCAATGCGGCAGACCGAGTCCTCGACGTCCCGGGCGGCCACCATCATGAGGTCGTTCAACTCGTCCACCACGATGAGCACGAACGGGAGCCGCTGGTAGCGGCGCTCCTGGGCCCCGTCCTCGGATCCATCTTCGGCCAGGACGCCGCGGTTGCGGTCCCGGAACGCCTCTTCTTGCTGGTCGAGCTCGCCCCGGTCGAAGGCGGTATTGAACCCGGTGATGTCGCGCATGCCCACTTCGGCCAGCAGGTCGTACCGGCGCTCCATCTCCTTGACCGCCCACGCCAGCGCGTTGGCCGCCTTCTTCGGGTCCACCACCACTTGGGTGAGCAGGTGAGGAAGCCCGTTGTACTGGCCCAGCTCGACCCGCTTGGGGTCGATCAGGATGAGCCTGACCTGGTCGGGCGTGGCCCGCATGAGAATCGAGGTGAGCACCGAGTTGATGCACGACGACTTTCCCGATCCGGTGGCGCCGGACACCAGCACGTGGGGCATCTCGGCCAGGTTGACCATCATGGGCCGTCCGGCGATGTCCCGGCCCAGGGCCACCTCGAGGGGCTGATGGGCCTGATCGGCCTCGGTGGAGGCCAGGATGTCGCCCAGCGCCACCAGCTGGCGGCGCCGGTTGGGCACCTCCACGCCGATGGCCGACTTGCCCGGAATGGGGGCCAGGATCCGGACGTCGGGCGAGGCCATGGCGTAGGCGATGTCCTTGGACAGCGACGTGACCCGCGCCACTTTCACCCCGGCGCCCAGCTCCAGCTCGTAACGGGTCACCGACGGACCCACGGTCCGGCCCACCAGTCGGGTGTCGACCCCGTGGGCGGCCAGGGCCGCCACCAGCGCCGTCCCCGCGGCATCGATCTCTCGCTCGTCGATGGCCTGAGGTTTGGCTCGTTTCAGCACCGACTTGGGCGGAAGGCGCCAATCCCCCACCGACGGGCCCAGCTTCATCTCCAGCTGCGAGCCCTTGCCGTTCTTGGTCGCAGCCGCCGGCAACAGGGCCGGGTCGGGCGGTCCCACCTCCTCGGCGGGGAGCTCGGGCTCGATGACCTCGTCCTCCGGCTCCGGGTCGGGCGGCGGTGCCATCACCGAGGTGATGGGGTCCCCGGCGAAGGGATCCCCGTGTCCCTCGACCAAGGGAGGCCGATCGTCGGTGGTGGCCGGCGACCCCGGGCCCCGCGCCGTCGAGGCCAGCCAGCGCGAGCCACGAGCCACACCTGCAGCCGCCGTCCTGACCGAGACCCCGGTGAAGATGATGGTGGCCACGATGAACACGGCCACGAACACCACGCCGGCCCCGAAGGCACCCAGGCCGTTGTGGAGGGGATTCCCGACCAGGGCGCCGAACCAACCCCCCGCGGCCGACAGCGCCGTGGTCGACGCGCCCAAGCGGGGCGACCCACCGGCCAGCGCGGCCAGGCCGGACACGGCCAGCAGGGCCAGTCCGGCACCGAGCACGGCCCTGATGGGCTCGCGTTTCACCTCACCGTCTTCGGTCTCTCTCCGTCCGGCGATCAACCGGATGCCCACCAGGATGCAGGCCACCGGAACCAGGAAACGGGCCCAGCCCACCAAATCGCCCAGCCCCTCCCGGACGCCGTGCCCCACCGGGCCCAGGGCGTTGAGGTACAGGGCCAGAGCGGCGAGGACACCCAGCGTGACCAGGAGCACACCCCACACATCGGCGGCGTGCTCGGCCACCACGGCCCAGGCCGCCCCGAATGCGCCGGGCGGGCGTCGCCCCGCCTGCGTCTTGGCCCGCGAGCCGGCGGCCGGCTTCTTTGCGGGGCGCTTCTTCGGTGAGGACGGCTTGCCGGAACGGGCCGACGCTGTGCGACCTCCGGCCTTAGCCTTGGACCGCGCCGCGCCAGGGCGACCTGCAGGGCGCCGTGTAGTGGTCGTCACAGTGAGGCCAGGTTACTACCGGTCCTCCGCCGCTCCGGTGGATGGCGGCATCGACGCCATCCCGCCCCGGATCAGACGGTGACGATGACCGGGACGATCATGGGGCGCTGCCGGGTGCGTTCGCCGATCAGTTTTCCCACCGCCTTGCGCGCCACCCGATTGAGCGACTCGTGGTCGTGGTTCTCCTCGGCCAGCATCTTCTCCAAGGCCTCGGTGACCAGGGCGCGCGCATCCTCGAGGAAGGTACCGGTCTCCGGGGCGTGGGCCCAGCCCCGGGTGTGGATCTGCGGTGGTCCCACCACTTCGGACCGCTGGAGGTCGACCGTGGCCACCACCATGACCACGCCCTCCTCAGCCAGCACCCTGCGGTCCCGAAGCACGCCGCGCCCGATGTCTCCCACCGTGCTCCCATCGACGAACAGGTAGCCGCCGGGAACTTCGCCGTCCCGGCGGAGGCCATGTGCGTCGAGGCGTACCGCGTCACCGTCCTCGCACAGCAGCACCCGGTCCTCGGTGATGCCCATGGTGCCGGCCAGCTGGGCATGATTGGCCATGTGCCGGTACTCACCGTGCACGGGGATGAAGAAGTCCGGTCGGGTCACCGACATCAAGGTGGCCAGCTCGCCCTGCTTGGCATGGCCACTGACGTGGACGTCGTCCACCCCGGAGTGGATCACCTCGACACCCCGGCGATAGAGCCCGTCGATGACCCGGCCCACCGACCACTCGTTGCCGGGAATGGGGTGGGCGCTGATGACCACCACGTCGTCCTCGTGCAGCTTGAAGAACCGGTTCTCCCCGACGGCCAGGCGGGACAGGGCCGACATGGGCTCGCCCTGCGAGCCGGTGGAGATGACACAGACCTGGCCCGGTTCGAGCTTGTCGACGTCCTCGACGTCGATGAAGGCATCGTCGGGAATGTGCAGGAGGCCGAGCTGTCGGGCCAGTGCCACGTTCTTTTGCATGGACCGCCCCAGCGTGGCCACCTTGCGACCGCCGGCGATGGCCGCGTCGGCCACCTGTTGGACCCGATGGATGTGGCTGGCGAAGCAGGTGACCACGAAGCGGCGACCCGGACGGGCCAGGAAGACCTTTCGCAACGTGGCCCCCACCGTCGACTCGGAGGCGGTGAACCCTGGCTCCTCGGCGTTGGTGGAGTCGGACAGCAGCAGACGAACCCCGGGGCCCGAGCCCAACGCACCCATGCGGGCCAGGTCGGTATGGCGACCGTCCACCGGGTGGAGATCGAGCTTGAAGTCCCCGGAGTGGAGCACCACACCTTGTGGGGTGTGGAACGCAGTGGCGAAGGCGCTGGGGACCGAGTGGGTCACCGGGATGAATTCGACGTCACAGGGACCGATCCGGCGACGTTCACCGTCGGCCACGGGGACGAAGGTGACCGAGCTGAGCAGCCCGGCCTCTTCCACCCGGTTGCGGGCCAACCCCAGCGTCAGCTCGGAGCCGTAGACGGTGACCGGGAAGTCACGGAGCAAAAAGGCCAGCCCGCCGGTATGGTCCTCGTGGCCGTGGGTCAGGATGACGCCGTCGACCCGGTCGGCGTTCTCGCGGAGGTAGGTGAAGTCGGGTAGGACCAGGTCGACGCCGAGCATGTCCGGATCGGGGAACATGATCCCGCAGTCGAGGACCAGGATGCGCCCGTCGACCTCGATGCAGGCGCAGTTCCGGCCGATCTCGCCCAAGCCGCCCAGGAAGACGATCCGTACCGGCTGACTCCCGTTCCCGCCGTCGTTCCCCGGGATCCGCGACTTCTTCTCCCGCGCTTTCTTGCTCACCGGTTGAGCCGGCGTTCCTTTGGCCGACTGCTTCTTGGCCTTCCCACCGTCGCGGGGCTGGTTGCCCGAGCCCGATCCGCGCCGTCGACCACCCTTGGCCGGTGCACCGTCTTCGGACTTCGACCGCTTCGGTCCATGTTGCGAGCGGCGATCAGGATCAGCCAATCGACTCACGCACCGATGCACCGCTCAGAGCGCGACCCACTCGTTCGACCACCTGGCGAGCGTGCTCGTCGAGCGAGCTGGGGGCCACCTCGTGCGGGAGACGGCACTGTCCGGCGGGCAGGCCCAGGGCCCGGCACGCGGCCTTGGCCGGCATCGGGTTGGGGAAGGCATCCGACGATTCGAACTGGTAGGACTCGAACAGCCGGGCGTTGGCCTGTTGGGCCCCGGCCAGGTCTCCCGACTGGAAGGCCGAGACCATCTCGACGAACAGGGGGGCGGCCCAGTGAGCGGCCACGCTGACGATGCCCACGGCGCCCACGGCCATGAGGGGCAGGGTCAGTGGGTCGTCGCCCGAATAGAGCTCGAAGTGATCGGGGGTCTCGGCCACCACCCGGGCGGCGGCGGCGGGGTCGGCGGTCGAGTCCTTGACCCCCACGATGTTCCCCACCGTGTTCCCCAACTCGATGAGCAGGTCGGTGGCGATGCGCCGGCCGGTGCGGACGGGGATGTCGTAGAGGAGGACGGGCAGGTCGGTGGCGCCGGCCACCGCCCGGAAGTGAGCGGACAGGCCGGTCTGCGAGGGTCGGTTGTAATAGGGCGTCACCACCAGGACGCCCTGGACGCCCGTCTCTCCTGCCGCTTGGGTCAGGGCGATCGAGTGGGCGGTGTCGTTGGTTCCCGTTCCGGCCACGACGGGAACGCTCACGGCATCGGCCACCGCTCGCCACAGGTCGATCTTCTCCTCGTCGGTGAGGACCGGCCCCTCGCCGGTGGTCCCGGCCACCACCAGGCCGTCGCTCCCGGCATCCACCAGATGGCGGGCCAGGGTGGCGGCGCCGTCCACATCCAGCTCACCGCCCTGGTCGAAGGGCGTGACCATGGCGGTGATCACCGTGCCGAATCGTCCCATCGACGGTCAGCGCTCCCGTGGTGAGACGGTCGGATCTGCGAAAGTCATGATGTCGGAGGCTACCAGCAGGGGCGGGACGCCCCCACTGCTGTCTCGGTTCTGTCAGGAGGCGGCGGGCACCGCGGCGAAGTCGTCGTACTCCTCGCCGGTGTCGGCCCAGTCCTCGAACTGGATCACGCCGAGCTCCGTGAACTTGGTGCGCAGCCAGCCATCGGCCGCGTCGAGCAGCCCCAGCTTCTTGCAGTTGGGCACGATCTTGGAGAACAGCAGGCCTTGGAACGCGGCCCGCTCCGGCGCCTGTTGCAGCACCGGCACCACCGACTTGGGGTCGACGCCCATGCGGTCCCACACCTCTTGCTGCAAGAACCGGTCGCGCATGCGCACGGCGGCCTCGAAAGCGAACTCCTGGCGCTCACGGAGCTCGTGGGCGGACAGGCCGGCGTAGTGCTCCTGCAGGCTGAGCACGCCGAAGGCCACATGGCGGGCCTCGTCGGCCATCACGTAACGCAGCAGTTTCTGGAGCAGGGGGTCGGTCGTCATCTGGCGCATGAAGCCGAAGGCGGCAAGGGCCAGGCCCTCCACCATGATCTGCATGCCCAGGTAGGTCATGTCCCACCGGCTGTCGGTGATGATGTCGTCGAGCAGGGCCCGGAGGTGGGCGTTGATCGGGTAGTGACCTGAGAGCTTCTCGTTGAGATATTTGGCGAACACCTCGACGTGGCGAGCCTCGTCCATGACCTGGGTGGCGGCGTAGTACTTGGCGTCGATCCACGGCACCGACTCCACGATCTTGGACGTGCACACCAGGGCACCCTGCTCGCCGTGGAGGAACTGCGACAACGTCCAGTTCTGGCTCTCCACCCCGAACTGGAGCCACTCCTTGTCGCCCCAGGTGACCAGCGGCGTACCGCTCAGATCGAATCCGGCCCCCAGACCGCCGGTGGCGGCGGCATTGGCCACCACCAACGCCTCCTGGTCGACCTCGGTGTCCCACGGCAGGTCGGTCTCGCCATTCCACTGGGAGTTCTTGGCCTTCTCGTAGAGCTTGTTGAGCTTGGGCCGGGACCCCTTCTCGTAGTCCCACGTGAACGTGGTGTCGTACTCGTTGTGCACATCGTGTTGGCCGCTGGCATCTTCGACGCCGACCACGGACAGGATGGCCTCGAAGTCGTCGATCTCGTCGCGCCCGATGATGTCCCGGTTGGCGGACAGGTCGGTGCTGGACAGTTCTGTGGTCATGGAGCTTCCCCTTGGTCATTGGCGAGTGCGTGTAGTGGTGCAGAGAGTTGCGGGTCGGGTGAACCGAGTGAACGGATCCCGGGGATCATGAACGTGTCGACCAGGTGCCGGGTGCACACCGGATCGGTCAGATCGACGCCGACGGCCGGCGACAGCAGGTAGGAGAAGACGATGCGGGCTGCCCATTCCCCCACCCGCAGGGCCTCGTCCATGTCCATCCATCGGGCCAGGAAGGGGGCGGTGAACCCGCTGGCCACCAACAGGACCCGGTCGCCCTCGTCGAAGGCCAGTCGACGCAGGACGATCTCGGGTTCGTGCTCGAAGAGGTAGGCCAGGGCGGGATGATCGGCGATCCGGGTCGTCGCCTCGACGATGCCCGCCACCAATACATCTGACAGGTCGCTGGACTCGCCCATCCTGGCCCCCAAGGCCGAGAACAGCCGGGCCACCTCGGTGTCCACCACCGCGGCCAACAGGGAGTCCTTCCCATCGGGAAAGGCCCGGTACACGGTGGCCCGGGACAGGCCCGCCTCGCGGGCCACGTCTTCCACCGTGGTCTTGGCCACGCCTTGGCGGGCCACACAGGCCAATGCCCCATCGACGATCCGGATGCGTTGGGGCGACGGGGGGTCGGCGATCACGGCGGGAGATGCCCCCTGTCGCGCCCCGGCAGCCATCGCCGGTCCGGCGCTGGCCCGTACCACCTGGAGGTGATCCCTGCGATTGCCCACGGTGAAACAGTAAGTCGATATTTGTCTCGCTGTCAACGACCGGTCAGCGGGGGGACCGGGTCGGCTCCGGACCAGCCACGATGCCGGCCAGCAGCTCGGTGCGCACCAACGCCGCCACCTGGACCGGGTCGTCGAGATCCCACCGACCCGGTGCGTTCATGTAGGAGAGGATCATGCGAGCCAGGAAATCGGACGCCTCTCTGGGGTCGACACCCTCGGCCAACCCGTGCTGGTCGAGATAGGGAATGAGGAACTCGCCGATGACGCCCAGGATCCTGGTGCTCTCCACCGTCAGCTTGGGCAGCAGGACGTCGGGTTCGGTCTGCAGGACCTTTTGCAGCACCTCGTGCTCGGCCAGGGCCCGATGGGCGAACTGCAGACCTCGCTCCATCACCTGTTCGAGGCTCTGGGCGTCGCGGACCTCCTCGTAGAGCCGGGTGAAGAACTGGAGGAACTCCCAGGCGACGACGGCGGTGATCAGCTCTTCTCGGCCGCCGGGAAAATACCGGTAGACGGTGGCCCGGGAGACGCCGGCTTCCCTCCCGGCATCTTCGACCGTGGTCTTGGACAGTCCCCATCGAGCGACACAGGCATAGGTCGCCTCCAGGATCCGCTGGCGGGTGTCCATCGGGTCCGGCGCCCGTTCACAGCCCGAGCAGCGGCTCGAGCCCGATGGTCAGACCAGGATGGGAGGGGACGGCCCTGACCGCCACCGCCACTCCATCCATGAACGAGGTGCGGTCGTAGGCATCGTGGCGAATGGTCAAGCTCTGGCCCACGGCACCGAGCAGGACCTCCTGGTGGGCGACGAGGCCGGGAAGCCGCACCGAGTGCATGCGCACACCTCCGGGTCCGGTGCCACCCCGCACTCCGGGCACCACCACCGTGGTGGTGCCGTCATCGGGGAAGTCGGCCTTGTCGTTGCGCCGCCGGGCCGTGGCCATCTGCTCGGCCGTCCGCATGGCCGTACCCGAGGGCGCATCGATCTTCCCGTCATGATGCAGCTCGACGATCTCCACCCCGTCGAACCAGGGCGCGGCCAGCTCGGCGAAGTGCATCATCAGCACCGCTCCGATGGCGAAGTTGGCGGCCAGTACGCAGTTGGGGGCGCCGTGATCAGGGCCGGCGAACTGGCGGGCCAGCTCGGCCTTGTCGTCGTCGGTGAACCCGGTCGTCCCCACCACGGCGTGGATGCCGGCGGCGGCACACCACGCCAGCGAGACCCGTGCCGCTTCGGCCACGGTGAAGTCCACCGCCACTTCGGCCTCGGCCCGGGTCAGGGCATCGAGGTGCCCCTCGACCTGGAGCCCGTCGGCGTCGGTCCCGGTCACCTGGCGAAGGTCGATGCCGGCCAGCTCGGGGTCGATGGCAGCCACCAGGTCGAGGCCGGGGTCAGAAGCCACCATCCGGCAGACCTCGCGGCCCATTCGTCCCCCCGCACCGATCACCCCCACACGCATACCGGTCACCCTACCGGTCGACGCCCTTGCCCCCGATTCCCTCAACCCAGCCCGAGAGCGTCGACATCGAAGGAAGACTCGTCGAACGGGCCGACCACCGACAACGACCGGGGGCCGCTGGCCACCTCGGCGGCGACGGCACCGACCTCGTCGATGGTCACTGCCGCCAGCCGGGCGAGGATCTCATCGACCTCGAGGATCTCGCCGTGCAGCAACAGGCTGGCGCCGATGCGGCTCATCCTGGCCCCGGAGTCCTCCGAGGCCAAGAGGGTCTCGGCTCGCAGATTGCCGCGGGCGATGGCCAGCTCCCGTTCGGTGATCCCCGCATCGCCCAACGCGGCCAGCTCGCCCACCACGATGCCCAGGACTTCGTCGACGTGCTCGGGTGCGGTGCCCACCCCGATGCTCACCGAGCCGGCATCCCGGTAGGCGACCCGATCCGACCAGATCGAGTAGGCCAGTCCCCGACGCTCACGGATCTCTTGGAACAGCCGGCTGGACAGGCCTCCGCCCAGCACGTGGTTCAAGATGGCCAGGGCGTAGCGACGTCGGTCGAAGCGGTCGACCGAGCGGATGCCGAGGACCACGTGAGCCTGCTCGGTGGACCGGCGGGTGACCCGCAACGGCTCGATGGTGGCGCCCGGCGCCGTCCGCTCGGGTGGCTCACCACCGACGGTGCCGGTGAACCGCTTCTGCATGCCCTCGGCCACGGCGTCATGGTCGAGGTCACCGGCCACCGAAGCAACCATGTTCCCCGGTCGGTAGTGCTGGCCGAAGAAGGTACGGATCTGGTCGGCCGTCATGGCCCGGACCGACGATTCGGTGCCCAGGACCTCACGGCCGAGGGGGTGGTCGGGGAAGAGGGCGGCCGAGCACTCCTCGGCGGCAATGTCGGCCGGCTCGTCGGCGTGCATCAGAATCTCGTCCAGGATGACCTGTCGTTCGGCGTCGAGGTCGTCCGGGCGGAGGGCCGGGTGCCACATGATGTCGGACAGGATGTCGAGGCCGAGATCAAGGTTCTCGGCCAGGAGCCGGATGTAAAAGGACGTGTACTCCTTGGTGGTGAAGGCGTTGAAGTCCCCGCCCACCTCGTCGACCGCCTCGGCAATGGCCGACGCCGACCGGTCGGGCGTTCCCTTGAACAAGAGGTGCTCCAGGAAATGGGAGGCACCGGACCGCTCGACGCTCTCGTCTCGCGACCCGGTGCCCACCCAGAACCCGATGCACACCGATCGGGCATCGGCCATGGGCTCGGTGGCCAGCACGATGCCCGAGGGCAGTGTCTCAGTTCGGATCACGGGTTCGATGCCCTTCTGCTGTCGGCGGACCGACAGCGTTGGTCACCGACGGCGGCGTCCGCCCCGACGGCGATCGCCCCCACCCGACGACTGCTCGCTGGGAGCGGCGGCGGCCTCGGGCCCGAGGTCGCCGAACTCCTCGACCAGCTCGGCCTGGAAGGCATCTTCGAACGAAGCCGCTGACGCGGGGGCCGGGGCAGAAGATGGGCTGGCCTCGCCACGACCACCTCGGTCACCCCGATCGTCCCGGCGACCGCGGTCGCCGCGGTCGTCCCGACCACCGCGGTCTCTCGACGTCCGCTCCCGGCTGCCGTTGCCTTCACCCGAGGAGTCAGCCGGCGGCGGGTCTCCGGCCAGGGACAGGGACACCTTGCCCTGGGGATCGATGTCGTCCACCTTCACCTCGACCGTCTGGCCCAGGTCGAGCACGTCTTCGACGCGCTCGACACGCTTGCCCTGCCCGATCTTGGAGATGTGCAGCAGTCCGTCGCGACCGGGGAGGATGTTGACGAAGGCACCGAACTTGGTGATGTTGACCACCTTGCCGGGATACACCGCCCCGACCTCGGCCAACGGCGGGTCGAGAATGGTGGCGATCCGCCGACGGGCCTCTTCGACGGCGGTGCCGTCCTTGGCCCCGATGGTGACCGTACCCACCATCCCGTCGTCGTCAACGGCGATGTCGGCGCCGGTCTCTTGTTGCAGCGCGTTGATGACCTTGCCCTTGGGCCCGATGACCTCGCCGATCTTGTCCATGGGGATCTCGAAGGACACGATCTTCGGGGCGGCGTCGGCCACATGGTCGCGGGGACCGTCGATGGCCGCGGCCATGACCTCGAGAATGGCCAGGCGGGCCTCTTTGGCCTGGTGCAGGGCCTTGGACAGCACGTCGGCGGGCAGGCCGTCGATCTTGGTGTCCAACTGGAGGGCGGTGACGGAGTCCTTGGTCCCTGCCACCTTGAAGTCCATGTCCCCGAAGGCGTCCTCGCTGCCCAGGATGTCGGTCAGGGTCACGTACGTGCCCTCGTCGTAGACCAGGCCCATGGCGATGCCGGCCACCGGCGCCTTGATGGGCACCCCTGCGGCCATCAGCGACAGGGACGAACCGCACACCGAGGCCATCGACGTCGAGCCGTTGGAGGACAGGACGTCGGAGACCAGGCGGAGGGTGTAGGGGAAGTCCTCCTCGTAGGGCACGACGGGCAGCAGCGCCCGCTCGGCCAGCAACCCGTGGCCGATCTCCCGGCGCTTCGGGCCCCGCATAAAGCCCGTCTCGCCGGTGGAGAAGGGCGGGAAGTTGTAGTGGTGCATGTAGCGCTTGGTCTCCACCGGGGTGATGGTGTCCAAGAGCTGGTTCATCCGGGGCATGCCCAATGTGGTGACGTTCAGGACCTGGGTCTCACCCCGCTGGAAGAGCGCAGAGCCGTGGGCCGTGGGGAGCAGGTCCACCTCGGCCGACAACGGCCGGATCTGGGACGTGGTCCGCCCATCGATCCGGAGCCCGTCGTCGACGATCCGCTTGCGGACCAGCTTCTTGGTCAGGCCCCTTACCGCGCCCTTGATCTCGCGCTCCCGATCGGGGAACTCGGGGACCAAGGTGGCGATGATCGACGCCGTCGCCTCGTCCAGTGCCGCGTTCCGCTCGGCCTTGGCCGTGAAGCCGTTGGCCTTGGTCACCAGGTCGGTACCGACGGCGGCCACCCGCTCGAAGACGTCGTCGCCATAGTCGGAGAAGGTCGAGAACTCCATGGTCTCGATGGGGCCGCGGGCTTCGACGAACGCCGCCACCAGCTGGCGCTGGAGGACGATCGACTCGCGGATCCAGGTCTTGGCTGCTTCCAGTCCCTCGGTCAGCACGTCCTCGGTGACCCGGGGAGCACCCTCTCCGTAGTACTGCCACGAGCGCTCGGTTCCGCCCGCTTCGACCATCATGATGGCGATGTCGGCGTCATCGGCCTCGCTGAGCGCCCGACCGGCGACGACCAGCTCGAAGGTCGAGTCTTCACCCTCTTGGAAGCTCGGGTGCGGGATCCAGTTGCCCTCGATCGAATAGGCAACGCGGACGGCGCCGATGGGCCCGTCGAAGGGGATCCCGGACAACATCAGTGCCGCCGACGCGCTGTTGATGGCCAGCACGTCGTGCGGGTTCACCTGGTCGGCACCGAGGATGGTCCCGACGACGTGCACCTCGTTGCGGA
>DASZLD010000005.1:0-6315 GCA_035552655.1 Acidimicrobiales bacterium
CGTCGCCCCGAGAACGTCGCCAGGACCTCCGACACCGCCCCCACGAACGGAAAGAACATGACATAGACCACCGGATGGCCGTAGAACCAGAACAACTGCTGATAACCGATGGTCCACGTGTTGCCGCTGACCACCGAAGGATCGGCCCTTCCGACCCCCAGCAGAACCATGGCGGCCAGCAGGGAGGGAAACGAGGCGATCACCAGCAGGCAGGTGACCACCATCGACCACGTGAACACCGGCATCCGCAACAGCGTCATCCCCGGTGCCCGCATCCGCAGCGCGGTCCACAGCACGGTCGCGCCCATGAGAAGCATTCCCAGGCCAGAGAGGAAGACACCCAGGATCCACAGATCCATGCCGTGTCCGGGGGAGTAGACACTGTTGGACAATGGGGTGTAGGCGAACCAACCGTCGCTGGCGGCGCCGCCGCCCACCGCGAAGCCCGACAGAAGCGCCAACGCTCCCACCGCGTAGAACCAGTATCCGAGAAGGGTGACACGCGGAGCGGCGATGTCGGGAGCTCCGACCTGAAGCGGTACCAGATAGACGCCGAACGCCAAGGCGAAGGGAGTGATGACCAGGTAGATCATCCCTGAGCCGTGGACGGTGAACAGCTGGTTGTAGACGTGGCTATTGACCAGGTTCTGCGCCGGCGCCGCGAGCTGTCCCCGCATCACCATCGCCATCGCTCCCATGGCGAAGAAGAGGACCAGCGCCGTGCCCGCGGTAAGGAGCCCGATCCGCTTGTTGTCCGTGGTCGTCGCCAGCCCCACCAGGCCGACAGGACGCGCGTCGGCTTCTGGCCAGCCTGACGGCCGCTCCTCGGAAAGCAGGGTCACGCGGGGGACACCTCCCGAGCACGCAGCCACGCCTCGAAGCGGGCGCGGGGCATGGCTTGCAGGGTGAACTCCATGAAGGGGTGGTAGAGGCCGCAGTACTCGGCACAGCGTCCGGCGAAGTTGCCGGCCGGCGGGACGGTCCATGTGAACGTGTTGACGTGGTCGGGTACGGCGTCCATCTTGAAGCGGAGGTAGGGCACCCACAAGGCGTGAATGACGTCGTTCGTGGTGACGTCCATCTGGACGGGCTCGTTGGCGGGCAGGACGAGTGTGGGTGCGGCGCCATGGACGCAGTCGCCGGTGACTGACACCGGCGTTCCCTCGTAGCTGAACTGCCAACACCACTGGAAGCCGGTTACGTGGACCCGGAGGCTGGGCCTGGGAGTTGCTGGCGCCGTGTTGGCGGAGAGCGAGAGTACGACCAGGAACACTGCCGCTCCAGTGATGACCAGCGCGTAGAGGATCTCCGCCCGCGGATGGCTGGACTTCTGCGAGGCGTCCTTGCCGCGATGGATCCGTGACCAGACCACGGCGAAGAGGACGGTGCCGGTCACCACGGCGAAGACGGCGGCGGCGATGGCGACCTCGAGGCTGAAGACATGGTCGAACGTGTGCCGGGTATTCACCGGTTCTTCCTCGCCGCCGGCCCCCGAGCGTCGCCCATGCCGCACCACTACCCACAAACCAAGTCCCAAATGCCCAAAGACGCCGTGTGCCAGTCCTCGGGAATTTGGTCAGTCGGCGTAGTCGGCTGTCGGATGCCTGACCCGGCGAACCAGTTGTGCAACCAAGTCTCAACTTGAGCGATCCGGGAGCTTGATGCCGGACCGGACTTCGATACCTCCGGCCGGATGCACCAGCCGGCGAATAGAGGCGACCATCCTGGGTAGTGAGGAGGTAGACCTCACCGAGGAGCCGGAGAATGGCGACCAGAGAGCAAATCCTGGACATGCTGACCGGCGGCCGCGGCTACGCCGAGGTGGGCAGGGAGCTCGGTCTACCGGCGGGCCAGGCCTACATGATCGCCACCGGCCTTGCCGCGGACGGGGGTGATGCTTTCCCACCCGGGGAGCTCGATCGCCCGGGAGCGGCGACTGGAAGCACCCAGCACCTCGCCTACCCAGCGGTGTCGGTGGAGAACCCCACGGCCAAGCCCCACGTCCATCGCTGGGTCAAGGCCCGGGCCGAAGCCGATGGTCCCATGAGGGCGGCGGCGAGCGTTCGGGACGCAGCACCAGGAGAACCGACCGAGTCCGAGGACACCGACATCGGCACCGTGCTGACACGGGATCACGACCAGGTGACCGCGCTGCTCAAGCAGCTCAAGACCATTCCCGGGGTTACCAAGGGCGGATCCGAGGCCCAGCAGTCGATGCGCGAGTCGATCGTCGACATGGTGGCCGTTGCCTTGTCCAGCCATGAGGCAGCCGAGGAGGAGGAGCTCTGGCCAATGGTCCGTGCGGTGCTGGCCGACGGCGACGCGGTGGCCGACACGGCGCTGGGCCAGGAGCAGGCGGGGAAGGAGGTCCTCAACGCCCTGGGACGGATGTCGGGGGCAGACGAGCAGTTCGACGAGCTCGCCGAGGAGCTGGACGCCAAGGCTCGCAAGCACGTGGCGTTCGAGGACCGGGTCCTTCTGGCCCTCCGAGACGCCATGAGGCCCGCCGAGCGCTCGGGGCTCGGTGAGCGGATCCTGCGGGCTGCCGACCGGGGCCCCACCCGTCCTCACCCGCACGCCCCCAAGCGACGGCGGGGGGCGGTGAAGGCGGCGGGTGCGGCGGGCAGCGCCATGGACCGCACCCGGGACAAGCTCGGTGAGCGTCCCGCCGACCGCCGTGGCCGAGCAGAGGGTGAACTGTCAACCAACGACCAGACCGGGGAGTGAGCGCCGTGCGGAGCGGAGAGTGGCCGATTCTTCGGCAGCTAGGTGGTGCGGACAAGAGTGGACGGGGCGCGGCGGTCAAGTCGGCGACATCTGCGCGGCTGCGGCCCCGGATCGCCGAGGCGGACAAGATGGTCAAGTCGGTCTGTCCGTACTGCGCCGTGGGCTGCGGCCAGAACGTGTTCGTGAAGGACGCGAAGGTCGTTCACATCGAGGGGGATCCCGACTCCCCGGTCAGCCGCGGACGGCTGTGCCCCAAAGGCTCGGCGAGCCTGCAGCTGACAACGGGTGAGAGCCGTCGCTATCAGGTCCTCTATCGCCGACCGCTTGGCAGCGACTGGGAGGTGCTCGACCTGGACACGGCCATGGACATGGTCGCCGATCGCATCATCCAGACCAGGCGTGAGACGTGGCAATGGGAGGATGACGAAGGGGTGCGGGTCAGGCGAACGCTGGGAATCGCGAGCCTCGGCGGGGCAACCCTCGACAACGAAGAGAACTACTTGATGAAGAAGCTGTACACGGCCCTCGGCGCCATACAGATCGAGAACCAGGCCCGCGTTTGACACTCGTCCACCGTCCCCAGTTTGGGGACATCATTCGGTCGGGGTGGCGCAACCACCTTTCAGCAGGACCTGCAGAACTCTGACTGCATCGTGATCGAGGGCTCCAACATGGCCGAGTGCCATCCCGTCGGCTTCCAGTGGGTGATGGAGGCTAAGGCCCGTGGGGCCACGCTCATCCATGTCGATCCCCGGTACACCCGGACAAGCGCCCTGGCTGACATCCATGTGCCCCTGCGCGCCGGCACCGACATTGCCTTCCTGGGCGGGATCATCAACTACGTCATTCAGAACGAGAAGTACTTCCGGGACTACGTCGTCGCTTACACGAACGGGCCGACGATCGTCACCGAGGACTACCAGGACACGGAGGACCTCGACGGCGTCTTCTCCGGGCTCAATGAGGAGGAGCGCAGCTACGACTTTCACACCTGGCAGTACGAGGGTACCGAGGTCCAGGCGGCGTCGGGTCACCGGGAGCAGCAGTACGAGGATCGGGCCTCGGGTGGTCGGAGCACCCGCTCTGTCCGGGAGGCCGGCCGGGGGGAGTCCCACGGATCAGGGGGACCTTCGGTGCGCCCGGACCCCGAACGCGACGACAGCATGCAGCATCCTCGCTCCGTGTTCCAGATCCTCAAGCGACACTACGCCCGGTACACGCCGGAGATGGTCGAGCAGATCTGCGGCGTTCCTCCGGACGTCTTCGCCCGGGTCTGCGAGACGCTGACAGCCAACTCCGGCCGGGAGCGCACCAGCGCGTTCGCCTACGCCGTCGGCTGGACTCAGCACAGCGTCGGTGTCCAGTACATCAGGACGGCGGCGATACTCCAGCTCCTGCTGGGCAACGTCGGCCGGCCCGGTGGTGGCATCCTCGCCCTGCGGGGGCACGCCTGCATCCAGGGATCGACGGACACCGCGACATTGTTCAACCTGCTGCCGGGTTACATCCCCATGCCCCACGCCCACCAAGACGAGGACCTGGACAAGTTCGTCATGGGCTCCGCCAGCGAGAAGGGGTACTGGGGGAGCATGAGGTCTTACATGGTCAGTCTGCTCAAGGCCTGGTGGGGGTCCCACGCCACCATCGACAACGACTTCTGCTTCGATTACCTGCCCCGGCTCACTGGCAGCCACAGCACCTACGAGACGGTGATGGCGCAGATCGACGGGATATGCAAGGGCTACATATTGGCCGGAGAGAACCCGGCCGTCGGGTCGGCCAATGCCAAGATGCAGCGGCTGGGCATGGCCAACCTGGACTGGCTGGTCGTGCGCGATTTCTCGCTCATCGAGAGCGCCACGTGGTGGAAGGACGGTCCCGAGATCGAGACCGGCGAGCTGCGCACCGAGGACATCGCCACGGAGGTCTTCTTCTTCCCTGCCGCTGCCCATACGGAGAAGAACGGGAGCTTCACCAATACACAACGGATGCTGCAGTGGCACCACGCCGCTCGTGAGCCGGTGGGCGATGCTCGAAGCGATCTGTGGTTCTTCTATCACCTGGGCCGCATCATCAGGGAGAAGTTGGCCGGATCGACTGAGGACGTGGACCGGCCGATAGTCGACCTCATGTGGGACTATCCAACTGAGGGCAGCGTCGCGGAGCCGAGCGCGGAGGCCGTGCTGGCCGAGGTCAACGGGTGGGATGCCGAGGGCCAGCCCCTCAGCTCCTACGAGCAGCTCAATGAGGATGGCTCGACGGCTTGTGGATGCTGGATCTACTGCGGGGTCTACTCGAACGGGGTGAATCAGGCGGCACGACGTAAGCCGTCGCGCGAGCAGAACTGGGTGGCCAACGAGTGGGGCTGGGCGTGGCCGGCCAACCGGCGCATCCTCTACAACCGGGCTTCGGCCGACACCGACGGACGACCCTGGAGCGAGCGCAAGGCTCTGGTGTGGTGGGACGCGGAGCAGGCCAAGTGGACGGGTCACGACATCTCGGACTTCGACGTGAGCAAATCTCCCTGGCATCGTCCGCCGAGCGGAGCCACCGGGGCGGAGGCGCTTTCCGGCATCGACCCATTCGTCATGCAGGCCGATGGAAAGGGCTGGCTCCTCGTCCCCGCCGGGCTGACCGACGGTCCGCTACCGACGCATTACGAGCCCCAGGACTCGCCCTTTCCGAACCTGCTCTACGGTCAGCAGCGCAACCCAGTGCGGCAGGTCTTCTCACGGCGCCACAACCGGTACCATCCGGATCCCAGCCAGCCCGGGGCCAATGTCTTCCCCTATGCCATCACGACGTACCGCCTCACGGAGCACCACACCGCGGGGGGTATGAGCCGGTGGACGCCATACTTGTCCGAGCTGCAGCCGGAGATGTTCTGCGAGGTCTCTCCTGAGCTGGCGGCCGAGCGGGGCCTCGAGCACATGGGATGGGCGACGATCGTGACCGCCCGTGGGGCCATCGAGGCTCGGGTCCTGGTGACGCAGCGCATGGCGCCACTCATCGTGGCCGGTCGTACGCTCCATCAGATCGGCTTGCCCTACCACTGGGGCCCGAACGGCTATACGAGGGGCGACGCGGCCAACGAGCTCGCCTCCATATCTCTCGATCCCAATGTCCACATTCAGGAGGTGAAGGCCTTGACCGGGGACATCCGACCCGGCCGCCGCCCTCGAGGCTCGGCCCGGACCGCCCTGGTGGAGGACTACGTCCGCCGAGCTGGGATCGTCGAGGACACCGGAATGGAGGTGCGCGGTGGCCGTTGACGCCCTGCGCACGCTGCTCGAAGACGGCGATCCGGCAGCGGCGAGCGGGTACTCCGATCACCCGCCGCGCCTTGGCTTCTTCACCGATACTGCAGTATGCATCGGTTGCAAGGCATGCGAGGTCGCCTGCAAGGAGTGGAACCACATCCCCGAGGACGGGCTGAACTTCACTGGAATGTCCTACGACAACACCGGTGGGCTCGGCGCCGACACCTGGCGCCACGTTGCCTTCATCGAGCAGACCAAGCCCATCGGCGGTCAGGTGACGGCGACCGCTCCAAGCCAAGACGGTAAGGCCGGCATCCGCTGGTTGATG
>DASZLD010000006.1:0-3489 GCA_035552655.1 Acidimicrobiales bacterium
CCGGTCCACCCCACCTACCTGGTCGTTTACCGGGAGGGGGCTCGAAGCCACGTTCCTGAACCCGACGCAGGCCCGCCAGGCCCCGGAACGGGACTTCGTAATGGTCAATGTGCGAGCTTCCCCACCGCGACCGATGAACCGTTGCAGTTGACGGACGGAACGGATCGACAGGGCGATCTCCCCCACCCCTTGGACGTAGAGGGCGGGATCATCGCTGCCCAGACGTCGGAGGGCCCAGCCCGCCGGCTCGTCGTAGAAGGCGGTTCGGAACCGCCTCTCAGGCTTGAAGCGTGGGTAGCCTGGCGTCTCCCCGTCGCCCAGGCGCCGGAAGAAAGCACCGAAGGCCTCATCAGCCCGGGAGATCGAGCCTCTGACGAACTGGTTGCCGAATGCGGCCACGTCGGGGCGGAGGCCTCGCAGACCGGGGATCTCGTTGAACTCGTCGAACCGACTGACAGTCACCTGGGCCAGGCGCCAGGCGTCCCGTCTGTGCTCGATGGTGGCGTTGTAGACCTCACGGCTGAGCGCGACGAGCTTGGACAGCGACCGAGCCCTCACCCTGCCGGGGAGAAGGGCGATCACGGCCTTGCGGTTGAGGACCTCGTCGGTACCGTCGACGATTAGGAGCGCTGTCCCAACCCGCTTGGCCTTTCTGTCCGATGCGATCACAGAAAGGACCGTATCGAGCGGGTGTAACTCTCATATTGGTCAGCCACTGCGACCTACAGTCCAGTCGCCAGCCAGCTCGCGCGATCTATCCTGTGCCGCTAACGTCACCACCGGTAGCCGGGGTTGGCGGCACGCCGGACAGGGCCGGTGCTCCGTCGTCGCCCACCGTACGCAAGAGGGGGACCATGTCGAATCCGATCGATCGACGCTCGTTTCTGGCCCGGGGTAGCGCCGCGGCAGCCGGGCTCGCCATCGCCGGGGCCACCGGTGGGATGCTCTCCGGACGGGCGTCGGCCGCGCAAAGCGGCACGACCTCCAGCGGCAAGCACGCCAACGGCATCTCGACGGCCAAGCCCAAAAAGGGTGGGAAGCTGACCTTTGGGATCACCGCGGAAGAAAAAGGGTTCGACCCGACCACGGCTACCTTCGACACCCCCGGCGTCCAGTACGCCCGGACGGTCTTCGACCCGTTGACCATCATCGATGCCAACGGGAAGGTGCAGCCATACCTGGCCCAGTCGGTCACCCCCAACCCCGATTACTCGGTGTGGACGGTCACCATGCGGCCCAACGTGAACTTCCACGACGGCACACCCTGTGACGGCGCGGCCATTGCCACCAACTTCGAGGCGCAGAAAGCCTCGGTGCTCACCGGGTCGGCGCTCACCAACATCGACACCATCAGCGTGACCGGCCCCTTGGTCGTCACCGTGACCATGAAGACGCCGTGGGTCCCCTTCGACTTCTACCTGGCCGGAGGCATCGGCGGCCAAGTCGCCTACATCGCCGCCCCCTCCATGTTGAAGAACTCCCAAGGAACGTCGCACCCGGTGGGCACCGGGCCCTTCACCTTCGGCGAGTGGGATCCCAACGACCACTTCACCGCCAACCGGAACCCAAACTATTGGCGCCCGGGTCTCCCCTACCTGGACTCCATCGAGTACCGGCCCATCCCCGACAGCCAGGCCCTCCTCAACAGCCTGTTGTCCGGCGGCGTTGACCTGATCCAGACGGATACCTCTTCGGTAGTCAAGGCCCTGCAGGGCAACAGCTCCCTGTCCTACATCGACGACAAGACCCATCTGGTGGGGGAGCCGGACATGAACTGCCTCCTGCTCAACTTGGCCAAGCCTCCGTTCAACAACCCGTCCGTTCGCCAGGCCGTGGCCATGGCCATCAGCTCCAAGCAGTACGCCACCGTCATCGACCAGAACGTCAACCCCCCGTCGAACGGCCCGTTCACCAAGGGTTCTCCGTACTACGCGGCGGACGGCTACCCCGCCTTCAACCCGACCAAGGCCAGGAGGCTGATCGCCAAGGTGGCCCACCAGACGGGGAAGCCCGTGTCCATCAACATCAACCACGTCCCCGACTCCTTCGATGCCAAGATCGGCCAGTTCCTCCAGCAGCAGCTGTCCAACGTGGGCATCCGAGCCACGCTGACCCCGGTCCAACAGGACCAGATCATCAACACCGCCCTCACCGGCGCCTTCCAGGCCCAGGTGTGGACCCAGTTCTCGGCCACCGATCCGGACCTCAACTACATCTTCTGGAGCCCCACCCAGATCAACTCGGCCTTCTCTATCAACATGGCCCGGAACACGGATCCGGCCATGGAGACGGCCCTCATCAAGGGTCGGCAATCCGCAGATCCCAGCGTCCGGGCCCAGGCCTACCAGCAGGTGTCCAAGCTCATGGCCAAGGACCTCCCCTACATCTGGACCGACAGGAACGTCTGGGCGGTAGCCTCACAACCACAGGTGGAGAACTTCAACAATCCGACCACACCGGCAGGCAAGCCGGCGTTCGGATTGATCGCCGGGGTGGTCTGGCCCGGTCAGATCTGGTTGAACTCCTGAGTCAGTTACCCATGGAACCATGAGCCGCATCCTGATCATCGAGGACGACGAACGAATCCGCTCGTCGATGCGCCTGGCGTTGGAAGACGAGGGGTACACGGTCGACGACGTGGCCAGCGGTGAGGAGGGCGTGGCCCGCTTCTCCGAGCAACCGGCCGAGCTCGTCCTCATCGACTTGATGCTCCCGGGCATCGACGGCTTCGAAGCGTGCCGGACGCTCCGCCGCCAGAGCACGGTACCGGTGATCATGGTCACCGCCCGCTCGGACACCCACGACGTCGTCGCCGGGCTGGAGGCCGGGGCCGACGACTACGTGACCAAGCCGTTCGTGGCCAAAGAGCTGGCCGCCCGGATCCGAGCCCTGCTGCGCCGCGCCCGCCCGGTCGACAACGGACCGGACTCACTGACCTTCGGCGACGTGGAGCTCATCCCCGACGCCGGGGTCGTCCGCCGCGCCGGGGTGGAGGTCCACTGTACCCGCACCGAGTTCCGGCTCCTGTGCGAACTGGCCGAGAACCCGGGCAAGGTCTTGAGCAGGGAACAGCTGCTCGAGCGGGTCTGGGGCTACGACTACTTCGGCGACGGGCGGCTGGTCGACGTCCATGTTCGCCGGCTGCGCACCAAGGTCGAACCGGATCCGGCCAATCCTCAGTTCATCCTCACCGTCCGAGGCATGGGCTACAAGCTGGCCGTCTGAGCTCGCGGTGACCGGTCCTGCAGCCGACGCACCGGGGACCGATCCTCAGATCCGGAAAGGGTCCGATCCGACCAGACGGTCCCGGGCGTGGCTCCGGCGTCCCACCCGGATCCGCTGGTGGTCCCGACTGGGGCTCCGGGCCCGGGTCACCGTCACCTTCGCCGTCGGGGCTTTTGTCCTGTCGGCATTGTTGGCCGGCATCACCTACTTCTCTGCTCGCCAGGCCTTCGTCAACGAGCGGCAGTCCGCCTCCCAGCATCAGGC
>DASZLD010000007.1:0-10815 GCA_035552655.1 Acidimicrobiales bacterium
CTTACGTATCGTCCAGGTCGATCCACTTCTCGACCTGGGGGGCCGAGTACGAGTGCAGGGCGGTCAGGAGGTCATCGACGTCGTCGACCTCCACGATGAGGGCCAGGTGCTCCGGCCTCATAAACTCGAAGCCGACGGCCTCTCGCCGCAGCGCGTGGTAGTGGCGCCAGTACCCCTTGACGTCGAGCGTGGCAATGGGCTTGTGGTGGAGCCCGAGCTGGGCCCAGGTGGCCATCTCGGTGAGCTCCTCCATGGTGCCCAACCCGCCAGGAAGGGCGACGAACGCATCGGCCAGCTCGAACATCTTCTGCTTGCGTTCGTGCATGGAGTCGACTTCGATCAGCTCGGTGAGACCCTGGTGGGGGACATCCCGGCGGAACAGGTCCTGTGGGATCACGCCCCGGACCTCGCCCCCGGCGGCCAGGGCGGCATCCGCCAGCACGCCCATGAGCCCGACGGCCCCGCCTCCGTAGACCAGGGTGATGTGGTGCCGGGCCAGTGTCGTCCCCAGGTGACGAGCGGCTTGGGCGAAGGCGGGATCGGACCCCTTCGAGGAGCCGCAGTACACACAGATGCTCGACAGTTCCATCGATTTCGACCTATCCGTCCGGTTCTGCGGTGGGTCCCGCAGGGGTGTGCTCGAGCACGTAGTAGGCGGCGACGGCCCCATACAAGGCCAGGGCGGCCGGGGCACTGAGAAAGGACACGCCGGTGGCGATGATGTACACGACCGTCCCCAGGCCGAACCGGAGTTGCGCGCTCCGTCGGGCCTTGGAAGTCATGGGTTGGGTCATGTGGCCGCGGCGGATGGCCCAGCCGAAGATGAGCGCGAAGCTGATGCCCATGCCCGTCATCACCAGGCCATAGAGAGCGGCGGCGATGTGGGCGTTGGAGCCTCCCCGGCTGAGGTACTCGGACAGGGTGGCCGTGGTGAAGGGGATGGCCACCACGAAGAGCAACAGCACGAGGTTCAAGAACAACAGGACGCGATCGACGCGGGCCAGCCCGCTGAACAGGGACCGGTGGTTGACCCAGATCACCCCGATGGTAAAGAAGCTGATCACGTAGGCGGCAAACGCAGGCCAGGAGTGGCCCAACAAGTTGAGCAACCTCCCATGGCCAGGGCCCGCAACCGTGAGGTTCAGGGCCAGCAGGGTGATGGCCACGGCGAACACGCCATCGCTGAACGACTCCAGGCGACTCCGGTCCATGGACGCAGCCGACCGGTGCTAGTCGGCTTGCTCAGGAGACTCGGCTACCGCCTTGATCCGCTCGAGGGTGGTGCGCATGCCGTTGACATTGGTGCGCCCGCGCGCCTTTCCGGCGACCTTCCAGTAGAGCCGGAGGATCGGCGTGTTCGTCAGCTGAAAGGACTCGGTGACGTCGGTGCCGTCAGTGCTCGGCTCGAAGTGGTACTGCCAGGTGTTGACGACCTTGCCCCCCGGGCCATCCACACCGAAGGCGAACTCACGCCCGGGAACACAGGCCGTGACCGTGCAGTTGGTCCAGTACACGGGACCCCGGCCGTTGCGGCGGACGTGCCCGCGGAACTTCGCCCCCACCGCCGGCTCCTTGGACTCGCCCAGCCACTCCGCTTCGAAGGTTTCGGGGCTGAACTTGCCGGTGTTGGTGATGTCGCTGACCAGGGCCCAGATCTGATCGGCCGGGGCGTCGATGTGGACGGTCACGGAATCTCGCACGCTTTGAGGATAGGACCTCTGGGCTCGCCGGGCTCCGGGTCGGCCCCGACGGAGGAGCGATACGCCGCCTACGCCGTGAGCCGCACTTCGGCCACCGTCACCGCCGTACCACCGAGTATCACCCGGTCGTCCACCCGCCGCATGTGCACGATCCCACCCCGGTCCGAGGCCTGCTCGCCCACCAGTTCGTTCTGGCCCGTGCGCTCCCCCCACAAGACGGCCAGAACGCAATGGGCCGACCCGGTGACGGGGTCTTCGGGTATGCCGACGTTGGGGCCGAATACGCGACTCACGCAGTCGATCCCCGGTCGATCCCCGGCTGCCGTCACGATCACGGCCTGGGACCCGAGCGCGGCCAGCATGGGCAGATCGGGCCGGAAGGCGCGGACGGCAGCGGCATCGGCGAGCTCGATGATGACGCAATGTCGGGACTGTCCGAACCAGCGGACCCCCTCCACGGCCAGCGTGGCCGGGACATCGGCGCCAACCGGGGGGTCGGCCGGGAAGTCCATCTCGATCCGACCCTCGGGTCCTCGGTCGCAGGTCAGGACGCCGCTTCGGGTGTGGAAGCGGGCCGTGCCCCCCAGCACGTGGGCCGAGGCCAGCGTGGCGTGGCCGCAGATGGCGACCTCGGCGGCGGGCGTGAACCAGCGAAGGTCGTAATCACCGTCAGCTCGCCAGGCGACGAAGGCCGTCTCGGGGTGGTTCATCTCCATGGCTACGGCCTGCATCACGTCGTCGCCGGGAAAGGCCTCGAGCACCGTGACCGCAGCCGGATTGCCGGTGAAGGGCCGGTCGGTAAAGGCGTCGACCACGGTCAGATCGAATCTCATCTCGAAAACCTACCGGCGGGACGAGGTGACTATCCGTGACCCGACCCCGGTACGGCCGAACGACCGACCAGCAGGGCGAACCCGCGCCAGCGCCACAGGCAGTCGACCTGCTCGAGCCCGGCCGCCCCCATCCACCCGGCCTGGGTCTCCACGTCTACCAGTCGATCTTCGGGGTCATCAGCCGTCCGCCCGATGGCGGCGAGGAATTCGGCGTGCAGCTCCGGGGTGGCCGAAGCCACCACCTCGAGGTTGGCAAAGAGGCCGTCGGGCCGGAGCTGGCGCGCCACTTCGGAGAAGAGTTCCCGCTTGCGTTCCGATTCGAGGTGATGGATGGCGAAGCCGGACACGATGACGTCGAAGGTCCCGAGCGGCCCGATCGGCGCGGACAGGTCCCACTGGCGCACCTCAACTCGAGGCTCGGCTTGGAAGCGCCCCCGGGCTCGCTCCAGCATGGCGGGGGACCGGTCCACGGCCAGGACGTGCCTGACGGTGGAACGAGCCTCAAGCACGAGGGCACTGAGCCGTCCGTCGCCGCAGCCGAGATCGAGCACCGTTTCCGGCGTGCGGGGGAGCACCTCGCGGAGCATGTCCTCACCGGCGATGCGAGATGGGAGTCCGTCGATCCGGTCCAGATACCAACCGACCTGGTCGGGGTCGTTCCAGCCTGCGGTCTGGCTCTGGGCCGAGGTCACGCCCCCAAGTATGACCGGGACATCAGCAGGGGAACGGAGCGCTCGCATCGCCGGGTGGGCAAGACTGCGGGCATGGCATTCGGTCAACAGTTGGGGCCGCCGGCTTCAGCCAGGCAGGTGCAGGAGCTTCTGGACCTGCTGCACGACGCCGGTCACACCGATTTCCGCGATGCCCGAGGCCCCATGGGCTTCACCCAGCGTCAGGCGGCTGGCAAGTTCACCCGTGAGGAAGTGGGAGCGTTCATCGAACGCCTGCAGGACGAGGAGCAGCCCGAGAGCGCTCCCGTCGCCGCCCGCCCCAGGCCACGCCCGTCGGCGGCAGAGCAGGCCTTGGCCCGCATGCCCGCTGAACAGCTGGCCGCCGAGCTCGAGCGTCGCGGCTGGACGGTGACCAAGCCCTAGAACGAGCTGGGCATAGCATCGCTTGATGATCAGGACCGGAGAGGGCCAGCACGACCGCCCATGGCGCAGTCGGTGTCTTCCGGGCATGCTCCTGGTCCTTCTGGCCATCGTGGGCGCCACTCTGGGGGTCGGTCCCGGAGTGGCCGGCGCAGCAGCGAAGACACCGAGCCAGGTGCTGGCCTCGTCGGGCGCGGCGGCCAAGGGTGAACCCTCCTTTCACTACGTCGCCACCGAGTCGCAGTCCGATTTGTCGATCACCATTGCCGGCGACGTAGCCAAGACCGAAGGCACACAGACGATCGTGGCCAATATGAACGGCCAGATCGGTCATGTCACCGTGACACTGGTCGACGGGTCGGCCTATTTTCGAGGAGACGAGCCCGGGCTCCAGAACTTCATGCAATTGCCGGCGGCACTGGCCGCGGAGTACACCAACCAATGGATCTCGCTGAGCAAGAACGACCCCGGCTACGCGACGATTGCGGCCGGATTGACCACAGCCTCTGCCCTGGGCCAGGTCCAAATGGCCAAGCCGCTCACCCTTCGAGGGGTGACGAAGAAGATGGGGCAACGGGTGCTCACCATCGGTGGCACGGAGCGGGGGACCCCGAGTGGGGCGACCAAGCCGGTCACCATCCCGGTCAGGTTGTACGTGAAGGCATCGGGCACACCGCTGCCGGTTCTCTTTTCGGCGACCTGGGTCGTCGACAACCACGCCGAGGTCCAATCCGTGTCGTTCAGTCGCTGGAAGGAACCGGTGCACGTCAGCGCGCCGGCTGGCCCGGTGCCCATGGGCTCCCTGGGAGGAAAACCGGTGGAGGCCTGAACTCGGGCCGCCGGTCTCTGAGATCCCTACCATGGGGTTCGCCATGACCGTGCGTGCGGATCCGTCTCCTGACAGTGGCTCCATCTCAGTAGCGGCCGATGGCCGGTCCCGGTGGCGCTCGATCATCTTCGCCACCCTGGGGGACGGCCAGCGGCGCCGGAGGGGGACCGACGGCATGCGCCTCGGCCTGGCCGCGGTGGTCCTGCTCTGCTGCGTCTTGGCCATCAGGAACGGCTCCCACGTCGATCGCACGATCGTGCATGTCCTCTACCCGGTACCCCATAGCCTCAGCTGGCTGGTGACCCTCGTGTACAACGCCGGCTCGTTCGGTGTGACCGCATTGCTGGTGGTGGCCGCCCTCCTGGCCCGTCGCTGGGTCATCGCCCGGGATCTCGGCCTCAGTGCCATTGGAACGGTGGCCGCCAGCGGACTGCTCATACTCGCCCTCGGGAGTGACGGGGGACGGAGGCACGGCATCACCATCGAGGGGGTCTACCTCCATTTCCCGGTCATCCAGATCGCCGTGTTCATGGCCGTGGCCACCGCCGTGCTGCCCTATCTGGCTCGAGGCGTCCAACGAGCCATCGAGATATTCGTCGTCGGGTTGGCCATCGCCACCGTGGCGGCGGGAAATGGTCTGCCCCTCAACGTCCTGGGCAGCCTGGCCATCGGCTGGGGTGTCACCGCCATCGTCCGCCTCTGGTTCGGCTCGCCACTGGGCCTCCCCTCGGCCGACGAGGCCACCCTGCTCCTGGACGAGGTCGGGGTGCCGGCTACCGGGGTCGAGCCCTTGCGCTATCAGGCCTGGGGGGTGGCCAACTACCGGGCCTCCGAGTCACGAGGAGAAGCGCCCGGTGCGGGTCTCCGGGTGTCGGTCTACGGACGCGACGCCGCTGATGCCCGGCTCCTGACCAAGGCGGGTCGGTTCCTCTTCTACCGCGACTCGGGCCCGACCCTCAGCTTCACCCGCCTCCAACAGGTGGAGCACGAGGCCTACCTGACCCTGCTGGCCAGCAGAGGGGGGGCCAGGGTGCCCGAGGTGATCGCGGCGGCAAAGGCGGGCGCAGCCGGAGACGCCGTCCTGGTCAGCCGCATGCCCCCGGGAATCCCGTTGGCCGAGAGCGAGGCTGGTGAAGTCACCGACCAGGTGCTCGATGATGTGTGCCACCAGGTCCTGGCGTTGCGGGCGGTCGGTATTGCTCACGGAGCGATCAGTGGCGAGACGGTGTTGATCGACCCGTCTACCGGCTCCGCGACCCTGGTTGATTTCCGCAATGCCACGTCCAACTCAACGGGTGAGCGACTGGACCGAGACCTGGCCGGAGCGGTGGCGGCGATGGCGCTCGTGGTGGGAGCGGAGCGAGCTGCCGCCGCGGCGGGACGCTGCCTGACTCCCGAGATCCTGACCGGGATGCTGCAGCACCTCCGCCGTGCCGGCCTCGACCCCGCGCTGGCTCGAACCTTGCGGGGCAAGAAGGGCCTGCTCGAAGACGTTCGCCAACAGACAGCCGCTACCCACTCCATCGAGGTGCCCAAGCTGGCCGAACCCCGTCGGGTGAGCTGGGCCACGCTCATCGTCGTCCTGGGCACGCTGATCGGCGGCTGGGCCCTGATCGGGGTGCTGTTGGACGTGTCCCAGTCGCTCGACACCATCGTCGGCGCCAACTGGTTGTGGGTGATCGCCGCCTTCGTGTGCGCGCAGCTGGCTTTTGCCGCATCGGCCATCGAGGACCTGGGCAGCGTCTCGGGGATCCTCCCCTACGGAAGGGTGCTGGGCCTCGAGGTGGCCAACAGCTTCAGCGCCTTGGCCGGTGGGGCCCCGGCCACCTTTGCCACCCGGGTGCGGTTCTTCCAGCAGGAGGGCTACGACGCGTCGGTGGCCGTGAGCTCGAGCGCCGTGGTCAGCACGGCCAGTTGGATCGTCAAGGGCGTGCTGTTTCTCATCTCGCTGCCCTTGGCCTGGAGCTCCATCCATCTCGAAGCGACGCCCGAGTCAGGGGGCAACTCCAAGACGGTCTGGATCCTGCTGGCCGCCGTGGTCGGCATCGGCCTGGTGGTCGGACTGGTGTTGGCCGTCCCCCGCTTGCGCAGGGCGGCCTCCGACAAGCTCCGGCCGAAGCTGAGCGACATCTGGCTGAACGTCAGGACGGTGGCGAAGTCACCGCGAAAATTGATCCAGCTGTTCGGGGGAGCGGCGGCCAGTCAGGTCCTGGTGGCCCTGGCCCTGGGTGCTTCGCTTCGCGCCTTTGACGATCATCTCAGCCTGGCCACGCTGATCGTGGTGATCACCCTGGCCTCGATGATCGGTGGCGTCTCGCCCGTACCGGGGGGTATGGGCGTGGTGGAAGCCGGTCTGATCCTGGGCCTCACCGCGGCCGGCATCTCGGAATCTGACGCCACCGCCGCGGTGTTCATCCAACGCCTCTTCACCTCGTACCTGCCCCCGATCTGGGGCTGGGCCACCCTGGTATGGATGCGCCGCCGCGAGTTCGTGTGAGCGCCCAGGTGGGTGCCGACCGCGAGTGACTTCGCCGACGGGCCCGGGTACCATCTTCAGCGGACGACGAGGAAGTGGCCCATGATCGGCTTGGTGATGGCGCAAGCGGTAGTGATGCAGTTTGCTGCCGGCTGGCATGTGGCGAACCGGGTGTTGTGGATCGTGATCGGCGTGCTGTTCATCCTGCTGCTGGTGGCCGCCTACATCATTGTCCGCACCAGGTTGGGTAACGCTGAGAGCCGCAGCCGACAGGACGCGTCGGGCCCCACTGACGGGCTGTGATCAGTGGACCATTGGGACGCCATTGCATCGGAGCGGCTGGCCCTGGCCGATCAGCTCGACCCACTTTCGCCGGAGCAGTGGGACACACAGAGCCTGTGCGACGCGTGGACGGTACGCGATATTGCCGCTCACTTGGTGGTGCCCCACAGGATCTCGATCCCTGCGTTCCTGGTCACCTTCGTCGCTGCCGGTGGCAGCTTCAGTCGGGCCAACGTGGCCTTGACGGCCAAACAGGCGAAGCGTCCGACCCCTGACATCATCGCCGACATCCGCCGGTTTGCCGACAGTCGGGCCAAGCCGCCCGGCTTCGGATCGGAGGCCCCCCTGTCTGAGGTGCTCGTTCACGGTCAGGACATCCGGATCCCACTCGGCTTGGACGACACCAGTGCGATCGAGTCTTGGGCCGCCGCACTCGATTTCTTGGTGATGCCCAAGGCCCGCCGAGGCTTCGTGTCGCGGTCCCTCCAGGGCTTCCACTTCGTGGCCAGCGACATCGACTGGTCCCACGGCACGGGGGACGAGGTACGCGGCCCCGCCGTCGCTCTGGCCTTGGCCATGATGGGCCGAAAGGCCAGGTTGGAGGATCTGGCCGGGCCGGGAGCGTCACGGCTGGTAGGCGAGGACCTCAGCTGAGCCTGGAGCTGCGACCACCCTCTTTGTCGGGGTGATTGATCCGATGAACGCTAGGAACTGGTAATGGAGCGGGACATGAGCACGCGATGGCGGAGCTCCGACCAGAAATCCGGGTAGCAGTTGCCGATTGCTTCCAGGTTGACCTGGGCCGGCACCGACGTGGCCGGCTCCCGTTCGAGGAGCATGAGGAAGGTCTCTCGCACCACGCCGGTTGGTTCCACGGCCGCAAGTCCGAGCTTGTCCAGGACATCGTTCGACACCGCGACCTGGTGCCTCGTGGTGAGCAGTCCTTCTTTTGCCACGACCTCGTAGCAGCCTGGTTCCACTGGCCGCACCCCGATGTGTGTCTGCACCTTGTCGTCTTTCTCGTTGACTGGGAGGCTCGCCCTCCTGTTTGGTTCTACGTACCCCAAACGGCCGACGATAATCAGGAGCCCATCTAGGCACCTTCCCTCGTAGGATCGTCGACAGAATCCGAACGCGCTTCACGGTGGCGTTCTTCGACTTCGAGGATCACTTCCCGCGGCGCTTCTTCCAGCATCATGAGCTGGTCCGCTGCTCCGGGAATGGCCTTGAGAATCTCGTCCAGCTTGCGTTGGGTGGCCGCTTGTTCGCGCCCCTGGGTGTGCTGGATGGCAAAGACCATCATCAGCGTGATGGCCGAGGCGCCCACTTCGAAGCCGGCCACCCAGCCGGCTGGGAATCCGAGAGCCGCTCCTACCGCCACGAGGGCAATGAGGGCCACAACGACCGAAAGAGCGACGCCTGGAAGCGAGCTGTAGTGCTCGACCCGATAGAGGACGCGGCTGTTGGGAGGAAGATTTGCCGTGCGCTGAACGATCCGGGGAGGGGTGGGGTCCTCCGTGGCTTCGTCTTGAGGTTGGTGTAGTACCTGGCGCATGGGTTCCTGACTGTGGTTGGGTCCGTACCCGGTCCACTCGGCTATCCCTCATCGATACCCAAATTGTGGATCGGTAGCCACAAATCCACTCGTTGTCGCCTTCCGCCCTTCGGCCAGCCATGCCGGAGAACTGGCTTTCGCTCCCGCGGTTTCGAAGTAGTTAGAAAGCCACCACCCATCATCAAACTGGCGGTTGCCATCCGCTCGATCGCCGTTGGCTCTCCGGCGAGGAGGCCGGAAGGGCCGGGTTGCGTTTGCTGGGCAATCGGACCGGGTAGCTCTTCCCCGTTCCTGGTTGTCAGTCACAACGCTGGGACCGGCGGGGCCCTTTTCTACACGGTCGAGGGTTCCGCCGCGCCCCGAGGACCGACATCCGACTGGGACCGAGCCAAGCCACGCGCCAACAGGCGGGATGTACCGCGTCGCCAACGTCAAGCAGCGGCGATGCCGTGCAGCAATTCGAGGTCGGCCAGCCCGGGAAGGCGATCGACCCGGCGGTCGATCCGGTCGGCCATGGCCATGCCCTCGTCCCCGCCGAACAGGTACGAGCTGAGGAACTCCACTTCGGGCTCCGGCATCACTCCGCTGCCCACCGGAGCCCAGAACCGTCGGAGGGCCCAACGGGTCAGCTTTTGGGCACCGCGGCTGTCGGACAGGCGGCTCTTTGCCTGTGACACGTAGAAGTCGATGTGCCTGCCCTCCTGCTTCATGATTCTCCTGAGGAGCTCGGAGAGCACCGGGTGATTGGCCCGCTTGGCCAGTCGTGAGTAACCCGCCTGGGTGGTCCATTCGTTGATGGCGCCCCAGGTCATGTGCACTGCGGTGAGGTGGGGAGTGAGAAGTGAACCCAGCTGGAAGGTAAGCGGTCGCCACGCGTCCCGCTTGGGCAGCCGCTGACGGAGCGCGGTGATCCGACCCGTGCCGACCGACTCGTCGTGCGCATCGAGGACCTCGGCGATGGCCTCGCCGTGCCAGTACTCCTCGAAGTTCCACATGGTCAGGAACGAGGTGACATCGGGATCCTTGTGCGCTCGAGTGACCAGGATGTCGCGCAGATAGCACACCGTGTGGTTCTCGACGTCATGCATGTAGCGAAGGCACCGCAGGGCGTCCGGCGACAACGGGTGCTCGCGGAACGAGGAGAAGTCGATGTCATCGGTGTCGAGCTTTGCCGAGAGGTTGCGGTAGGTGTCGAGGTCGAAACTCATGTCTCTTCTTCGTAACCACTGCAACGCCTGGATGAGAACCCGCGGTTGCGTTCTGACATCAGGCCGCAATGCGGTCCCGAGAACTGCAGGCAACGGATCGGCGCAAAACAATTTCATGGAATTGACATCCAACCGACCGCTGGCGTCGAAGAACAACGACACCTCGCACGAACACTGCGAGTACCGATCCGGCCTTGCCGGAGCCCAACAATCGGAATACCACCCAGGAGGTCCACATGACCGGTGAACCCAGGGCCCTCAGCGAGCTGCTGGAGGAGTCCCAGGACATGCAGGCGGATGCAGTCAGAGCGACTGTGCAGCCACTTGCGGAGATGACCGACCGCGGCTCGTCTCCAATCGACGAGAGCGACCCCATTGAGAACCAGCGCTTCGCCGCTGAGCATCGGCGGGGAATCAACACCAGTCTGGCCAGCGCCGGAATCCTGTCGGCCGCCGGCGGCGGTCTCCTGGTCGGCCTGCTGGCGTCGCCCGCCTTCGCCAGCTCGTCACCCGACGTGCAGATGCTGCAGACGGCGGCATCGATCGAAGTATTGGCCGTCAACACGTACAAGACGGCACTGACGCTGCCCTACATCGGTGGTTCGGCCGCCAACCCGGTGGTGTCCAAGTTCGCCACGGTGACCATGGGCCAACACAGCCAACACCTCGCCGCCTTCAACGGCGCGTTGAAGAAGATGGGAGCGAAGACCCAGAACAAGCCGGACCCAGCATTCGTGCCCGTGGTCAACAAGGCAGTCGCCGGGTTGAGTGGAGCTTCGGCCACCCAAGGCTCCGCCGCCGTTGTCTCCCTTGCTCTCGAGCTCGAGAACATCGCGGCCGA
>DASZLD010000008.1:0-8766 GCA_035552655.1 Acidimicrobiales bacterium
CCATCCCTACTGCGATCTGCCCGCCTCGGCCTGCCAGGTCGACCACATCATCCCCGACGCTGCCAATGGTCCCACGAACCAGGAGAACGGCAGGCTCCTGTGCGGATTCCACAATCGACTACGGAACGAGCGGCCACCACCTTCGTAGCTGCGGTTCATCCCTCAGGCGACGCGGTCAGCGCATCACTGAAACCAAACCATCAAAAACCACATCACGAAACCAATCGGGCATCACCGATCTATCGGTGGCTGCCCAAATTCAGCCGGACGGTTGGGACGCCTTGCGGCGAGCATGGGCCAGCTCGGGATCGGGAAGGGCCAAGACCGGACGGTTGCTGTGCTGCAGCAAGTGTCGGCTGAATCCTCCCCGCACCAGCTCGCGCACGCCCGAACGACCGCGATCACCGGCCACGATTACCGCAGCATCCAGCTCGTCGGCCGCGATCAGCGCTGCGTTCCAGGCCGAGCTGTCAGAGGTGACGCAGCGCCCTTTGGCCTGCATCCCTGCCTTGATGGCGAGCGCCGCGCCCTCGTCGGCGATCGAAGATCCGGCTTCGGCGTTGTTGGCATCGACGGTCTCGAAGGGGATGTCGCCGACGAATGAGTCAGGCGACGGATACCGCTGCAGCATGTGGGCCAGCGACTCGGTCACGTACAACACGGTGGCCGGCGCGCCGGGGAACAGTTTGGATGCCCCCTCGATGGCATGCTTGGCGTGTTCCGAACCGTCGTAACAGATGAGAACGTGAACCTCTGTGTCGGCCATCCTGTGCTCCGATCGAATGTGAAATACCTGCCTGAGCCGATCACTGTACTGGCCCGGGGGCTTTCCCCCCTGTCTTCATCCGGATGCTGGCCGTGCTCCGCTACCTGGAGCTCCGACCGACGACGGCGCGGATGAGCGAGAGGGGCGCTCCGGACCGGCCCAACGAGGCACACCGTCGTCCCTTACGTGACCGAACAATCGCAATCCTTCATGTCGAGCCGCTGGGTGGCCACGTCGTAGATGAAGTAGGTCGGGTGGACAGACGTCGGGTCGCAGGCCTGGTGGACGAGCAGCGCCGCGGTTGCGTACACCCCGCCATCGTGACCGGTGAGGAGTGTCGTCTCGTGGGTCGACCGGTCGTGGCGCAGGCGTCCCCGCTTGCCCAGGTTTCCGTCGATCAGGTGGCCGAACCACCAGACCTCGGGTTCGTAGGAATGGCGGTCGAGGACCACCGTCTCTTCGAACTGGGCGCCGCGACCGACCACTCGGCCACGGGGAACGAGGTCTTCGGCGAGGGCATCGGCATCGGCACGGGCATCGCTATCGGCACGGGCATCGCTATCGGGGGACGGGTTGGTCCCCCTGTTCCCCCTCTGGGCCATGGCTGCCCGGTGACCCTGCAGGTCATAGAGCTTGCGTGCGGGGGTTCCCACGATTCGTCCTCCATTGTCGATGTGTCCGGTCTCCGGTTGCCCTGAGACCAGTTGGCCAGTCGGCCCATCCGTATTGTACATGAATCCATATCTAATACAAGTTAGAATATGAGTGCAAATATTGTACAAGTGTGGAATACTGGACACAGGGCCGCTAAGGGATGCACTTGCGGCCCTACTGACAGGATCACGAAGGAGTCTCGACAGTCATGGTGGATACCGCCCCAGTCCGAAGGCGAACGCGCAAGGCTGGTCGTCAGAAACCCGAGATCCTCGACGCCGTCGTTCGAGTGATCACCGAGCGCGGCATGGATGGCACCCGATTCGTGGACGTGAGCGAGGCCACCGGGGTGCCGATCGCCTCGCTGCAGTACTACTTCGGCTCACGCGAGGACCTGCTCATTGCTGCCTTCCGGCACGACAGCAATGCAAAGGAGGCTCAGATCCGGACTGGCCTCGAACCAATAGCCGACCCGACGGAGCGAGTTCTGTACATGATCGACGCCCACCTCGACATGTACGACCCGGACTCGGAACGTTCGGTCCTGTTGTCCGAGGAGTTCTACCGAGTCGCTCTGCGCGACCCCGATCTCCAGCTCGACATGCTCGACGAGTACCGCGGGTGGCGGAGCATGATCGCCGATGCCATCCGCATGGGTATGGACGCCGGACAGTTCGCGCCCGAGACGGATGCAGATCGCGCCGCATTGTGCCTCTTTGCCTTCATGGAGGGCATTGCCCAACCGATGGCCATGGCCGACCCTTCGCTCACGAGGGAGGCGGCGCGTCAGCTCATCTGCGAGTACATGCATGCCCTTCTGGCTCCACCTTCGCCCCGGACTCCAGCGCGAGCTCGACGCACGCGGTCGTGAGCTGCCCCGCCGTGAGCTACCCCGCCTTTCGAGCCACGAAACGAACCTGATAGTCGTTGCGCTCGACGGACGGCTCGGTCAGGCCGGCAGCCTCGAACCGATCTCCGAGGGTGTCGGGATCGACGGGGACAAAGGTGTCGTCGACATGTCCATCCCGGATGGGCTGGATGTCGAGTCCGTCAACGCCGACGAGGATGCCGCCAGGCCGGAGCACGCGATGGATCTCGGCGAACAGTCGGTCCTGCAGGCTGGGCGACGGCATGTGGTGCAGCATCGAGAAGCACGTCACGGCGGAGAACCGGTCGGCGGGAAGGTCGGCGTCGGTGGCATCGGCGCAGACCACGGTGACGTTGGTGCCGGCCAGACGCTCGGCCAGCGCTTCGGCCAGGTCCACGTCGATTTCCACTGCAGTGACCGCCTCAGCCCGCTGACGCAGCAGGTCGGTGGTCAGCCCGGGACCGGGACCGATCTCGAGCACGTCCTGGCCCAGGTCACCGACGCTCAGGACCCAGGGCAACAGGTCGGTCTCGAGTATCTGGGCCCACTCGGGACTGGCGAGGAATTGGAGATGGCTCTCGTTCATGCCGGTGCGCCTTTCCACTGTTTGGGCTGGTACCTCATGTGTACACTCTGCACCTGGTGACCGTCTCTGCGCGTTTGGCCAATGATTTGCCCAAAGCGGACAGCTCGGGTGTGGTGGACATGCGGGATGGCAGTCCAGCGCGGGCCGGCACCTTCGCCTACGAGGGCAACGGTTTGGTGACCGACTGGCACGCCCACGACCTTCACCAGATCGAGTACTCGTTCCAAGGGACGGTGGAAGTGGAGACAGGAGCCGGCCATTATCTGCTCCCACCGCAGCAGGGGGTGTGGATTCCGGCTGGGCTCATGCACCAGACCACGATCAAGAGCGAGGTCCGAACGGTGTCGGTCTTCTTCCATCGCCAGCTGGTTCCCGATGGGGGCGACAGCGCCCGCATCCTGGCTGTTTCCCCGGTGATCCGGGAGATGATCCTCTACGGCGTGCGGTGGCCCATCGACCGGCCGGCCAGCGACCAGGAGGCCGACGGGTTCTTCGCCACGCTGGCCAATCTGGTGGCCGGCGGACTGGACCGGGAGATGCCGTTGTGCCTACCCACCAGTCCCGAACCGCTCATCGCCGCTGTCATGGCCTATACCGACAGCCACCTCGACCGGGTGACTGAGGCCGAGGTGTGTCGGTCGGTCGGGCTGTCGGACCGGACGTTACGCCGCCGGTTCGTGGCCGCTACCGGCATGACGTGGCGGAACTACCTCCTCCAGAGCCGGTTCCTCCGGGCCATGACCCTGTTGGCCGAACCGGGACCGACGGTGATCGAGGTGGCCACTGCGGTGGGATTCGAGAGCCTGAGCGCCTTCTCCCGGGGCTTCGCCCGGTATGCCGGGGAGAACCCCACGACGTACCGGCGACGGGTGGTGGCCGGAGCCGATCACAGCACCAGCGCCAGGACATCGGACAGGTCACGGAGGCGCATGCCGCTCCAGCGGCCGACGGCGTGGCGGCCCGGGTCATAAGTGTCGGTCGTCTCTGCTTCGACCAAGGCTGGAGTGAGGCCGGCCCGGGCCGCGCCGGCCAGCTCGTCGTCGCTCCCGTCGCCGACGAAGAGGAGGCGAGCCGGTTCGATCCCCAGTGCTTGTGCCGCGGCGGCGTAGATGGCGCGGTCGGGCTTGGCGGCCCCGATGGCGCAGCTGAACGTGCACGTGGCGAACAGGAGCCGCAAGGGCGATCGCTCAAACGCGGCGGCCAGGTCGGGGGCGGTGTTCGACACCAGACCGATGGGCACCGACCGCTCAGCCAGGGCCGCCAGGGTGGACGCGGCCGTCGGTACCGGCTCCATGGCCTCATCGCAGAACGTGGCGTACGATGCCACCACGAAGTCAAGTTGCTCGCTGTCCACCTCGATGCCCTGGGCATCGGCGATGGTCCGGAGTTGGGCGGCGATGTCACCGGAACGGCCCCGGACCCGGTTGTCGTAGTCGGCCTGCCAGGCCGAGATGCACCGAGCCGGATCGAGTCCGAGTGCTTCGGCCGCCACGGTCAAGGCGTGGTCATGACCATCCTTCGAGAACGGGGCGACGATCGTCCCGAACAGGTCGAACAGGACACCGGCCACCACCTCGTCTACCACCACCGCCGCCACCTCGTCAGTATGGTCGCCGTCGAGCGCACCGGGTAGGTCCACTGTCCCATGACCGTTGCCATCTGGTCACTGGTCGGTTCCAAATTCAGGTCGCTCCTGGTCAGCATCATTCGTACCCTGAACTTCATGGGATCGACGCCAGCACAACCTGGGTCAGGCGGGCACGCCCCGAAGCCGTTCGAACGACCCTTCAGCAGAAGGCACCTGTTCCAAGGAGCAGCCGTGGCGGGAACGGCGGTCGCCGCCCTCAGCGCCACCGGCCCCGCCGGCGAAGCGTCGGCAGCCACCACCTCACCGCCGTCGGCCAGCCGCACCGTCGACGTGGCCATCGTGGGTGGCGGACTGTCGGGTCTGGCCGCCGCTCGGCAGCTCGTGCGGGCCAAGAAGTCGGTTGTGGTGTTGGAAGCCAGCGACCGGACCGGCGGTCGGGTGCAGAATGCCGCCGTCGGCAAGGGTGCCGATCAGGTGACCGAGCTCGGTGGCGAATGGGTGGGACCCGACCAGGCCCGCATCCGCGCCATGCTGGCCGAGTACCACATCAAGACATTCTCGACCTACGACACGGGCTTCAGTCTCTTTGCCAACGCCGGCCAAGTGGAGCGCTTCCAAGGCACGGTCCCAACGGGGTTGTCGCCGGCCGACCAGGATGCACTTCTGGCCGGAATCACCACTTATGGCGATATGGCCAAACAGGTGCCGCTGGACGCACCGCAGCACGCACCTCAAGCGTCAGACTGGGACTCCCAGACGCTTGCCCAATGGCTGGGCGACAACGTTTCGACCCCTCTGGCCCGGACACTGCTGGGTTCGGCCATTGCCGGACCGATGGGTGCGGCTCCGGACCAGGTCTCGCTGCTGCACACGCTGTTCGTGGTCCAGAGCAACGGTGGGCCGCTTCCGCTGGTGTCGATCAAGGGCGGTGCCCTCCAGGATCGCATCGTCGGGGGATCGGGCCTGTTGGTCAAGAAGCTGACCGACGAGCTCGGCGACCGGGTGGTGCTCGAGACGCCCGTGTATGCCATCTCCCAATCGAAGTCGGGAGCTCGAGTCCAGAGCGTCAAGGGCGTGTTCAACGCCAAGCACGTCATCGTGGCCGCGGCCCCGGCAATGGCCGGCCGGATCGCCTACGACCCACCCATGCCGACGATCCGGGACCAGTTCACCCAACGGACGCCGATGGGCTGGGCCATCAAGGCCTTCGCCGTCTATCCGTCACCCTTCTGGCGCCAGGACGGCTTGAACGGCATCGTCTTCACCACCGGCGGACCGGTGACCGGCGTCTTCGACAACACGCCCCCCGGTGGAACCCCGGGCGTGCTGTATGCCTTGCTCGACGGCGAGACCGCACTGGCATGGGGCGCTATGCCGGCAGCCCAACGCAAGGCGGCGGTACTGGGTGCCCTCGGCTCCTTCTTCGGCACCCAGGCCACGACGCCCGCCCAGTACTTCGAGCGGGACTGGGCGGCACAGCCGTGGATTCGGGGCGGGGCGACCATGGGGGCGGTGCCGGGAACCTGGACCGCCTTTGGTGCCGCCTGGCGAGCGCCGGTGGGTCGTATCCACTGGGCCTCCACCGAGACGTCCTCGGTCTCTGCCGGCGACATGGACGGGGCAATCCTCGCCGGCGAACGGGCGGCCACGGAGATCATGTCGTAGCTACGACGATGACCGGTCGGGAACGAGTACCGCAGGCCTGGGGCGCGGGACCTGGTGCGGTGGAGCCCTCCCGTCGTCGGGACTCGACCTTGGGAGTCCGGGGCCGCGCCCTCGCATGAACCGGGGCGCCCACCAGTTGGCCCGACCGGCCAGACGCATGAACGCCGGTACCAGCAGGCCTCGAATGACGAAGGCGTCCATCAGCACGGCCAGGGTCAGGCCCACGCCGAACAGCTTCATGAAGCTGATGCCGCTGGAGACCAGAGCCAGGAGCACCACGCTCATGATCAGCGCGGCGGCGGTGATGATCCTCCCGGACTGCTGCAGCCCCGTGGCCACGGCGTCACGGGTGTCGTGCCCCTGATCGTGGCGCTCTTTGATCCGAGAGATCAGCATCACCTCGTAGTCCATGGACAGGCCGAAGGCCACGCAGAACATGAGGATGGGCATGGTGGCAGTCAGGCTCCCGGTGGCGGTGAAGTCCAGGAGACCGGAGAGGTGGCCCTGCTGGAAGATCCACACCATGGCCCCGAACGTGGCCGAGAGGCTGAGCACGTTGAGGATGAGCGCCTTGATGGGGATCAGCAGGCTGCGGAACAAGAACAACAACAAGAAGAACGTGATGGCGGCGATGAGACCGAGGGCCAGGGGCAACCGGCTGGCAATAACGGCGTTCGAGTCCACGAATTGGGCCGGGAGACCGCCGACTAGGACGGGGAACGGCTTGGGCCCGGCCCGGATCTCGGTCACCAGGTGCTCACCGGCGGGGGAGAGGGGGTCGACCGAGGGCACCACCGATAGCCAGGTCCCGTGTTCGGAGTGGAACTGCGAGAGGTATCCCGCGGCCATGGGCACCTGGACCCCATGGACGAAGACGCCGGTCTCGGTGTCCACCCGGGCCACGCCGGCCAGCAGGGAGAGACGCTTGCCGTACGCGGAGACCTCGCCCTGCTGGGAGGAACCGACGCCGGGGGCGACCACGGCCAGGGCGCCGCCCTGCCCGCTCCCGAACTCCGTGGTCAACAGGTCGTTGGTCTGGCGGACGTGGTTCGAGGGCGGAAGCACCCGGTAGTCGAGGTAGCCCAGCTTGAGCCCGAGGAACGGCGAGCCCAACACGGCCAGGCAGCCCACGACGAGGACGATCACGACGACCGGCCGGCGCATGACCAGCGCAGCCGTCCGGGACCAGAAGCCGACAGCGGGCGGCCGAACCGATCGACGCCACACGGTGTACTTGTTCACCCGGTGGCCGAGCAGTCCCAAGATGGCGGGCAACACGATCAGGGCGGCCAGGCCGGCCAGCAGGCTGACGGCGATGCCGGCATAGGCGAAAGACTGCAGGAACATCAGGGGGAAGACGAGGAGGGCGGACAGGGCGGCGGCCACGGTCAGGGCGCTCCCGGCCACCGTTCGCCCCGCGGTGGCCAGCGTGGTCTCGAGGGCGGCTTCCACCCCGCGTCCCTCAGCCAGTTCCTCTCGGAACCGGCTCACGACGAACAGGCTGTAGTCGATGGCCAGCCCCAGACCGAGGGCGGTAGTCAGGTTCACGGCGAAGACCGACACCGGGGTGAAGCCGGTGAGCAGGCGCAAGACGGCAAGGGTGCCCACGATGGCCACACCCCCGATGGTTAAGGGCATGAGCGCGGCGATGGCCGATCCGAACACGAACAGCAGCAAGATGATGGTCAGGGGAATGGCGATCATCTCGGCCCGGATGAGGTCGTGTTCCACCACCGAGTTGACCTCTTGGAAGGCGGGACCGAACCCACCGGCTTGGACGGTCATGGTGTTGGACACCTGACCCAGTCCGGCGATGATGGCGGGCTCGCGTCGGACGATCTCGTCCTGGTTGCCGACGATCCGCCCCACGATGAGTGCCTGGTCCCCGTCCGCAGTGCGCAGCACCGGCACCGCGCCCAGCGACCAGTAGGACATGACGTTGGCCATGTGGGGCTCGGCCGCCAGTCGGGCGGTGAGGGCGCGGCCGGCGGCGGCGACGGCGGAGCTGTCCACACTGCCGTGGCGGGCGGTGACCAACAGGATGAGATTGGGTTGGCCGGCGTGCAGGTCACTCTGAAGGACGGAGGCGGCTCTGATGGATTGCTCCGTGGAGGCGTCGAAGCCGCCTTGGGAGGTCCGCTTGGTGACTTGGGCTCCGAAGACACCGGCGGCGACGATGCCGACGGCGGTCACCGCCACGATGGCCCGGCGGTGGGCAAAGACGAACCGGGCGAGTGCTCTGAGGGCTCTGTCGAGGTTCATGACGTTCCTCCCAGGTCGACATACTCTGGGTACGTACTCTTAGTATCTCATATTCCCGAGGTATGGCCACTATGTCAAGTTGGCGTTCCACGACGCTCAAGTCCCAGGTAGATAGGGTTGCGGCCATGACCGAGGCGCGCACCCGGAGGGACGAGTACTCCGATGCCACGCGTCTAGCCCTGGTCGAGAGCGCCACCGACCTCTTTGGGGCCAAGGGCTTCACCTCGACCTCGCTGGACGAGGTGGCGGCCAACGCCCGGCTGACCAAGGGGGCGATCTATCACCACTTCGCGTCGAAGGTCGATCTGTTCGAGGCCGTGCTGGACCACCTCGTGGCCGACAGCGTCGAGCAGATGAACGAGGCGGCCTCGTCGGCC
>DASZLD010000009.1:0-6889 GCA_035552655.1 Acidimicrobiales bacterium
CCATCCCTACTGCGATCTGCCCGCCTCGGCCTGCCAGGTCGACCACATCATCCCCGACGCTGCCAATGGTCCCACGAACCAGGAGAACGGCAGGCTCCTGTGCGGATTCCACAATCGACTACGGAACGAGCGGCCACCACCACCGACTGAGTAGGGCATTGCCGCGAGGGCGGCGCCGTCGTGTTCCCCAAGGCCAAAAGCCAACTACCGCTTCAACACGGATCCGTCCGGTAACCAACGCCGCCCCTCGGTCGCGCCACTCAGTCAACCAGTGGGTTCATCCAACCCGGCGACGCCGACGTCACGCCCCGGGCCACACTGGAGCCGACGTAGTTCCGTTGGGCCTCGATGGTGCCCGCCCCGATGCACAACCCACGGATGTCCCGATAGACCCGCTCCACCGGGTACTCCCGGCTGTAGCCGTACCCACCATGCAGCTGGATGGCCTCGTCGCACACGAACTTCGCCGCCAGGTTGGCCGCCGTCTTGGCCATGGCCGTCTCCAGAGCCGGAGGGGTTCCGCCCGGACCGGCCAATCGCACCGCCCGGGCCAGGAGGAGTCGTGCCCCCTCCAAGGCGATGGCCATGTCGGCCAACTTCCACTGGAGCCCCTGCAGCAATGCAATGGGCTTGCCGGCAATGACCCGATCGTTCATGTAGCGGGTGGCATGCTCCAGTGCGCCCTGGGCGGCGCCCACGCACATCGCCGCGTTGCCGCAACGCTCGTGGTTGAGATGTGAGAGCAACACTTTGAAGGCGTCGGTAGAAGACGGGTCACCGGCCAACAGGATGTCGTCCTCGCTCACGGCCACGCCGTCGAAGGCGATCTCGGCCTCGGTGGCGGCGTGGATGCCCATCGATCGGTGCTTGCCGGCCAGGGAGACGCCCTCACGGTCCATGGGGACGATGACGGCGCCGATGCCCTTGGCCCCATCCCCACCGGGCCAGCGGCACCACACCAATACCCCACCGGCGGCGTGACCGAGCGTCGAGAAGTTCTTGTAACCATTGAGGCGCCACCGGCCGGGACCGTCCTCGGTCAGTGCCGTGCGCATGACCTGTACGGCCGAGCCCGCGTCCGGCTCGGTGATGCCGATGCTCACGATGGCCTCCCCATTGGCCACGGCCGGCAGCCATCGATCCTGCAGGGCTGGTCCACCCAGGTGTTCGATCCCGCGTGCCGGACCGTTGAAGGCAAGTTGGCAGCAGATGGCGGTGGAGACATCATGGCGGGCTACCTCTTCCAACACGATCGAGGCCTCGACGTCGCCGTAGCCGAGACCGCCCCACTGCTCGCCGATGGTCACCCGGAACAGGTCGGCGGCAGCCAGAGCCTTGATGGCTTCGATCGGCACCTCGCCCGTCTCGTCCCCGTGTGCGGCTCGCGGTCCCACCTCTCGTGCTGCGACCTCGCGAGCCAGCATGCGCAATGCCGTCTGGTCCTCGTCCTCAGCCATCGGATCGACTCCGTGGGCACCAGCCATGTGTCACCCCTTTCGACGGTCGCCCGGGAGGCGAAAACGACTGTTTGGCTCATAGTATCGTCAGGCTTGGCCCGGATTGGCTGGGCTGCCTGGATCGGAGGGGTCGATGTTGTTAGACGGACGCGTAGCGGTGGTCACCGGGGCGGGACGGGGAATTGGCCGCGAGTTCGCCCTTGCCCTGGCCCAGGCCGGCGCTTCCGTAGTGGTCAACGACATCGGGGTGGGTCTCCGGGGTGACGAGACCGGGGAGGACCCGGCCACCGATGTGTGCGCCGAGATCGAGGCATCGGGCGGACGGGCAGTTCCCGCCCATGACTCGGTCTCCGACTACGAGGCCGCCGGTCGGATCATCCAGACCGCGGTCGACACCTTCGGTCAGATCGACATCCTGGTCAACAACGCCGGGATCGTGCGCGACCGCAGCCTGGCCAAGATGGGGCCGGACGACTTCGACGCCGTCATCGCCACCCATCTGAAGGGCACGTTCAACTGCACCCAGCACGCCGTCGGCCCGATGAAGGAGGCGGGCTACGGGCGCATCATCAACATCACCTCGTCGGCTGGTCTCCGAGGCAACTTCGGCCAGACCAACTACGCCGCGGCCAAGGCGGGGATCATGGGCATGACCTTCGTGTGGGCCCTGGAGCTCGGGCGCTCGGGCATCACGGCCAATGCCATGGCCCCGGCCGGCGCCACCCGGATGACGGCCAATCTCTACCAGGAGGGCGAGGAGCCGCCAGCCACGTTGGACCCGTCGCTCAACACTCCCATCGTCGTATACCTGGCCTCCGAGCGGGCCGCGGCGGTGAACGGCCAGCTGTTCGGGCGCTCCGACTGGGCCTTCACCCTCTTCCAGCACCCCAAGCAGATCGCCTGGATGAGCCGGGAGGGTGGCTGGGACGCCGAAAGCGTGGCCGACCAGTTCGACGCCATGCTCGGCCAGCACCTCCAGCCGGTGGGGATGGTCATGCCCGGCGGTCTCAGTCAGGACACCGCCCGGTCGTGAACGGCCTTCAGCAAGACCGGGTCGCAATTGAAGCAGGACTAGCCTGACCTCGAGCGGGCAATGCCCGAGACTCGGATGCGACGGGCGTAAGGAGATCCGGCATGACCGTCACGCCAGACCCGGCGGATCCGATCGATGTGGTGCAGCGGTTCCTCGGGGCACTCGCCGACGGTGACACCGAGATCGCCGTGTCGCTCGTCGGCGACGATTTGGTCTACGACAACGTGTCCCTGCCGACGATCCGCGGCAAGCACCGCTTCACCAAGGCGGCCGCCTTCTATTTCCGCCACATGGGCTTCGACGTGAGAGTCCGAGGCATCGCCGCCAATGGACCACTGGTATTGACCGAGCGCACCGACCAGCTCATCCTCGGCCCAGTGCGCCTGGAGATTTGGGTGTGCGGAACGTTCGAGGTTGTCGATGGACAGATAGTGACGTGGCGGGACTACTTCGATTGGGCCAACTCGACGATCGGCCTGATTCGGGCCATAGCCGGAGCGGTGATCCCCGCTTTCAGACCGCGACCACTAAGACCCTGACGCCCACCAGCGCTCTACCCACTCCATGACGTCGGGTCGGCGGCATCCGCCGAGGGTCGGCAATCCGCCCAGGTCAAGCCCCTATGGGCTGGCAACAACCACGTGCGACCCCACCAGGGCATCGATCTCATCGGGCGAGTAGCCCACTTCCTCGAGTACCTCTCGCGAGTGCTGACCCTGGTCGGGACCCGGCCGGCGGACTTCGAGCACCTCGTCGTCGAATTGCGCCGGGGCGGCGGCCAACCGCAAAGGAGGATGACCGGGATGGGCCATGAGGTAGCCGTTGTCGACGACGGCCGGGTCGTTCACCACTTCGGCCGGAGTGGCCACGAAGGAGAAGATGCAGTGTTTATTGCTCAGTCGTTCGGCCAGGTCGTCGCGGTCCATCGAACCGATGGTTTCCCCCAGTCGATTGCAGATCTCCGGCCAGGCGGCACGGCGAACGGCTTCGTCGGCAAAGGGCTCGATCATCTCGACCAGATCGAGAGCCCGGCAGGTGGGCTCCCAATACCGGCCCTCGTCCAACATCATCAACATGATCCACCGATGATCGCCGGTGCGGTACGTCCAGCCCAACGGGCTCCGATCACCGGGTTCAGTCGTGTGGCGAGGCGGCTCGGTTCCGGTTATCGAGGCATAGGCCAGATCCGGGCCGAGGGTCCAGTTGGCCCCGTTCAGCAACGACGTGTCGACTACCACCCCTTCCCCAGTGCGCTGGGCGTGGACCAGCGCGGCGCAGATGCCGCCGGCAAGAAACATTCCCGTCGGTACGTCGCCGAAGGCCGGTCGAGGCGAGGTCAACTGGTCTGCACCCGGATCGGTGAGCATGTGGGCCACTCCGCCACGCGACCAGAACGAGACGGCGTCGAAGCCGCCCTGCTCGGCTCCCTCTCCCCGCTGGCCTTGACCATGGCCGCGAGCGACGACCAGGCGGGGGTTCAACTTGAACAGGTCTTCGGGCTCGGTGTGCAGCTTGCGTCGCACTCTGGGCAGCTGATTGGTGACGTACACGTCAGCCCATGCCACCAACCGCTCGAAGACTTCACGACCGGACGGGTCGAGTACATCGATCGACACACCCCGCTTGTTGCGGTTCACCAGTTGGAACAGGTAGTCGTACCCATCGGCGTCGGCCACCAGCCCCTGGCGGATGATCTGGCGCATCGGGTCGCCTTCGAGGCGCTCGACCTTGACCACGTCCGCCCCCCAGTCAGCCAGTGCAGCACAGGCCGAAGGCACGAACCCATGCTCGGAGAACTCGAGAACTTTGATCCCGGTGAGCGGAAGCGTCATGAATGTGGAGCGTAGCCCTGGTCGCCCGAACCTCTGATTGGTCCTGCGTCAACCAACCGTTGCCCCCTGTGCGCCTGATTCATGCCTTGTTTACTGCTGGGCGGATTACTGCTGGGCGGACCGCGTTTAGGCCGACGGCTCCGAGCCGACCACGCTGACGAAGCTCACGCACTCGCCCGGTCCGCCACCCAGGTTGTGGGTCAGCCCCAGGGTCCGCCCTCCCTCGGTGACGCTCTTGATCTGGCGGTCCTCGGGGGCCTGGCCCCGCAGCTGCAGCCAACACTCGAACATCATCCGCAGCCCCGACGCCCCGATGGGATGCCCGAAGCTCTTCAGCCCACCGTCGGGGTTGACCGGAAGCTCACCGTCGAGGTCGAACGTACCGGCCAGGACTTCCTTCCACCCGGTGCCCCGTTCGGCGAAGCCGAGGTCCTCCATCAGCACCAACTCGGTCGGGGTGAAGCAGTCGTGGACCTCGGCCATGGCCAACTGGGCCCGGGGATGGGTCACTCCCGCTTGTTGGTAGGCATCCTGAGCCGAACGCACCACCTCCTCGAAGGTGGTGTAGTCGTAATCGGGGTCGATAGGCCCGGCCGCCGGGCCGGCCACGAAGCTGAGCCCTTTCACATAGAGGGGGGCGTCGGTGTAGCGGTGAACGTCCTCGGCCCGGCACACGATGGCGGCCGCCGATCCGTCGGACACCCCGCTGCAGTCGAACACGCCCAGCTCGCCGGCCACCCGCGGCGACTTGGAGATGGTCTCGAGGGAGACCTCCTTGCGGTACTGGGCCCGGGGATTGCGCGCCCCGTTGAAGTGGTTCTTCCAGGCGATGCGGCTCATGACGTCCTTCATCTCCTGGGTGTCCACGCCGTACTTGGCCGCATAGGAGGGAGCCAGGAAGGAGAAAGTGGCCGGCGCGGTCAGTGAATCGCGGGTGCCGTCCCCGACCAGGTGGATCCCGGTCAGCCCCGAGTAGCCCGAGTCCTTCAGCTTCTCCACGCCGGCGGCCATGGCCATGTCGTAAGCCCCCGAGGCCACGGCATAGCAGGCATTGCGCAATGCCTCGGAGCCCGTGGCGCAGAAGTTCTCCACCCGGGTCACCGGCTTGTAGTCGAGCTTCAGCGGTCGTGACATGGTCAGGCCGGAGTTGCCCGCCCCCAGGGTCCCCAGCCAGAAGGCATCGATGTCGTCCATGGCCACACCGGCCGAGGCGATGGCCTCCTGGGTGGCGTCGATCAGCAGATCGTCTGCCCCCTTGTCCCACAGCTCGCCGAAGGGCGTACAGCCCATGCCGATGATGGCCACCTGGTCCCGGATGCCGTGACTTGCCATGGCTAGACCTCCTTGGTCGGTGCAGCGTCTGCCGATTGTGTGCCCGCCGATGCAGCCCCCTCGGCCGAGGGCCCGCCATCCACGGGGCGTGCCTTCCAGAAGTAGTTGTGCATGCCCTCGGCCGTGTAGAAGCGGCGGAACGTCAACTGGACCCTGGTCCCGATATGGACGGCATCAGGATCGCAGTCGGTGAGCTCGCAGCGGAACCGACCGCCACCGTCGAAGTCGACCACCACCCCCACCGTCGGCGGGGACAGGCTGAAGGCCAGATAGTCGATGGTGAACGTGGCCACCGTGCCCTCCACATCGGCCAGCCGCTCGGGCTCCATCTGGTCGACCGACTTGCAGCGCAGGCAGACCCGGGTGGGCGGGAGATGGCGGAACCCACAACTCAGGCACTGGCTGGCGTTGAACCCGTACTTCCATCCCTCGGAGCGCAACATGTTAGGGGCGCCGGGGCGGTCGGGCTCGGGGCGGCGCGGCGGCTCCCGGTGCAGCTGGCCCCGCCAGGTGAGGAACGAGGTATACGAGAGGTCGGAGCGCCCCGAGGTCACCTGCTCGGCCACAGTGTCGAGGTCGGCTTGACGGTGTGCTTCCTGTGCGGCGGGCAGGGCATCGGTGGTACGCCACACCAGTGCGTCGGCGCCGTCGGCCAGCTGCACGGTGACGACGACCTGTCTGGGCGTGGCCCGCTCGAGCACGTCGGCCAGGCCCACCCCCAGTTGGGCCGCGCCCAGGTTGCCGATGGCCACCGAGTGATCGGGCGCCACCGCGTCGGCGGCAACACCCAGTGAGGTCTTGACGGCGCGGACGGCCCGGGCGTGAAGGCCGCAGACCACCAGATGGTCGACCTGTTCGGTGGTGATGCCGGCCGCCTTGAGCGCGTCGGCAAAAGCGGCGTGGGCCAGGGGAACATAGGCCTGCTCGCCGAAACGTTCCTCCCATTGGTGCGAGCTCTGCTCACCGGGCACGCGCCACCTGTCGAGGAATTCCTCGCTTGCTGAAGCCCGACCGATCAGCTCCGCCGCGGCGCCGTCGGGAACGCAGGTGAAGGCCACGCCGGCATCGCCAGAGTCGCGCTCATCGGCACCACCGGCCAGACCGGTACGGAGCTCGGAGATCACCGCCAGGGTCGGGTGGTTACCACCGGCGTCCACCGCCGTGGTGAGGGTGGCCACGGCGGAGCGGATCGAGCCCACCATGTCGTAGGCGCCGGCGCGCTGGGGGAGCCCCAG
>DASZLD010000010.1:0-9999 GCA_035552655.1 Acidimicrobiales bacterium
GCGGTGAGAATCCGGACCAGATGCTGGCGGTCACCCTCCACGCATTGAGCGACGCCGGCTACACCAGCAGCCAGCAGCTGCGGGACACGACGGGGAGACCGCTTCCCTCGGTGGTCATGGGCATTCTCTTCTCCGAGACCGCCCTGGAGATCTCCGGCCGCATCTACCAGATCCTGGTGGAGGCCGAGCAAACGCTGGCCTCCTTCTTCACCGAACGGTTGGGCTACCCACATGGCTCAGTCGAGCCCCAGATCATCGCCTCGGCCTTCGTGGCTGCCTGGCGGGTGGCCGTCTACGGGTTCGCGAACATGGTCGCGGCCGGTGTCGATCCACCGGCGCCGGACCAGCTCGGCATCCAATCCTTTGCCGCCTACGCCACCGGCCTCGAAGGACTGTGGACGGACAGGGAAGCCGGAGGACAGGACTGAGGCGGCCGGCGGCTACCGGCTCAGAACCCCAGGCGGTCGAGGGCGTCGTCCCGCTGTTGCCAGCGCTTCTCCACCCGCACGAACAGCTCCAGGTAGGCGCCGGGCAGCATCTGCTCCCGGACGGCAGTGCCCACCGCCTTCAGGGTCGACCCGCCCTTGCCGATGACGATGCCCTTCTGCGAGTCCCGCTCGACCAGGATCTCGCAGCGGACCCGCGGCCATTCCCACTCGGTGACCCGGCAGGCGATGCTGTGGGGCAACTCGTCGTCCACCCGGGCCAGCAGCTGCTCGCGGACCAGGTCGGCCACCCAGAACGCCTCGGCCACATCGGTGATCATGCCTTCGGGGTAGTAGCGAGGTCCCTCGGGCAGCCGGGACAGCACGGCGTCGACCAGCGTGTCGACCCCGGCGCCGGTCATGGCCGAGACCGGGAAGTACTCGACCGGGATGGGGACAGCTCCTCCCTCGACGGCCAGAGCCTCGCCCACCTCGGCCACCGCGGCCAGATGGGTCAGCACCCCGTTGTCGTCCACCTTGTCGATCTTGTTGACCACCACCAGCAAGGCCGGCGGAGCCACGACGAAGCCCTCGCCGTCCTCATCGGGTGAGCTCTCCTCGGGCGACGCGAACTTGGCGGCCATCGCCGCGCTCCGCACCTGGGCTCGCACCCGCCTGGCCCCGTGGGCCAGGACCATGCGGTCACCCGGGCCGATGGCGCCGGTGGCGTCCACCATGGTCACCACCACATCGACATCGTCGAGCGAGGAGGTGGCGGTGTCGTTGAGCCGCTCCCCCAATGCGGTGCGGGGGCGGTGGAGCCCGGGCGTGTCCACGAACACGGCTTGGCTGTCCGGACGGTTCAATACCCCTCGCACCTGGGCCCGGGTGGTGTTCGGTCGGGGTGAGGTGATGGTGACCTTCGTACCGACGATCCTGTTGACCAGGGTGGACTTGCCCACATTGGGCCGGCCCACCACGGCGGCAAACCCGGAACGGTAGGTCACGATCGGTCCTCGGCCATCGGTAGTCGAGGCGCGGGCACGATCCGGACCCGCTCGATCCGCCGGCTCCTGACCCGTTCGGCGATGAGCCGGACCCCGTCGGTCTCGACCGTCTCGCCCTCGACGGGGACGTGGCCCAGGAGATCGAAGACCAGGCCGCCGACCGTGTCCCATGCCCCCGACGGCAGGTTGGCATCGAGCAGGTCGTTGACCTCGGAGACGACCATCCTGCCGCTGACCCGGATCTCCCCTGAAGCCAGTCGCTCGACCGGTGGCTCCTCCACGTCGAACTCGTCGACGATCTCGCCAACCAGCTCTTCGATCAGGTCCTCCAGGGTCACCAGTCCCGCCGTGCCGCCGTACTCGTCCACCACCACGGCCATGTGGTACTTCTCCTCTTGCATCTCTCGCATCATGGCCGCCACCCGCTTGGTCTCGGGAACAAAGCGCGGTGAGCGCATGTGGGCGCGGACCGAATCGGCCTCGGCACCGGCCCGGAGGGCTCGGATCAGGTCCTTGGTGTAGGCCAGGCCCAACACATCGTCGACCTTGTGATCGACCACGGGTATCCGGCTGTAGCCCACAGCCATGGCATGCTCGAGCGCCGTCTCCACCGTGACATCGGCCTCGATGGTGCTCATGTCGGGACGGGGCACCATGACCTCGCGCACCACGGTGTCGCCGAACTCGATGATCGAGTGGATGAGCGCCCGTTCCTCCGTCTCGATCACCTCGTCCTCCAGGGCCACATCGGCCATGGCCAACAGCTCGGACTCGGTCACATCGGAGCCCGCCGCCTCGCCCCGCTTCCCGATGAGCAGGTTGGCCAGGCCGATCAACGCGCCGGAGATGATCCGGATGGGCCAGAACCGGACCATGGCCGACACCAGTGGCGCGCTGAACAGCGCAGCCCGTTCGGGGTTGTGCACGGCCCAGTTCTTGGGGACGGCCTCGCCCAGGACGAAGATGACGATGATCTCGAAGACGGTGGCCACGGCCACACCCCAGGCTCCGAACCACTCCGAGGCCAACAGGCCGACCAGTGTGGCCACCACCAGCTGACAGATGAGGACCAGCAACAGGACCGGGTTGAGAAAGCCCTGGGGATTCTCGGTCAGCCGGGCCAGGTCCTTGGCCCCCCGGCGACCCTCGTCGACCATGGACATGGCCTTGGACTTGCTCGTCCGGACCAGGCTGGTCTCGGCCAGGGCCAGGACGGCCGAGGCGGCCAGGAGCACGACCACGATGACGATGAGGACCACATCAATGCCGCTGAAGTGCGATGTGGCCAGAAGCGGTGCGCTTACCACGGTCTCACAGTGGGGTCACGAGGCTACGCGGTAGTAGCGAGCCAGCAGCTGCTGTTCTCGCTGCTCCATCCGCTCCGCCTCCGCCTCCACCTGGTGGTCCATGCCCAGCAGGTGGAGGATCCCGTGCACCACCAGCAAGGCGATCTCGTCGTCGAAGCTGACCCCGTGGTCCACGGCGTTGACGGCCGCCACCGCCGGACAGACGACCACATCGCCCAATAGGACGAGCTGGTCGAAGTCCGGGTCGACCGAACCCGGCCCGGTCCCGCCCTCGTCCGGCGAACGCCCACCCCGCTCGAGGTCGTCCTCGATGGGAAAGGCCAGGACGTCGGTGGGTTCCGTCTTTCCCAGGAACCGTTCGTTGAGCGAGGCGATGGTTGGCGCGTCGACAAACAGCAGCGACACCTCGGTGTCGTGCTTTACCCCCTCGGCCCGGAGAACGGACCGGGCCAGATCGGACCACCGCTCGATGGCCACCGGATGGTCGGACTGCTCGTCGGCGGCGTAGATGTCAAGGCTCACCGAAACCGCCACTGCTGTCGCCCGCCGGGGTGGTGCCGGCGTCGTCGACGGGTCGGGATCCGTTGGCCGGGGCAACGCCGGAAGGGTCGGTGCCCTGGCGTGATGGCGGACCGCCGGTGCCCGGAGCGCTGGTCGTGGAGCGTTCGTAGGCATCCACGATGTCGCCCACGATCCGATGGCGCACCACGTCGCGTCGGCCGAGGTGGACGAACTCCAGTCCCTCGATGCCGGTCAACACCGGCTCCAAGCCGACCAGCCCGGAGCGGCCGCCGGGCACGTCGATCTGGGTCACGTCGCCGGTCACCACCGCCTTGGAGCCGAAGCCGATCCGGGTGAGGAACATCTTCATCTGCTCGGGAGTGGTGTTCTGGGCCTCGTCCAAGATGATGAAGCTGCCGTTCAGCGTGCGACCCCGCATGAAGGCCAGCGGCGCCACCTCCACCGCCCCCCGATCGAGCAGGCGCTGTGCGCCCTCGGGCTCGAGCAGGTCGTACAGGGCGTCGTAGAGTGGGCGCAGATAGGGGTCCACCTTGGCCATCAGGTCACCGGGAAGGAACCCGAGCCGCTCGCCGGCCTCGACGGCGGGGCGGGTCAGGATGATGCGGTTGACCTCATGGGCCTGGAGGGCCTGGACGCCGAGGGCCACGGCCAGGTAGGACTTGCCCGTCCCCGCCGGCCCAATGCCGAACGTGATGATGTTGGAGGCGATGGCGTCGGTGTACTGCTTCTGACCCGCCGTCTTGGGCCGGACCGACCGTCCCCGGGACGAGCGCAGTACCTCGGAGGTCAATACCTCCGAGGGCCGGACGTCGTCCTTGACCATGTCGATGGTGCGAGCGACCTCGATGAGGTCGAGCCCCTGGCCCGACTGGAGCAGGAGCACCAGCTCCTCGAACAGCCGGCCGACCCGTTCGGCATCTTCGCCGTCGATGGAGATCTCGTTGCCCCGTACAACGATATGGGCTCCGCTGAACGCCTCCTCGACCAGGCGCAGCAACTCATCACGCTGGCCCAGGAGGCCGGCCATCAGATGGTTGCCGGGGACGAGGATCTTGACCTGGGTTGACGACACGTGTGCTCTGTGCCTGACCCTACCAGCGACTCGGCGGCCGCGAACCCATGGCGCGGCCTGTCGACCCGCCGTCTACTCGTTCGTCGCCGGGCCGAACCTGGTCGGTCAACCTGGCGGCCAGTCCAGTGCCCGGCCGCCCAACACGTGGAGATGAAGGTGAGGAACCGAGTTGCTGGCGTCGGGCCCAACGTTGAAGATGAGCCGATAGCCCCGATCGGCAGCGCCGATGCCCTCGGCATCGGCCACCGCCTTGGCCGCCACGAACAACTCGGCCACGTCCTCGGCGTCGTCGGGTCCGATCTCCGCGGCGTTGACGATGTGGCGCCTGGGCACCACCAACACGTGCACCGGTGCGAACGGATTCAGGTCGCGAAAGGCCACCGTCCGCTCGGTGGTGTGGACGATGTCGGCGGGGACGTCACCGGCCACGATGCCGCAGAACAGGCAGTCGGTCACCGATCGCTCAGCCAGGGCCGCCGGCCGCGACCGACGAGGAGGGCATGGAACCCCCACCATTGCCCTTGAGCTCGGGGTACAGGTGCTCCAAGCTGCCGGGCGGGATGCGGCTTGCCTCGATGAAGCGCTCGACGTCACTTTCCTGGATACGGATGACGCGGCCGAATTTGTAGGCGACGAGGCCTCCCTCGTCGATGAACCGGTAGAGGCTCCTCAGCGTGATGCCGAGACGCTCGGACGCTTCTTTCGTGCTCAGCCAACGGATCGAATCAACCATCTGCACAGTTATACCTCGTTGCGCTGTTCACCAACCCTCGTCAGACGAGGATGGATTTCGAGTCGGCTCATGGCCTCCCCACAGCGCAGAACCCGAAGCGTGAAGGCACAGACCCGCCCCGTGGCCCACCCCAGTACACCGAGGGACACGCACGGCTCAGGTGTTGACCAGCAGCCCCAGCTCACCCAGCCGCGTGGCCATGGCATCAGGGGTGATCCCGAACATGCAGGCGATGGCCCGCACATCTTCGGCCCGGATGGTGATCATCCGGCCGTTGAAGTCCTGGCGGTGGACCTGGATCATGCTCAGGAACCGGCGCAAGAGGTCGCGTTCGGGACCGCTGACCGAGTGCAGCTTGGTCAGATCGATGGTGATCTTCTCGTGCCCACCGAGGCCGTGCAACGCCCGACGGGCGGTGAGCGGCGCAGTCTCAGGGCCTCCACCCGATGCGCCCCAGCGCGTGCTGGCGTCGTCGTCGGGGGGAAGGAGCTGGTCCACAGGGACGTCGTAGAGCTTGGCCAGACGCTGCAGACGAGGCACCGAGATGGCCCGTTCGCCCCGCTCGTAGGCACCGAGGACCGAGGCCTTGAACTCCTGGTCAGACATGGCCTCGACCGCTTGTAGTGACAACCGCATCTGCTTGCGCATGGCGCGGATGCGCGCCCCGACGGCCCGGGCGTAGGCAATGCGCGCCGCCTCTTCTTGCTCATCGTCCCCGGCGACGTCGTCGTCGAGGTCCTCGGCGACAATCCCGGTGTCCACCGCGGTCATGGTCTGTTCGCTGTCGTCATAGGTCCCTCATTCACTCTCGTGATCAGCGGTTCTCGAAATTGCTCCATGGCGTCCGTCCAGTCGAACGGATCGGTCGCCATTTGGATTGTACACGGTTTTGCCCACGAAGCGTGGTTACACAAAGGGCGCTATCAGGTGTTGCCTCAACGCGCAGAGTAGCGTACCGGCGGCAACGGCAGCCGTCTCGGCCCGGAGGATGGTCGATCCTAATCCGACGAGCTCACATCCGGCTTCGAGCTCGGCCGGGTCCCATCCCCCTTCGGGCCCGATGGCCACGACCGGTCGGGACAGGTCGGGCGGTGAGCCTCCCGGGTTGGCCAGGGCCGTGGGCGCCCCGGTCAGCGCGGCGAGCGACCCCAGCGAGGACACGGCGGCGACCTCGGGCAACCAGGCCCGCCGAGACTGGGCCGCCCCTTCTCGGGCCACCCGCCTGAGGCGCTCCACCGCCTTGGTGGCCCGCTCTCCTTCCCAACGGACCACCGACCGGGCCGTGAGGATGGGCACGATCCGGTCGACACCCAGCTCGGTCAGCTTCTGCACCACCCACTCCGGCCGGTCCCCTTTGACCGGGGTAAAGGCCACGGTGACGGTGGGCGCGGACGCCTCGGTGGTCTCCACCGGGCCGACCCGCTCGAGCGTGGCCCCGGGGGGCGACCCGACGCGCATCCGGCACGTGGTCCAGCGCCCGGCCCCGTCGCCGGCCACCACGATCTCGCCGTCGCGCAGCCGGAGCACCGCGGTCAGGTGGTGGGTGTCCGCCTGGTCCAGGACGGGGAGGGCGGGGTCCTCGACGAAGACCATCGCCGCGGCAGCGACCGACGCCGGGACCAGCGGGGAGCGATCCGACCCGTTCCCGTCCGGGGCGTGCTCCGACACGTCAGCTGAGGGCGGAGCGGATCTTGGAGAACAACTTGTCGTGCCCGGGCGGATCGACCGCTTCGCCCCGCTCGATGGCCAGGTGCTCCACCAGCTCACGCTGGCCGGCGTCGAGATCGGTCGGGGTCTCGACCACCACCCGGACGTACAGGTCGCCCCGGCCCCGTCCGCGCACGTGGGGGACGCCCAGACCCTTCATTCTGATCACCTGTCCGGTCTGGGTCCCCGGCGCAATGACCACGTCCCGGTGGTCGTCGAGCGTCTCGAACCCGACGGTGGCCCCCAAGGTGGCCTGGGTCATGGCCACGTGCAGGTCGGCATGCAGGTCGGAACCCTCCCGTTCGAAGACGTCGTCCTCGTTCACCGACAGATGGACGAAGAGGGCACCGTTGGGGCCCCCGCGGTAGCCGGCCGGGCCGTGCCCACCGAGCCGGAGGGTGGAGCCGTTGTCGACACCGGCGGGCACGTCGACGGTCAGCGTCCGTTCGACCACCTTGCGGCCGTCGCCCCCGCAGTCGCTGCACGGCGTGGTGACCGCCTCGCCCGTCCCCTGGCACCGCTGACAGGGCATGGCCGTGACCACCTGTCCGAGGATGGAGTTGCGCACCCGGCGAAGCTCGCCCGCCCCGCCGCAGTCGGGGCAGCGGACGGCGGACGTCCCCGGTCGAGCACCGCTGCCCGCGCAGGTGTCGCAGTGCACGGGCCCCTCCACGGTGACCTCGCGGCGAGCGCCGAACACGGCCTCTCGGAACTCCAGACCCACCACCATCTCGACGTCGGGTCCGGGAACGGGGCCGGTGCGCCGGCGGCCGCCTCCGGCCCCTCCCTGCATACCGCCATTGAAGAAGGCGTCGAAGAGGTCGCCCAGTCCCCCACCCCCGAAGATGTCGCCGGGGTTGCCGCCGAATCCGCCGTTGCCGGCGGCCGGCCCGAAGACGCCCTCGGCCCCGAAGCGGTCATAGCGGGCCCGCCGTTCGGGGTCGCGCAGCACTTCGTAGGCCATACTGACCTCTTTGAACCGCTCATCGGTGGCCGCGTCGCCGCCGGTGGCGTCGGGATGTAGCTCGCGTGCCTTTTGCCGATAAGCCCGCTTGAGCTCGTCCTCGCTGGCGTCGCGCCCTACTCCGAGGAGGGCGTACAGGTCGTCGTTCATAGATGCTCTGTTCCGATCAAAGGTTTCCGGACTCGCCCAGGCGCTGGCCGAGGCGCTCGCCCACCACCCGGGCGGCGGCCAGCGCTTGTGGATAGTTCATCCGGGTGGGCCCGAGGAGGCCGATGGTGCCGGCCTTCTCCCCCTCCACCGACACCGGCATCACCACGATGGCGCACGAGGCCAGGGGCTCGAAGCCGTGCTCGGCGCCGATGGCTACCGACAGGCCGCGATCGAGGACGTCGCGCAGCAAGGAGACCACCACCAACTGCTGTTCGAGGATGGTCAGCACCGAGCGGACCGTCTCCACCGCGTCGAAGGCGGTGGCCAGCCGAGAGGGTCCACCGACGAAGAGCTGCTCGGCCTGGTCCCCGGGCCGCATGGACAACAGGGCCGAGAGCCCCGCCCCCACCAATGCGTCGATGGCCCGGTCCCCGGTGGCGGGGGCCAGAGCGGCCACCATGCCGGCGGACACCCCGGCGGCGTGTGCAGCCAGGTGCCGGCTGGCCTCGGCCAGGCGCTCCTCGGACGTGTCCTCGGGCAGTTCGATGGACTGCTTCTGCACCGCTCCGTCGGCCAGCACCACGACCAGCAGGGCCAGACGCGGTCCGAGACCTACCAGCTGGATGGAGCGGATGGCCGACGCCTCGTGCGAGGGACCGACGACCATGGCCGTGCAGTCGGTGAGGTCGGCCAGGAGGCCGGAGGTGCGCTCCAGCATCTGCTCGATCTCGCCGTGGGCGTGATCGAAGAACTGTCGGACCTGCTGGCGCTGGACGGGCTCCAGCGGTCCCGGACCACCCAGGTGGTCGACGAAGAAGCGGTAACCCTTGTCGGTGGGTATCCGACCGGCGCTGGTATGGGGCTGGGTCAGATAGCCGTCCCCCTCGAGAGCGGCCATCTCGGTTCGGACGGTGGCTGAGGACACGCCCACGCCGGGCAGGTCGGCCACGTGCTGTGACCCGATGGGCAGCGCCGTTCCGATGTACTCGGTCACGACCGCGGTCAGGATGGCCGCCTTGCGGGCGTCGAGCGGGAGCGGGTCTCCGTTGGACTCGTGGAGCTGTTGGTCGTCAGTACGCACCATGGATGATCACTTCGGTCGTCTCGGTCGTTCCCACCGGTCGGACAGGAGGGTTGCCTGCGCCGAGTCGGGGAGTTCGTCGATTGGCACTCCACTCTACCGAGTGCTGACCGGTGGCGGCCCTCATCCCGGTACCGGGTCACACCGGAGATGCGAGGTGATCGAGCAGAAGGCCCAGCTCGGGCCGGGGAGCGGTGTTCAGGCCGAGGCGATGAAGAGCTGCTCGGTCATGGCCGGTCCGACGGCCACCGTGGCATCGCCGACGACCAGGGTCAGGGTCCCGTCAGGGGCTTTGGCCTGAATGGTGGCGGTCGTCCCCGGGGTCAGCCCGTGGTCACCCAGATAGGTCAGCGATGCCGCGTCGTGCTCGACGCTCTCGGTGATCCTCAGGAGTCGGATGTTCTCGCCCAGCTCGGCCTTGGCCAGGGATCGCTGCTCGCCCCGGGCCGCAGCCGAGCCGGGGATTGGATTCCCATGCGGGCAGGTGGTGGGGTTGTCGAGCAGGATGATCAGGCGCTTCTCGACCTCGTCGGAGATGACATGCTCCCACCGGCCGGCTTCGAGGTGAGCCTTGTCCCAGTCGAGGCCGATGATGTCCACCAGGAGGCGTTCGGCCAGGCGGTGCTTGCGGACCACGCCCTCGGCCAGAGCGGCGCCGGCAGGGGTCAGAGCGATCTGTCGGCTGGTCCGGGTGATGAGGTCGTCCGCTTCGAGCCGATCGAGCATCTCCGACACCGACGGTGCCGCTTTGTCGAGGCGTTCGGCAAGGCGGGCCTGGATGACGGGAACACCTTCTTCCAGTAGGGAGAAGATCGCCTCGAGGTACTCCTCAACCGGGGGATGGAAACGGTCGAGCACGGACACGATCCTAGGTCGGAGAAGCCCTCCTCCGCGCGCCTCGACCCCGGCGCCGGCCGGGGCCGGGGGATCTGAGCCCGGGCGGCACTACCGTGGGTTCTGTGGACGATGACGAAGAGGTAGGCGGCGAGGTCGTCCCAGGACCGGTGGAAGACCAGGGCTCCGTGGAGCCC
>DASZLD010000011.1:0-27623 GCA_035552655.1 Acidimicrobiales bacterium
GCCCTCACTGCACCTACGTGGTCGGGCTGCCGGGATTTGAACCCGGGACCTCTTGACCCCCAGTCAAGCGCGCTAACCAAGCTGCGCCACAGCCCGCACTACCAACTACCAGGTCAAGGGGTGTTTACTCCTCGACCTGCACCACTCCGATCCCGGCCAGCTGGTCGCTCGAGGTAGTCACGGCGACGTCCGTACGGGAACGGTCTGAGCATCGTACTCGGCTTGCCCTGGGTGGTCCGTTCGAGCCCGGGGCCCGAGACATGCGGCCGGTTACGTTCGACGCTCGAAGGTCATGTGCACCACCCCGCTCGGCGCCCCGATCATTTCCACGTCATAGAGATCCTCGATACCGGCCAATCCGTCCCATAGGCGCACGCCCCGACCGAGCAAGATTGGAACCTGCACGACATGGAGATGGTCGACCAACCCGGCCGCAACGAAGTCGCGCACCATCGTTGGGCCACCGCCGATCCGCACATCCAGATCCCCGGCGGCCTCCTTGGCCAGGGTAAGCGCCTGTTCCGGTCGGGCATCCACAAAATGGAAGACGGTGCCGCCCTCCATCTCGATTGGGGGTCTGGGGTGGTGGGTGAGCACGAACACCGGCGTGTGGAACGGAGGATTGGGTCCCCACCAGCCTCGCCACTCCTGTTCGGAACCCAGATCAGTCCAGGGGCCGGTCTGCGGGCCGAACTTGCCACGACCCATGATCTCGGCGCCGAAACCGGACTCGAAGCGCTCAGCAAAGGCGTTGTCCACCCCCGCGCCACCTCCGTCCTGGCCGATCATCGACCGACCGAAGCGGGTGGCGAACATCCACTCGTGCAGGCGGTGACCGGCGTGCCCGAACGGAGCGTCGAAATCGAGGCCTTCGCCCGTTCCGAACCCGTCGAGCGAGATCGAGAAGTTGTGAACGCGAACCTGGGACATGGCCTCTCCTGTGAGTTGTGAGCTGCAATCGGTTGTTCAACGTAGCCAAGCGGTGTGGGCGCAACCGATGGTGATCCGTGCCCCGCCCATGCCATGACGGTACCCGCCCGCCGTCTGTCTCGATGGGAACTGAAGCCGCTGGTGATGGCGTGCTGTGGGAACATGCGCTCCATGTCCACCGAAGGGGTGCTCGAACCCGATCGGGGCGGTGGCGTCGGGATAAGCCCCCGACTGGCTGCCGGCGTGGTCGACGTCTTCGTCTACGTGGTTGTCCTCAACCTGTTCGCCGAGTACTTCCCCAAGGTCATCAGTGAGACCTTCACCCTCTCCCTGCTTGCCGCTCTCCTGTTGAAGGTCGTCCTGGAGGTCGTCTTGCTGGTCAAGGATCGGGTCAAGCAACGGTTCCGACGGGCGACAACCCCTCTGGGCAAGGTCGCAGCTGCCATCATGCTCTGGCTCGTGTTGGTCGGCAGCAAGTTCGCCGTCCTGGAAGCGGTCAATGCTGTCTTCGGGAGCCGCGTGAGCCTTGGCGGCTTCTTCCAGGTCACGTTGCTCATCCTCGTATTGCTCGTGTCCCGCCTCGCCGTACGTCGCCTCTTGCGGGGCTGGTCTCCACCCACCTGACAACCCCTGCCCGCCCGTGTCGTCGTTCCATGGCCGGCCAGTTCGCCCCGACATGAGCAAGAGCGAAGGGCATACTGGTCAAGGTGGCTGTTCAGATCGGTTCTACACCTCGCAGGGAGGTTTGTCGGGTGAGCGATACCTCAGAGATCCTCGTGTGCGCCAACTGCGAGCAACCGCTGACTGGTGGTTTCGTCAGGCTATGGCCTCCGACGAATATCCGCGTCTGCTACGACTGCATCGACTGGATGAACAGCCAACGGGCCCTCCAGGTCGAGAGGTCGGGAGGCCCTGTCCCGGTCGTCGGCCACGAACCGGTCTTTCGGGTTCTCGATGTCCCCCGATCGGTGGAGCACTATCAGCGCCTTGGCTTCAGGACCGAGCACCACGACGAGACCTACGCCTTTGCCCATTTCGGGAGCCTCACCGTCCACCTGGCCCATGACGACTCGGTGTGGCCCGGGTATGAACCGCACGGCCACATGACCAGCGTGCTGTACATCCATGTCGAGGATGCGGACCGACTAGCGGCCGACTGGCGAGCCGCCGGAGTCACTGTTGACGGACCTCGCAATGAGGACTACGGCAAGCGTGAGGGCCAGCACGTTGACCCGGACGGAAACCTCATCCGCTTCGGTTCACCGATCCCCCGCTCGGCCTAGCGCCGCAATCGCTCAGACCTTCGCCCTGAACCAGCGATGCACGACTTCATGCCAGGCTACGGGCGAATGTGTTCAGGAGATCGATGAGAGGGCCAGTTTCCGCTCCACCGACTCTGACGGTTGGGATGCCCGTTCATGCCATGGCCGTCGCCACAGGGGGCCGCACCAGGCCGATCTCACACGTGGTGGACGACCCAGGTCACTCCCTGGTAGGCCCGGTAGCCCAGGTAGATGATGGTGATGACGATCATGATCTTGAACGCCAAGGGGATCTTCCGGTGCTGGGTCACCGGCTCACCGCAGGTCAGGCATTCTCCGTCTTCGGTGACCTCGTCGTACTCCAACCGTTGGTCGCACGTCTCACACCAGGGCATGGTCCCTGCTCCCTCTCGACGGCCGGCGGTCGGTCAACGCCGCCGCCCCCCACCTCCGTTTGGCCCCTTGGCTCGCACCCGCAGCTTGATGGGCGTCGGTCCCAGTTCGAACCGCTCCCGCAGTCCCCGCTCCACGTAGCGCAGATAGGTCGGTTGTAGCCGCCCGTTGGTGAACAAGGTGAACGTGGGCGGGTCGTTGGCCCCCTGCACCGCGTACTGGATCTTGGCCCCTACCGGCGGATGGGCGGCCTGGATGGACTTCATGGCCCGGTTGAGCTCCCCGGTGGGGATGCGCGAGTGGTAGGCCTCCTCGGCCGCCGACACCGCCGGAAGGATGCGGTGGACGCCCAAGCCGCTCAGCGCACTCATCTTCAACACCGGCGCCTCGCCCAGGAAAGCCAGGCGATCGCCGATGTCCTCCAGGATGTCGTCTCGGTCCTGGGTGGGAACCAGCTCCCACTTATTGAGCACGACCACCGTCGGGCACCCGGCCGCTCCCACCCGCTCGGCCAGTCGTTGGTCCTGATGGGTGACGCCGGCGGTGGCATCGATGACCAGTAGGGCGATGTCCGCCCGGTCCAACGCCTCCAAGGCCCGGAGGACCGAGAAGTACTCGGTTCCCCGCTCGGTCCGCGACTTCCGGCGCATGCCCGCAGTGTCGATGAAGCACACCGTGCCATCCGGCGTCTCGACCACGGTGTCCACCGCATCCCTGGTCGTGCCGGGGGCGTCGTGGGTCACCGACCGCTCGTCCCCTACCAGCCGATTGAACAGCGTCGACTTCCCCACGTTGGGCCGGCCGATGATGGCTACGCGGGGCATGGGCGGTTCATCGTCGACCGCCTCGTCTGTCGGGTCGGGCTGTCCGTCGTCGGTGGCCCCGTGCTCCCGGGGGTCGGGCAGCAGGGAGACCACGTCGTCGAGCAGGTCCCCGGTCCCCCGCCCGTGCAGTGCGCTGACCGGCCAGGGGTCGCCCAGCCCGAGCGACACCGCCTCCCAGGCATCGGTCTCTCGCTGTGAGGAGTCGACCTTGTTGGCCACCACCCGGATGGGCCGGCCCGAGCGACGCAGGAACCGGGCCACGGCCAGGTCCTCATCGGTTAACCCCACGGTGACGTCGACCACCAAGAGGACCACGTCGGCCTCGGCGATGGCCTTCTCTGCTTGAGCACTGACCTGCGCGTCGAGGGGATCGTCGGAGGTCAGCCAGCCCCCGGTGTCCACCACGGTGAAGGGGTGACCGCACCACTCGGCGTCGAGCTCCTTGCGGTCCCTGGTGACGCCCGGACGCTCCTCGACCACTGCAGCCCGGCGACCCACGATGCGATTGACCAGGGTCGACTTGCCCACGTTGGGGCGACCGGCGATCACCACCAGCGGGCGCTGGCGCGCCGAGACGGTTGTAGTCGGCGTCGTCATCGCGATGCTCCGATGCTCACGGGAACCCGGGCCGGCTGCACCGCTGGGATGTGCTCCGGGGCCGTCCCCGTCAGCGCCCGCCGCAGGGACAGGCCGTCGGTGGCCACCACCTCGACCGCACGGGGCAGGTCGTCGACGGTCAGGTCGTCGAGGAAGCGGCCCTGGGACAGACAGGCGTCGGGCAACAGGTAGCGGTGGCCCTCGGGCTCGCCCTGGAGCACCGTGGTCAGGTCGGTTCCGGTCAGGAGCCCGGACACCCCGATATTGCCCCCGAAGTAGTCGTTGGCCACCGGGATCAGCCGGATGTCGTCCCGGCCCAGTTGGGCCACCAGCGGCGCCAGCACGGCGGCGCCGTACTCCCCGGTGAGGATGCCGATGGGGGCCCGCCCCCGTCCAGGGTCAGCCGAGCCGGCACCCCGCGGCGCTCGGTACCCGAGCGGGGGTGCCCCGTCGACCCAGGCGAAGAACCCGGGCCTGACCCCGAGGGCCGAAGACTCATCGCCGAAGAAGGCGGCTTCGAAGGCGCGGGCCATGCCCAGCCCGTTCTCGTGTTGCGGAAATCCCTCGTACGTCTCGGTCGCCGGGAACGGGCGTCCGGCCATCACGTAGTACTCGTCGGCGGCGAACACCATCCGTCGACCGAGAGCGGTGAGGAACGTCTGCTGCCACTGGTCGACGATGTCGCACACCTCGGCCGCCTCCTCTCGGGTGTGGGGGCGCATGGCCCCTTCGGTCGAGAACCGGGAGATGCCGAGGGGCACGCAGGCCACCGTGGCCATGGTCGGGTACCGGTCCAACACGCCGGCCAGGGTGTCGGCCAGGATGTCGCCGTTGTTCCGATCCGGGCACACCACGACCTGGCCGTGGACCTCGATCCCGCCCTCGAGCAGCGCCCCCAACCATCGGAGGCTGGTGGCCCCTCGCCGGTTGCGTAGCAGGTTGGCCCGGATGTCGGGGTCGGTGGCGTGGATGGAGACGAAGAGCGGACTGAGCCGTTCGGTCAGGACCCGCTCCAGGTCCATCTCGGTGAACCGGGTCAGCGTGGTGAAGTTCCCGTAGAGGAAGGAGAGCCGGTAGTCGTCGTCCTTCAGGGACAGGCTCCGCCGCATCCCCTTGGGCAGCTGGTGGATGAAGCAGAACTCGCAGTGGTTGTCGCAGGTACGCACCCGGTCGAAGACGGCGGAGGACACCTCGGCGCCCAGCGGCTCCCCGTGCTCCTTGCGGACGACCAGGGCGAAGGGCTCATCCCGCCCGCGACGTTTCACCACGAGGTCCAGATCGGCCTCGTCGACCAGAAGGCTGTATTCGATGACGTCGCGGGGCGACCGCCCGTTCAGCGAGAGGAGCTCGTCCCCGGGCAGGAGCCCGGATCGGTCGGCCGGCGACGCCTCCGACACGGCGACCACGCGGGGTGCCGTGGTGACCCGAGGCACCGACATTTCTCCAGGTTACCTGCTTGAGCGGTGCCTCCGGCCTCAGCTCGGGGCGGGCCAGATGGCGTCCGGCTCGACGGTAACCTGGTCCTGTGCCCGTCGAACGCGTCCTCCTAGCCGAGCCACGGGGCTTTTGTGCCGGCGTCGAGAAGGCGATCAAGGCCCTGGGCTGGATGGTCCGGATCTTTGAGCCTCCTGTGTACTGCTACCACGAGATCGTCCACAACCGGCATGTGGTCGAGGAATTCCGGTCCCTGGGGGTGGTGTTCGTCGATGATGTCGACGAGGTGCCCGAGGGCGCACCCTTGATGCTCTCGGCTCACGGCACGGCTCCCGAGGTGGTGGTGGCCGCGCGCGACCGCGGTCGGGTGGTGGTCGATGCCGTGTGCCCACTGGTGACCAAGGTCCATCACGAGCTGAAGGTCCGGGCCCGGAAGGGCTACACCGTGCTCTACGTGGGCCATCACGGCCACGAGGAGGCGGCGGGGACCATGGCCGTGGCCCCCGAATCGGTACGGCTGGTGGAAACGGTGGCGGACGTGGATGCCCTGGCCGATCGGGCGGCCGACGCCCCTCCGATGGCCCTGTTGGCCCAGACCACCCTGAGCCACGACGACTGGGCCGGGATCGTGGACCGGGCCCGCGAGCGCTTCCCCGACCTGTGGATGCCCAACCGGAGCGACCTGTGCTTCGCCACCACCAACCGCCAGTCCGCCCTCAAGGCCATCGCCGGCAAGGCGGACGCCGTGGTGGTCATCGGTTCCCCCAACTCGTCCAACACCGTGGCCTTGGAGAAGGTGGCCATCGCCTTCGGCTGCCCCCGGGTGGTCCGGGTCAACGATGCCTCCGAGGTGCCGACCGACTTGAGCGGGACGGTGGGCGTAACCGCGGGTGCATCGGCCCCGGAGTCCCTGGTCCAAGCGGTGGTTGACCGCCTGGCCCCCCAGTTCGGCGTGGAGTCCATCCCGGTCACCGTGGAAGAGGAGTACTTCCCTCCCCCGCCCGAGCTGCGGGACCTCCTGAAGGGCCTGGGGGCGACGGTGTCGCTCCTGGCTGCGTCCCCTCAGGCCGACCTCGGCCCCATCCTGGGTGAGGACCGGACGACGGCCGCGGCCGACGTCTTGCGGGACCTCGCCGTCTGACAGTTTGGGCCGGCCTGAGCAATCGGCCTGGCCTGATCCGGCATTGCCCCCGGTGAGGCGCGAAACTGGTGCCATGTCGATCGCACCCAGCTTTCCCAGCATGGACGTCTCCACCGCCGACCAGTGGGCGGTCATCGGTAAGGAGACGATGCACAACCAGGGCCGCGTGGCCGACCGGGTCCTGGGGCTCCTCCAGTCCCTGTCCGAGGTGACCGACGGTTTCGCCGTCGACCAGCTGACCCACTGCCTGCAGACGGCCACCCGGGCCGAGGAGGCGGGGGCCAACGACGAGTGGGTGGTGGCCTCGTTGTGCCACGACATCGGCAAGGCCATCTCGGTGCCCAACCATCCCCGCATCGCGGCCGAGATGCTCCGCCCCTACGTCGACCCGGCCATCACCGCCGTGATCACCGCCCATCAGGATTTTCAGGGTCGCCACTACTACCACCACTTCGGGCTGGACCCCAACCAGCGCGACAAGTACCGGGACCAGCCCTGGTTCGCCGAGGCCGAGCGGTTCGCCGACGAATGGGATCAGAACAGTTTCGACCCCGACTACCCCACCGAGTCGCTGGAGCACTTCGCGCCGAAGGTCCGGGCCGTCTTCGGCAATCCCCATATCGCCTGATGGCCACCCAGCGCCATCGGTGGTTCACCCGGGCCAACAACCGGGAGAGCCGCCGGCGCGCCGCCCTGTGGGACATGGCCCTCAACCTGTCCCGGGCCCAGTTCGCCGACCGCTATCCCGACCTCACCTTCGAACCGGTGGTGGCGGTCATCGCCGCCTACGAGGAGGAGGCGAACCTGGGCGACGTGTTGAAGTCGATGCCCCACTCCTTTCGAGACCTGGGCATCTCCACCCTGGTCGTGGTGGACGGCGGCGATGACGCCACCGACCGGGTGGCCCTGGAGTCCGGCGTCTACACCTGCATCCTCCCGGTCAATCTGGGCCATGGCGCTGCCCTTCGGCTGGCCTACGAGTTGGCCCTGGCCCACGGGGCCCGCTACATCGTGACCTTGGATGCCGACGGTCAGAACGACCCCACCGAGATGGACGCCCTCCTGGCTCCATTGCTCGACGACGAGGCCGATTTCATGATCGGTTCGCGCCGTCTGGGCGTGGACCAGACCACCGACAAGCTCCGGCGGGCCGGGGTGCGGGTGTACGCCTCGGCGCTCAACGCCATCACCCGCCAGCACCTGACCGACACGTCCAACGGCTACCGGGCCTTCCGGGCCGAGACCGTGGCCGACATCCTGCCCTTCCTCCGCCAGGACCAGTACCAGACGGCCGAGGTGGTCATCACCGCCGCCTCGCGAGGCTGGCGGATCGGTGAGCGACCCATCGTCTGGCATCCCCGGGCCTCGGGCGAGTCCAAAAAGGGCGGCAACCTGTTCTTCGGCATCCAGTACGCCCGGGTCATCCTGACCAGTTGGGTCCGCGTCTCCTTCGGTCGCCGCCGCTGAGACCAGGGTCAGGGATGGCCGGTGGTGGCCACCGCCCGTTGGTACAGGTCCTGGATGGAGGTGCGCAGGTCCTCGGTCAGCTGGTGCACCTGGCTCCGGGGCACCCGGCCTGCCGCCGAACGGGCCGGTGCGGCCAGGGGATCGCCCACTATCAGGTGCACCTTGGAGGGTCGTGGGTAGCGGGTCCCCTTGGGCATGACCGACATGGTTCCTCCGATACCCACGGGTACGATGGTGGCCCCGGTCCGGGCGGCCAGGAAGGCGGCACCCTCGTGGAGCTCGCCCACCGTCTCCCCCGTCCTCCGTTCTCCCTCGGGGAACAGGATCAGGACCTCACCGGCCTCGAGCACGTTCTGGGCCCGGCGCAGGGCCTCCCGATCGGCTGCCTCCCGGTGCACGGGAAAGGCGCCGATGGACAAGAGGAAGCGGCCGAAGCGCGGTCGCTTCCACAAGCTGTCCTTGGCCATGTAGTGGAGCTTGCGCCCGGTCACCTCGGAGACCACGAAGAAATCGATGAACGACCGGTGGATGGGGGCGATGATCACCGGACCGTCCGCCGGCACCAGGCTCTCCCCCTCGACCGTGGTGCGGAAGAGGAGCCGGTTGAGCACCCGGACCAAGAAACGGAGCACCCGGTAGATGGGCGTGAACCGGGTGTCGACGACCACCTCCCCCGGCGAGAAGTCGCTCCCGGCGTCGCCCGCTTCCGGGCTCGTGTTCACAGCCATCCCAGGACCTCCTTCACCACATCATCGACCGAGCGATCGGTGGTGTCGACCACATGAGCACCGTTGGCCACCTCCAAGGGGGACGCCGCCCGGGTGCTGTCCAGGCGGTCCCGGCGGGCCACTCCGTCGGCCCCCTCCTCCGACCGGCGGCGGGCCCGCTCCTCAGGGCTGGCGGTGAGGTAGATCTTGAGATCGGCGTGGGGGAACACCACCGACCCGATGTCCCGACCCTCGACCACGCCGCCGCCGTGCTCGGTCACCCATTGCCGCTGCCGGCTGACCAGGACGGCCCGGACGGCGGCACTGGCGGCCACCACCGACACCGCCTGGTTGACGTCGGGTTGGCGGATGGCCGCGGTGATGTCGGTGCCGTCGGCCACCACCCGCTCCCCCACGTCCATGGGCAGGGACTCGGCCAGGTCGGCCAGGGCCAGGTGGTCATCGAGATCGATCCCGCGCTGGAGGGCGGCCCAGGCCACGGCCCGGTACATGGCCCCCGTGTCCAGCCGGTCGACGCCCAGCGCCTCGGCCACCGCCTGCGACACCGTCGACTTCCCCGCCCCGGCGGGCCCGTCGACGGCGATGGTCGCTCCGGGGGTCACGTCCCCTCCGCTCGTGGCTCGGACAGCGTGGACAGGTCGATCGAGAACCGCGGGTAGCTGGTGCCCACCGAGCCCCACCCGCTGATGGTGGTCACATCGGCGGACGAGGGACAGGCGGTGCCGGCGATGGCCATGGCCATGGCCATCCGGTGGTCCCCGGCCGAATCGAACTGGGCTGCTCGGATGGTGGCGCCACCGGTGACGATCAGGTCGTCGCCGTCCACCGAGGCCTCGGCCCCCAGTGCATCGAGCATGACCACCGTGCCTGCCAGCCGGTCGGACTCCTTGATCCGGAGCTCGCCCACGTCGAGAAAGCGTGACCGGCCCTCGGCCACGGCTGCGGCCACGGCCAGGATGGGCACCTCGTCGAGGGACGGGATTTCCTCGGCCCGGATCTCGGTGCCGCGCAGCGCCGAGGTCCGGCTGACCACCGTTCCCGTCTCCCCCGACTGGTCGCGCACCTCGATGTCGGCTCCCATCCGGCGGAGGACGTCGAGGAACCCGGTCCGTTGCGGGCCGAGGTAGACGTCGGACACGGTGACCGTGCTCCCGGGCACCACCAGTCCGCCCACGATCCAAAAGGCGGCCTGCGAGGGGTCTCCGGGAACCGAGGTGGTGCCGGGCCGGAGATCGGAGCGTTGCACCCGGATCACCCGATCGCCGCCCTCGTCGGTGACCGAGATGGTGGCCCCCGCTCGGGCCAGCATGTCCTCGGTGTGGGTCCGCGTCGGGACCGGCTCTCTGACCACGGTCTCCCCCTCGGCCGCCACACCGGCCAGGAGAACGGCCGACTTCACCTGGGCGCTGGCCATCGGTGGCCGGTAGTCGATGGCCCGCAAGTGGCCGCCGCTGATCTCCACCGGGGGCAGGCACCGTTCACCCTGTCCGGCCACGCTCGCCCCCATCTCCTCCAGCGGCTCGGCCACCCGGTCCATGGGTCGGCTCATCAGCGAGGCGTCGCCGGTCAGAACGGTGGTGCCCTCGATCCCGGCCAGCACGCCGGCCATCAGGCGCATGCCGGTGCCCGAGTTCCCGAGATCGAGGGGCTCGGCCACCGAGTGGAGGCGTGCTCGGCCGCCGATGACCCGGACCGTGCCGTCGTCCTCGGTGACCTCGGCCCCCAAGGCCCGGATGGCCACCAGGGTGCGGTGCACATCGTCCCCGTCCGACAGTCCGGTGATGGTCGATTCCCCCTCGGCCAGGGCGGCGAGGAGCAGGGCGCGATGGGAGATGGACTTGTCGCCGGGGACGTGAACCGATCCCACCAGCGCGTTGCCCCCGCGGACCTGCATGGCGTCCTCGGCCCCCGTGCTGATCGGCTCCCTGCTCATCAGGTTCCGCCCAGATCGCCGCTCGACGACCGGTACCCGCGCTCGGACAGTGCGCCCAGGAGCTTCCCGTCCGACACCCGGTCCACCGTCAGCACCACGACGCCGCGGTCCCCCTCGACCGAGTGGGCGATCTCCAGGTCGACGATGTTGACGCCCAGCTCGGCCGCCAGCGTGGTGATCTCGGCCAACACGCCGCTCCGGTCGGGCACGGGCACCCGGATCTCGACCAGTCCGTCGGGACGGGGGACGCGGGCGGCCAGGCCGCGGCGGGCATCCGCCGCCCGGGTGAGGACGGCGAGGAGCTCGACGTGGTCGTGCTCGGCCACCCGGGTCCGCATGGTGCCCAGTGCATCGATGAGCATGTCCAGGGTCTCCACGATGGCCGTGGCGTTGTCCTCGCAGATGTCGGGCCAGATGGTGGGCTGGCCGGCGGCGACGCGGGTCATGTCCCGGAACCCCCCCGCGGCCAGTTGCAGCAGGGCGGCGTGCTCCTGGCTCAGCCCCGCGGCCAGGTCCATGAGGGTGGCTGCGGTCAGGTGGGGCACGTGGGACACCACCGCCACCAGCGAGTCGTGCTGGTCGGGGGGCAGGGCCACCACCGTGGCCCCCAGTGTGACCAGCAGGCTGCGCAGCCTCGTGTAGGCCATGGGGTCGGTGAGGGCGGTCGGGGTGAGCACCCAGGTGGCTCCGACGAAGAGGTCGCCGTCGGCCCCTTCCACCCCCACCTGCTCGGAGCCGGCCATGGGGTGACCACCCACGAACGAGGGATGGTCGACCGAGGCGACCACGGGCCCCTTCACGCTCCCGACATCGGTGACGATGGCGTCGGCCCGCCGCTCCGGCCGGGCCAGGATGTCCCTGATCACCGCCTCCGAGGCGCGCACCGGCGTGGCCACGAAGACCACGTCGGCCTCGTCGTCGAACCCCTCGGCATCGAGGGCACCGAGAGCCACGGCCCGTTCGGCCAGGCCCGGCGTGTTGTCCACGCCGCTCACCCACCAGCCCCGTTGGCGAAGGGCGATGCCGATCGACGCTCCGATCAGCCCGGTGCCGACGATGGTGGCCCGTCCCTCGGCTGCTCGTTGTGGTCCGTGAAGCTCGTCGCTACTGGTCAGGGTGGAGTGGTGACCCTCGTCAGTCGGGGAGGTCGTCACGGAGCCCCTTGGCGCCCTCGAGGTACACGTGATGGATGTCGCTTCGCGGGCGCTCGGTCTCCACGTGGAGCATGACCCGGACGCACCGGGGCACCGAGCCCACGATGGACAGCTCGCGGGCACAGATCAGGGGCACGGCTCCCAGCCCCATCGACCGCGCCGCGGTGGCCGGGAAGGTGGACACGATGTCCTCGGTCGCGGTGAACAGGATGGAGATGATGTCGTCCTCGGACAGCCCGTTCTGCTTCAGGACCTGTTCCAACAGGGCGACCACGCGCTCTCGGATGGCTTCGGGGGTATCGGCGTCGACGGTGGTCGCGCCCCGGACGGCTCGCACGGAAACAGGCATCGGGCGGCCATGTTACTCAGGGCGGGGCGTCTCGCCCTCCTCGTCCTCATCTCGGGGCACCGCCGCCGCGGCCAGGTTCCGGACTTCGGCCGGCGTCAACAGGCGCCAGGTCCCCGGTCCGAGCGACGGATCGGCCAGGGGGCCGATCCGGGTCCGGACCAGGCGTCGCACCGGATGGCCGATGGCCTCGCACATCCGGCGGATCTGGCGGTTCCGGCCCTCGTGGATGACGATGCGCAACAAGGTGGGGGCGACCACGGCCACTCGGGCCGGGGCGGTCATCCCGTCGTCGAGCTCGATGCCCTCCCGCAGCCGCCGGATGTCGGTCGGGGCCGGGGCGCCCTCCACTTCTGCCAGGTACTCCTTGGGAACGCCGAAGGAAGGATGGGTCAGGCGGTGGGCCAGCTGTCCGTCATTGGTCATGATCAACAGGCCCTCGGTCCCCATGTCCAGTCGACCGACCGAGAAGACCCGGGGCTCGGCCGGTACCAGGTCGACCACGGTGGGGCGGCCCTCGGGATCATCGGCGGTGGTGACCACCCCCGCCGGCTTGTTCACCAGGTAGTGGACCAGTCCGGGCAGGACGGGCAGGGGCACCCCGTCCAGCTCGATGCGGTCCACCGCCACCTCCACCCGCCGTCCCAGCACCGGGATCTCGCCGTTGACCGTCACCCGGCCCTCGACGATGAGGTCCTCGCACACCCGGCGCGAGCCCAGTCCGATCCGGGCCAGCACCTTTTGCAACCGCTCGCCCTCGTGTTGGGGGGCGAGCGGTTCAGGCATCCCCAGCCGGTCGGAGCTGCTCCTCCAGTTCGGCCACGGCCTCGGGGCCGGGCAACAGGTCCTCCACCGGGGGAAGCTGCTCCACCCGATCCAGGCCCATCCGCTCCAGGAACGCCTCGGTGGTGCCGTACAGCGACGGCTGTCCGGGGCCAGGGGCATGGCCCACGGTGGCGATATAGCCGCGGTGTTCCAACAGGCGCACCACGCCATCGACGTTCACGCCCCGGAGGGCGGCGATCTGGGCCCGGGAGACCGGTTGCTTGTAGGCCACGATGGCCAGGGTCTCCAGGGCGGCGGCCGACAGCCGGGAGGACACACCGACGTTGGCGAACCGCTCCACGTAGGGGGCGAGGTCGGGGTGGGTCTGGATCCGGTAGCCACCGGCGATGCGGACCACGGCAAAGCCCCGGTTGTCCTCCCGGCACGAGTCGATCAGCTCGTCGCACAGGGGCTCGACCCGGTCGACCGGTATCTCCAACAACTCGGCCAGCAGCCCAGGCGGAACGGGCTCCACGGCCACGATGAGCACGGCCTCGATGGCCCTGGCCTCTTCGGACAACGCCATCGCTCAGCCCTCGTACTCGTAGTCGGCTGCTCCCACCGACACGGTTTGGGGCGCCCCGGCCACCCAGGACACTTCCAGGTCGCCGAAGGTGATCCCCTGGTCGAGGGCGACCCGGCCCTGTTTGCACAGTTCCAGGAGGGCCAGGAATCGCACGATGACCTCCATCCTGGTGGTGAGGTGGCTGGTCAACCCCCGGAACGTCGCCGTCCCCTCCCGGGGGAGGCGGACTTCCAGCTCGGACACGGCCTCGGACACCGAGACGGTGTCCACGGTGACGTGGTAGAGGTCCACCACCGGCGCCGGTCGGGCCGCGGTGGCCCGGAGGTAGGCCGCCATCAGGTGGGCCGGGGTCACCCCTTCGAGCAGGTCGGGAGCGTGCACCACGAACCCGTCGTCGAGGCCGGTGTTCCGGGGCACGGACCGGCTGGCGTACTCCATGGTCAGGGCGAAGGCGTCGGCCGCGGCCGAGTAAGCCTGGCACTCGAGCAACCGGGCCAACAGCAGGTCGCGCTCCTCCCAGCCGGACAGCTCCTCGTCACCCTCCACGTCGTCGGGGCCGGGGAGCAGTCGCTTGGACTTGAGCTCGACCAGCACCGCGGCCACCACCAAGAACTCCGACAGCGTCGACAGGTCGACGGCTTCCCAGGTGGCCACCTCGGCCACGAAGGCATCGACCATCTCGGCCAGCGGGACGTCGTAGATGTCCACCTGGTGGGAATTGACCAACTGCAACAGGAGGTCGACGGGTCCGTCGAAGGCGGGCAATGAGACAGTGGCCGTCACGACCTCCGACGATACCGGCTCGCATCGCCGTCCCCGCGCACCGTCACCGGTGTTCTCGGTCCTCGTCGCCGGCCCCTACGATAACCCCCCATGTCCAGGGTTCTTTCCGGTATCCAACCGAGCGGCGAGCTCCATCTGGGGAATTATCTGGGTGCGGTGCGGAACTGGGTGGCCGACCAGTACACCGACGAGGCCTACTACTGCATCGTCGACCTGCACGCCCTGACCCTGGATATCGAGCCCGAGATACTGCGCACCCGGACCTGGGACGCGGCCATCGACCTGCTGGCCTCCGGGCTCGATCCCGAGCTGTGCACCCTGTTCGTCCAGAGCCACGTGGCCGAGCACGCTCGCTTGACCTGGCTGCTCGAGTGCACGGCGACCATGGGCGAGCTGCGCCGGATGACCCAGTTCAAAGACAAGGGCGCCGGCCAGGAGTCGGTGCGGGCCGGGCTGTTCACCTACCCGGTGCTGATGGCGTCGGACATCCTCCTCTACGACGCCGACCGGGTGCCGGTGGGCGACGACCAGCGCCAGCACCTGGAGCTGACCCGGGAGCTGGCCATCCGGTTCAACCACCGCTACGGCGACGTGTTCGTGGTGCCCGAGGCGGCCATTCCCCGCATCGGGGCTCGGGTCATGGACCTGCAACACCCCGAGCGCAAGATGTCCAAGTCGGTGAGCTCGCCCCTGGGCACGGTCCAGGTCCTGGACGAACCGGCCGAGCTGGAGCGCAAGATCAAACGGGCGGTCACCGACACCGACGGCGAGGTTCGCTACGACCCCGAGGCCAAGCCGGGGCTGTCCAACTTGCTGGAGCTCCTGGCCGCGGCCACCGATCGCTCGCCGGCCGAGGTGGCCGCGGGCTACCAGCGCTACGGCGATCTCAAACGGGATGTGGCCGAAGCGCTGATCGAGCTGCTGCGGCCGGTCCGGGAGCGCCGGAAGTCGTTGGCCGCCGATCCCGGCGCGGTGGCGGGATTGCTGGCCGTGGGGGCCGACAAGGCGCGTGCGGTGGCCGGAGCCACCTATACCCGGGCCGCGCAGGCCATGGGCCTGGTCAATCCGTACTGACCGACGACCCAGCCGCGTGCGGCACTCCCCGCCCTCGCCGGCGCCGTCGCCGTCGCCGGTCCACCAGGACGAACACCCCGCCCACGACCAGGGACAGTCCGCCCACGGCCGAGAGGCCCAGACCGGCCAGGGCGCTCACCGGGGCGTAGTGGAAGGTGACCACGAAGTCGCCGGCCGGCACCTTGACCCGCTGGGTCACCTTCAAGGAGACCACGGGGGCTGACGTCGCCGATCCCCTGGCCCGCGACCCGGTGGCGTCGACCGCTTGGACGGTGGCGTGCCAGCCCGGTGCCGGCGCCTCGCTCCGGACCAGCCACACCGGGTTTTGGGCTCGGACCAGGAAGCGCTGGGTGCCGTCCCTGCCCGCGCTGAGCTGGCGGACCTGGCCCGGCCGATCCCCGGCGTTCCGGGCCGTGGTCCAGGCCCACCCGTGCGGACGGGCGTTTCGGAACACCCCGAAGGAACCGATGGTCCCGGTGAAGGTCCAGTGCGGTGGGGTCACTGCGTTCTGCAGGCGGCCGTCGAGGGCGACGGTGCCATCCTCGACGGTGTCCACTTCAGGGGTCGCGGCGGTGATGGGCTTCCCCGGACCGTTCTGGACCACGATCCCGGCAGCCACGGTGGGTGCGTCCAGGCTGAAGCGGAGCGCCGTCCCCGCGGCCCGGTCGGCGGGACGGACGGACTGGGCCACCCAGGCTACGGATCCCGTGGGCGTGATCAGGCCGATGCGGGCCGCCGGCCCCACCGCTCCCCCGTCGACGGGGATCTCGCCGCCGGTGAGGGTGAGCGTGCTCCCGAAATACCAGGTGTGGCCGGCGCCGGCGGCGAGACGGATGGGGTCCGGCGCCACTGCGGGGCCGCCCACGAACGCGTCGGGGTCCGACGGGAACGAGGTGGCCCGATGGGTCGGCGAGGCCGACGGCACCGGCGTCACGAAGTAGCTGGGCAGTGACAGGAGGACGGTCACGTTGAGGTCGTCCCAGGTGCTCCCGGCCAAGGTGTAGGGATCGAGGTCCTCTTGGAGATGGGCGCCGGTGGCCCGGTAGTAGTTGCCGTCGACCAACGCGGCATAGCCCTGGGCGCTGGGCAACTGCTTGGGTACGTTCAGATCGGTCTGGCCCAGAGCGAAGAGCTCCCCTTGGAGGAACCGGTCCGGGTCGTAGATGATGAACCGGCCGTTCCCCGTCACCGCGGTCAGGCGGTCGCCCGTGGGCCCGGTGGCCTGCGCCGTGGTCTTGGTCACCGGCCCGTGGAGGATGAGGACGGTGAAGAACACCAGGTCGACCGCCATGACCACGGCCAGGGCGCGGCGCAGCATCGTCGGGTTCAACCGACGCGGGAACAGGGCGATCCACGTCGCCGCGGCGGCAATGACCACTCCCCCCGTCAGGACGGCGGCCACGGCCAGGCGCATGGACGACGTGGACTGGTACTGGGTGCCGATGAACTGCTCGAGGCCGTTGCTCCACAGCCACGAACCCACGCACAAGACGGTGACGACTACGAGGGGGATGCAGGTCACCGCCACCTCGACGCCGCGGCTTCGGGTCCGAGCGGGCATGGAGCCCGACGTCGCCGTCCCTGCTGCTTCCGGGCCCACACCGGCGGCACGGGCCCGGGCTCGGTCGGCCACCACCATGTGGACCCACCAGGCCAACAGGGTGGCGAGGGCGAAGTCCACACCGAGGAGGCTCCGGTTGAGCAGCCGCTCGCTCTTGATCCCCGGGATCAGGAAGAGCACGTGGCCGAAGGGTGTGTCGCCGCCCCAGGCAGCAACCAGACTCAGGACCAGGACGACGTACCAGATCCACCATCGGGACGCTTCGGGCCGGCGGCGCCACCGCCGGGTCAGCAGGGCGAACGCGGCGATCAGGGCCAGGATCCCCACGTAGCTGGTCACCTCGGGAAAGTTGTAGGCGCCGAAGTAGCTGGACAGCTCGTGCTGGTTGGTCCCCAGCACGAAGGGAGAGAACACCAGTGCGGTCAGCCGCCAGGGCAGCGACCCGCTGGTGAAGAACTGGTAGGTGGGGGTGGCCCGTTGCGATTGGGCCGTGAACACCAGGCCCGGGAGCCATTGGGCGGCGCTGGCGGCCAGGCCCACCCCGATGCTGACGAGGAGATAGCCCAGCGGGGCCAGCGGGGAACGCCGGCCGGAGGCATCCCGCCATCCGGCCCGCCCGTAGCGCCCGTACCGCCAGATCAGGTAGATCAACACGACCACGGCGGCGTCGAGGACCGACTCGGGTGCGCCGGCCAGGACGGTGAGGGCCGTGGCCGCGGCCAGCAGCAGCCCCCACCACCACCGGGGCGGAGCGTCGCGCCGGGGAACCGTCGACGCGGACGCCGCCCCCGGTTCGGTGAGCCCGTGCACACCCAGCAGCATCCACGGCAGCCAGGCCGTTCCCGAGATCAGGTCGATATGGACGATCTGACCGCCGAGGAATCCCCCGAAGGAAAAGGCTGCGGCGCCGAAGGTCGCCGCCGTGGCCGACACCGTTTGCCGGCGCAGGAACAGGTACATGCCCACCACCGCCACCTCGTAGGCGGCGATCAGGTTCAGCGTCCAGGCCAGCTCGGCCGGGAGGATGGCGAACAGCCAGGTGAGCGGGTAGGCACCCCCGGCGTTGAAGCCACCGAGCAACGGGGTGCCACTGAAGATGTACGGATTGAGCAGCGGGAGGTGCCCGTGGATGAGGTCCTGGCCCACCAGCACTCGGAGGGGATAGTTCTGGATGAGGTTGTCGCCGTCCAGGAAGACCTGACCGAACAGCAACGGGATGCCGAACACCACCACCGGGGCGGCGAGCAGGACGACCAGTCCGATATGGCCGCGGAGCCACGGAGTGATCCTCCGTCGATCTCCTCGGCTGGTGGTGACGGGAGGATCGGTGCCAGGCATTGGGGTGCCGTCGCTCAGGTGAAGACCCCTTGCCACCACGTGATCACGTGGTTGATGAGGTCCGACCACTGATTGCGGAACAACAGGATCAACAAGAAGGGCAGGAACATCAAGAACGGTTGGAGCTGGTAGTAGTTGGGCAGCACTCGGGTCGGCAACAGGCGCTCGAGCACTGCGGCCCCGTCCAACGGCGGGCAGGGAATGAGGTTGAACACGCCCAGCACGATGTTGGCGATGCCCCCGTAGAACAGGAACTGCGAGTACAGCGGGAACCCGCCGTTGGCCGGAAGAGTCTGCCCGTAGGCCCACCCCAGCAAGGCGGCCAGGGCGAAGTTGGTGAGCGGGCCGACCAGCGAGACGATCACGATGTGGTTCCGGGGGCTCCGCAGCCGGTTGGCGGCGACGGGCACGGGCTTGGCCCAGCCGTAGGCCCCGATGCCGGACAGGCTCAACAGGGCCGGAACCAACAGGGTGCCGACCGGATCGACATGTCGGATGGGATTGAGGTTCAGTCGCCCGGCGCGCTTGGCCGTGTCGTCACCGAAGGCCAGGGCCACCCAGCCGTGGGAGATCTCGTGGAGGATGATCGACGGGATCAGGACCACGAAGTAGATCAGCTGGTCCTGGCTGATGCGATGGGTGCGGACCAGTATCACCATGATGACCACGGCCACGGCGATGGCGATCCACATCAATGGCGTACCCGGTACCTGCCGTCCTGATGTTCGGCGGGCACCCCCCGTGCCACCCCACCCCATGTTCGAGCGCTCGCCTAGTGCCGGGCGGCGTGACTGATGCAGTAGCGCGTTGCCGGCATGGCCTCGAGCCGGGCCGGGTCGATGGGCTGGCCGCACTCCTCGCACGTGCCGAAACTGCCATCGTCCAACTTGGTCAGGGCATGGGCCACATCGCCCAGGGTCTCTTGCAGCTGGCCGCCCAACGCCTCTGCCTCACCGCGCTCAGCGGTCACTTGGCTGAGGTCGGCGAAATTGGGGTCATAGGTCGGTCCATCGGAGTCCCCGAAGCCCAATTCGGACAGCTGGGATCGGAGTTGGGCCCGCTCCTCTTCGAGGAGGGTCCGGTAATCGACGGTCGGGGCATCGCTCGGCACGGAGCAGAGCCTACTTGTCCCGGTTGCGTTGGGCGCGCGGGTGGGCACTTTCGTAGGCACCCCGGAGATGCTCGGATGACAGACGGGTGTACAGCTGGGTGGTGGCGATCGACGCGTGCCCGAGCAGCTCTTGGACCACGCGGATGTCGGCGCCGCGGGCCAGCATGTGGCTGGCGCAGGAGTGGCGCAGCACGTGCGGGCTGACCTGATCGCTCAGCCCCACCCGCTGGGCGTGGCGCTTGAGGATGGCCCACGCGCCCTGGCGGCTCAACCGGCTACCCCGCGTGTTCAGAAAGACCGCCTCGGCATCGTCGCGGTGGGCCCAGCGGTCGGGCGCCACCACCGGCCGTCCCAGCGGGGACAGCCAGGCCCCCAGCGCTTCTCGGGCCGGGCGCCCCAGGGGGACGAGGCGTTCTTTCGAACCCTTGCCGAACACCCGCACCAGGCCGTCGTCGGACTGGAGGTCAGCCAGCGACAGCCCGACCACCTCGGAGATCCGAGCCCCGGTGCCGTAGAGCACCTCGAGCAGGGCCCGATCGCGGAAGTCCAGCGGGCCGACGCCGGTCACCGAGTTCAGCAACTGCAGCGTCTGGTCCTCGTCGAGCGCCTTGGGCAAGCGCCGGGCCAATCGGGGCGACTGCAGGTCGGCGGTGGGATCGGCGGCGATGGTCCCCTCGTCGTAGAGGAAGCGGAAGAGGCCGCGCAGGCTGGCCAGGCTCCGGGTGACGGTGGCCGCGCTCTTCCCCTCGCTGCGGGCCAACTCCAGGTACCGCTCCAGGTCCTCGGCCCGGACGGCGTCGGGATCGATACCGGCGGTGCCCAGCCACCGCTCCCAGCCGACCAGGTCTCTCCGGTAGGAGGTGATGGTGTTCGAGGACCGGCCCCGCTCCACCGTCAGCCAGGACAGGTATTCCTCGGCGCCGATCGAGAGGGGGGCGTTCATCGTCCGGTGGGACCCCGATGCCCGCTCAACCGGCTCGGTCGGAACCCTGCCGGCGGCTTCGGGCCAGGCCCACCCCGAGGATGGTCACGGCGTCGACGATGGTCCCGTCCTCGACCAGGTCGTCGAAACGGGACAGGGACATCTCCTCGATGGTCATGAACCCTTCCTCCAGGCCCTGGCGGTTGGTCGGTACCGGGTGGAGGTCGGTGGCCATGAACACCGTGGTCACCTCGTCGCAGAAGCCGGGCGTATTGAGGCAGTGCGTCAGCAGCTGGAGCTGACCGGCCGCTCGCCCCAGCTCCTCGGCCAGCTCCCGATGAGCGGTGGTCTCGAGCGGCTCACCCTCGACATCACAGGTGCCGGCCGGCACTTCGAACAGCCAGCGGTTGACGGCCGGTCGGAACTGGTGGACGAGGAGCACCGATGCCGCGTCGGTCATGGGCACCACGGCCACCGCGCCCGGGTGTCGGATCACGTCGCGTTCGAACGGATCTCCGTTGGGATCGATGAACGTGGCCGTGACGGTGGAGACGATGAACCCGCGATGGATGAGCTGATCGCCGACGTGGCGGAAGGTCGGCGCCGGGTCGCTCGCTCCCGTCAAGGGTTCTGGTCGGGGGCCTGCATGCCCGAGCTCACCGGAGGGGGCCCCACGTCGATGAGGCGCGGCTCACGTCCCTCGGCCCGGGCCAGGGCCGCGCCGACCAGCTCCCGGAACAGGGGATGGGGTCGGTCGGGCCTGCTCTTGAACTCGGGGTGCGCCTGGGTACCCACCCAGAAGGGGTGACCGGGGAGCTCCACGAACTCGACCAGCCGGCCGTCGGGGGAGGTACCCGAGCACACCAGGCCGGCCTCTTCCAAGCGATGCCGGAACCGGGGGTTGACCTCGTAGCGGTGGCGATGCCGTTCCGAGACCACCTCGGTGCCGTAGGCCGCCGCCACCTGGGACCCGGGGACCAGGCGGGCCCAGTAGGAGCCCAGGCGCATGGTGCCGCCCATGTTGACCACGTCGTTCTGGTCGTCCATGAGGTCGATGACCGGTGCCCGGGTGGTGGGGTCGAACTCGCGGGAGTTGGCGTCGTCCAACCCGGCCAGGTTCCGGCTCACGTCGATGACCATGACCTGGAGGCCCAGGCACAGCCCGAGGAGCGGGATCTCGTGCTGGCGGGCGTAGCCGGCGGCGGCGATCATGCCCTTGACCCCCCGCTCGCCGAAGCCGCCGGGGATCACGAACCCGTCGAACTCGCGCAGTCGGTCGTGGGTCAGCAGGTCGGGCACCTCGGCCGCCTGGATCCACTCGATCTCCACCTTGGCCCCGTGGTGGAAGCCGGCGTGGCGCAGAGACTCCACCACCGAGAGATAGGCGTCGGGCAGGTCGATGTATTTGCCGATGATGCCCATCCGCACCGGGCGGGTGGCCGCCTCCACTTGGGCCACCAGCCGTTCCCAGTCGGTGAGGTCGAGCGGGTGTTCCTCCTCGGAGAACCGGAGCAGTCCCATCACGTAGGTGTCGAGGCCCTCCTCGTGGACGACCAGGGGGATCTCGTAGATGTTCCGGGCATCGATGGCCGACACCACGGCCTCGATGGGCACGTCACACAGGAGGGAGATCTTTCGCTTCAGCTCATCGGGGATGAGCCGGTCCGACCGGCACACGATCACGTCCGGCTGGATCCCGCGGCTGCGGAGCTCGGTCACCGAGTGCTGGGTGGGCTTGGTCTTCTGCTCCCCCGACGTCCCCAGGTAGGGAACCAGGGTGAGGTGGACGTAGCACACGTTGTCCCGGCCCACGTCCCGCCGGAACTGGCGGATGGCCTCGATGAAGGGGACGATCTCGATGTCGCCCACCGTGCCGCCGATCTCGACGATGACGACGTCGATGTCCTCGGTGCCCAGCTTGCGGACCCGGCCCTTGATCTCGTCGGTGACGTGGGGAATGACCTGGACGGTCTTGCCCAGGTAGTCACCCCGGCGCTCCTTGGCGATCACCGACGAGTAGATCCGCCCGGTGGTGGTGTTCGATTCCTGGTGCAGGTCCCGGTCGATGAATCGCTCGTAGTGGCCGAGATCGAGGTCGGTCTCGCCCCCGTCCTCGGTAACGAAGACCTCACCGTGCTCGAAGGGGTTCATGGTTCCCGGGTCCACGTTGATGTAGGGATCGAGCTTGCACATGGTGACGCGCAGTCCCCGGCACTTCAACAGGCGGCCCAGCGACGAGGCGGTCAGCCCCTTCCCCAGCGAGGAGGACACGCCCCCGGTGACGAAGATGTACTTCGTCTCATGGGGTGACTCCGCTTCGGGGGTCGGTGCGCCCCCTGCGTGGTCTCCGGAGGGACTCGGCGGGGTTGGCGTGTCGGGCACCCTTCGACACTATCGGAATCACTCGAGCCGTCGGGTGGACCACCGGGGTCGACGATGCTCAGTGGGACGCTGGACGCCCGGCGCGCGAGCCCTCGAGCAGTTCCCGGGCATGCCGTCGGGCCGTGTCGCTGTCCGGGCTTCCCGACAGCATGCGGCTCAGCTCGATGACCCGTTCGTCCGGGTCGAGCTCGGCCGTCAGGGCCACCGTCCGACCGTCGATCTCGTCCTTGCGCACCGACACCTGCCGGTCGGCGTGTGCGGCCACCTGGGCCAGATGGGTGACCACCAGGACCTGCGTGCGCTCGGCCAACGTGGCCAGCGCCGCACCCACCGCGGTGGCGGCCATGCCGCCGATGCCCGCGTCGACCTCGTCGAACACGATCACGCCCGGTGATCCGGTGAGGGCCAACCGGACGGCCAGCATGGTCCGGGCCAGCTCGCCTCCCGAGGCCACCTTGGCCATGGGCAGGGGGGGTTCGCCCGGGTTGGCGCCCAGCAGGAAGGTGACTTGGTCGGCCGGGCCCTCCCCGGCCACCGACACCTCGAACCGGGCCGAGGGCATGGCCAGAGTGCGGAGGGTCGACTCGATCTGATCGGCCAGGACGGGTGCAGCCTGGTGGCGTCGTCGGGCTACCACCGCCTCGGTCTCGGCCAGCCCGAGGCGGGCCTGTGCGATCTCCCCGTCCAGGGCGACGGCCCGGGCGTCGGCTGACTGGAGGTCGGCCAGGGTGGTTCTGGCCTGTTGGGCGAAGGCGATGACCTCGCCCGCGGTGGTGCCGTACTTGCGTCCCAGCTCGTGGAGCAGCTGCCGTCGAGCCCGGACGGCCTCGAGCCGCTCGGGGTCCTCGTCCCACGTCTCCACCACCTGGCGGAGCTCGGTGCCCAAGTCGGCCAGTTCGGCCATCATGGCCCGGCTGCGTTCCTCCAGTGGGGCCAGCGGGGGCCGGTCGGACAGTGCACCGGCCGCTTCGGCCAGGCGATCCTGTGCGCTGTGGGCCTCGGTCTCGGTGCCCGTTCCGGTCAGCGCCTCGAGGGCGATGGCCGCCGCCTCCCGGTGGGCCGATGCCGCGGCCAGGCGGTCCTCCTCGGCCTCCAAGCGATCGTCTTCCGCCGCGTCCTCGAGGGCGGCGGCCTCGATCTCAGCGATCTGGTAGGCCAGCAGGTCGGCCTCACGGGCGCGTTGACGGGCGTCTCCCCCCAGGCCGGCCGACTCGGCCTCGAGGACGCGGAGCCGGTTCCGCGCTGCGTGCATGGGTGTCAGGTCGATGTCGGCGAAGCCATCCAGGGCAGCCCGTTGGGCCGCGCCGTGCACCAGCGATTGGTGCAGGTGCTGGCCGTGCAGCTCCACCAGTTGCGCACCCACTTCGGCCAGCCCGCTGACCGAAGCCATCCGGCCGTCCACCCACGCCCGGCTGCGCCCGGCCTTGGCCACGGCCCGGGCCAGGATCACCTGTTCGTCGGCGACCTCGGCGAAGCGACCCTCGACCACCGCCTCGGTGGCCCCCGTTCGCACCAGCATGGGATCAGCCCGACCGCCGAGCAGGAGGGCCAGCGCCTCGACCAACAAGGTCTTTCCCGCACCCGTCTCGCCCGTCAGCGCCGTCATCCCCGGTCCCAGGTTCACGGTGACGTCGTCGATCACCCCGAGGTTCTGGACCCGCAGCTCCCACAGCACGCCGACCGCCCCCGGTGCTCGCTACCTGTCGGCCAGGCGGAACTTGGCCCGGAGGATGGTGTGAAAATCGGGATCGGAGAACATGACCAGGCGGGCTGCTCGATCACCCTCCCGGCAGGTGACGGTGGCGCCGGGCTCCAAGGTGGCGACGGTGTGGCCGTCGACCACCAGGACAGCCGGTCGAGGCTCCAAGATGTTCAAGGTGACCCACTCGTCCGGCTCGAGCACCAGGGCTCGATCGAACAGCATGTGGGGCGACACCGGCGTCAACACGATGGCCCGCATCCGCGGTGACAGCACCGGTCCCCGGGCCGAGAGGTTGTAGGCGGTGGAACCGGTCGGTGTGGCCACCAGCAACCCGTCGGCCGCGTAAGTCATGAAGGGCCGTCCGGCGATGGACGAGGCGATGCGTACCGTGTGGCCGGGAACGTTCTTCTCCACCACCGCCTCGTTCAACGCCAACCGCTCGATCTGGCTGGATCCGTCGGCGCTGGTCAGCGTGACGTGGAGGGTCATGCGGTCCTCCACCTCGTGCTCGCCGGCCAGGAAGGCCTTGAGCGCCTGCTCCAGGCCGGCCGGCTCGATCTGGGTCAGGTAGCCGAGCCGGCCCATGTTCACCCCCAGGACAGGGACGCCGTCGGTGATGGCCGAACCCACCGCTCGCAGGAGCATCCCGTCTCCGCCCAGGCTGACCAGGAGGTCCGCCCCCGCAGCGCTGACCGTCCCGTCGGGTCGGGTGGCGGGGACGGCCTGGTGCCCGCGAGCGGTCAACCACGACGATGCCCGGGCCGCCAGCTCGGCGGCGGGCTTTCGGTCGGGGTGGGCGAAGAATGCGATTACGGCCATCGAGCACCCATCATGGCCCTTCGCCGGTGACCACGGGCGAATCCTTCGACCGGGACGAAGCCTGGGCGTGCCCGTGGGCGGCGGCCACGGCTGCGTCGAGCATCCCGTCGATGTCGGCGGGGTTGCCACCGGCGTGAGCCCGGGCGTGGACCAGGAACTCGATGTTGCCGGCGTGACCGGTGATGGGCGAGGGCATCGCTCCGGTGACCGCCGCGCCGACCTCGGCCAGGGCGCGGCACACCGCGCCGAGGGCCCGACGATGGATGCCGGCGTCTCGGATGACTCCCCTGCCCTTGGAGGCCTCGGATCGGCCCGCTTCGAACTGGGGTTTCACCAGCACCACCAGATCGGCTTGGGAGCGGGCCAGCTCGCCGGCCAGCATGGGCACCGCCCGGGTGGCCGAGATGAACGACAGGTCGGCGGTGACCACGTCATAGGGGACGCCCCCGGCATCGGCCAGGGTGTAGGTGCGGATATCGGTCTGCTCGCGGGCATCGACCCGATCGTCGGCGCGCAGGCGTTCGTGCAGCTGCCCCCGTCCGACATCCAGAGCGGTGACCGAGAGGGCGCCGTGCTGCAGGAGGCAATCGGTGAAGCCTCCGGTTGAGGATCCGGCATCGAGCGCCCGGGCGCCGGTCACGTCCAGAGCGAAGGTGGTCAGGGCCGCAGCCAGCTTCTCGCCGCCCCGGGACACGTAACGGGCCCGGGGCCCGGTCAGGTGGATGGGCTCGGACGGCGCCACCAGGCGCGAGGCCTTGACCGCTACCGCGCCCGAGACGAGGACGCCCCCCTGTTCGATCAGGTCAGCCGCTCGTTGGCGGCTCGATGCGAGACCCCGCTCGACCAGGACCTGGTCGAGGCGACGCCTTGTGGCCTTGGTCAGCCGGCCGACCCTGTCTGGCCCGTCGCCGTCTTCTTGGCTGCAGCCTTCTTGGCTGGGGCCTTCTTCTTGGCTGCGCTCTTCTTTGCAGTCGCCTTCTTGGCCGCCGACTTCTTTGCCGCAGTCTTCTTGGCCGGGGCCTTCTTGGCCGCAGTCTTCTTGGCTGCCGACTTCTTGGCTGCCGCTTTCGTGGCCGGAGCCGCCTTCTTGGCCTGGGACGGGCCCCGTCCCAGGAGCGAGGCCACCTGGCGGGCCAGGTCGTCCAGGCTGCCGATGCCCAGCGAGGACAGCTGGTTGGACACTTCGGCATGGACCAGCGACAGGAGGGCCTCGGTGCTCTTGCGGCTCCGCTCGATGAGGTCGTCCACCTTGGCCTGCGCTTCCTTGCGCTGGACCTCGCCGTTCTTCACCAGCTCCTGCACCAATTCTTCGGCTCGAGCTCTGGTCAGCTGGGTCAAAGCGGCCCCAGCATCGATATAGCGTCGGAAGGGATCGTTGTTCGCCATGCTATAAGGATAACCCCGAGTGCTAGCTGGCAGCAAGCACTTGGATGATTTACCTGGTCAGTGAGCTGTCAGGCACTGCGCGACCAGGGTGGCCAGGTCCTTGGCCCGGCGGTGTACCGGGACCTCGATGGCGGTGTCATCGGCCTTGGTCACGCCCGAATCGACCAGGACAAAGGGCACGCCCAGCTCCACGGCCAGGCGGCCGTCGGTGGTCGGCCGGTCCCCCACCATGATCACGGGCCCCGAGGTGCCGCTCAGGTCGAACCGAGACCGGAGGAGGGCCACGGTCGGCGGATGGGGCTTGCCTGCGATCTGGGGCTCGACCCCACCGGCGGTGGCCACCGCAGCCAGGAGGGCACCAGCACCGGGGACCGGACCCGTGGGTGTGGGATAGGTGGCGTCCTCGTTGGTGCCGATCAGCCGGGCCCCGTCCCGGACCGCACCGGACACCCGGGCCAGCGAGTCGAAATCGAAATGACGGGTCCAGCCCACCACCACGGCGTCGACCGGTCCGGTGTCACGCACCGACACTCCCCGCTCCTCGAGCGCTTCGAGGGCACCGCCCTCGGTCAAGACCATGGCCGTGGCTCCGGGATCGAGCAGCGAGGCGGCGGCCTGGGACGAGGTGACCAGGTCGTCGGGGCCGGCCGGGATCCCGATGCGTCCCAACCGGGCCACCAGCTGGGCGATGGTCGGAGCCGAGTTGTTGGTGGCGAACACGATACGGACGCCCCGGTCCCGCAGTGTCGCCACCGCGGTAGCCACCGCGCCGATGGGCTCGCCCGCCAGCCACACCACGCCGTCGAGGTCGACGATCCAGGTGGCCCCGTCGGCCACCAACCGTTCGTCCTCGGGATCCCCGTTCATCCGGTCGGTGCGTCACCCGTCGGCGTGCCTCGGGAGCTCAGCACGGCGCCGTCACGCATGCGCCGTGTGCTCGATGCCAGTTCGTCGGCCGACTCCATGGCCCGATGGATCAACCCGG
>DASZLD010000012.1:0-17407 GCA_035552655.1 Acidimicrobiales bacterium
TCCCTCCGACCCGTAGAACCCGGCATCACCGAAGGTGAAGATCCCGCCGTCGGAGGCGACTTGCCAATACCCCCTCCCATCCGGCGTCGAGGCCATGCCCACAATGGGCTGGTTCAGCGGCTTGCCCCCCATGGATCCGAAGAAGGTGGCATCGCCGAAGGAGAACATGCCGCCATCGGAGGCGACCAGCCAGTAGCCGCCGTCGTCGGGAGTCGTGGTCGTTCCGACGACGGGCTGATTGAGGGGTCCCGGCGCCGATCCCAGGGTCCGCGCTTGGCCAACGGCCAGGACCCCACCGTCGGGCTGGGCCAACCAGAAGCTGGTGGGAGTGATAGAGCCGCTGGCGCGGGCGGGGCCGGCGCCGAGCCCGCTGACCAGCAGGGAGAGCACCATTGTCGCGGCGATGGCCAGAGCGGCTAGCCGGGCCATTCGCGGCCTTGTGACTGCTCTGGCTCCAGACATTGCCGCGCAACGCTACTCGTTCAGCTTGGGTACTCCAAGGTTTTGTCCTGGATACGTCCAGCCCAGAAGGTCGAGCGGGCGTCCCGCCCCTCACGGTCGACCACGTACGCTCCTCATTCATGAAGGAGGCTCGATGGTGAACGACCCGGGTGGGGACAACCCGTGGCTCAGTGGTGACGGTGTTCGCGGCGACAGCTACGACCGGCGGTGGGATGTCTTGGCATCCACCGGTCAGGATGCTCACGGCGAGGCTGGGTTCGTCTCGTCGCTCGGGGTGGGGTCCGTGCTCGATGCCGGCTGTGGCACGGGTCGGGTAGCCATCGAGTTGGCGCGGCGCGGGCTCGAAGTGGCCGGAGTCGACCTCGATGCCGCCATGCTTGACACCGCCCGCCAGAAGGCGCCGGAGCTGACGTGGCACTGCGCCGACCTCGCTGACCCCGGGCTCGATCTGGGCCGTCAGTTCGATGCCGTGGTCATGGCGGGCAATGTGATGGTCTTCGTGACCCCGGGAACCGAAGGCGCCGTCTTGGAAACCGCGGTTCGTCACCTTCGCCGCCCCGGCATCGTCGTGTCCGGGTTCTCACTTCGACCGGGCGGGCTCAGCGTCTCCGAGTACGACCGGCTGGCGGCCTCCGCCGGCTTGTCACTGGGCGGGCGCTGGAGCACCTGGGACCGGTCGCCATTCACTGACGGAGATGCCTACGCCGTCTCCCTGCACCACTACTACTCGAACCATAACGTTGTAGCTGAGGATTAGAGTTTAACTTGAGGGTTAGACTTTGATGAGGGTCGGACATGCATGAGCCTCAGACGGTGATGAGCCTCAGACGGTGACGCCGGCTTGCAGTCGTTCGGTCGCCTCGATGTACTCCTCGACCATCTCGTACACGACGTCCTTGGCCTTGCGCACCTGGGTGGCCCGGCCGATGACCTGGCCGCAGGGATTGAAGCTCACGTCCTTGGCCTGGACGGGGTAGCGGGAGCCTCGGCTGACCGCCTCGATGGCCACCAGCATCTGCAGGGGCATGGGCAGCGGGTCGGGGGTGTCGTCGGCCTCCCACGCCTCGGTCCAGTCGTTCTTCAGCATGCGGGCCGGCTTCCCGGTGAACGACCGCGAACGGACGGTGTCCCGGCTGGTGGCGGCCAGGTACGTCTCCATCTGGGCCGGCGGGGACGACGACTCCTCGACGGTGAGCCACAGCGTTCCCGTCCACACACCCTGGGCCCCCATGGCCATGGCCGCGGCCATCTGGCGGCCGCTGCCGATGCCGCCGGCGGCCAGAACGGGAAGGGGAGCGACGGCGTCGATGACCTCGGGCCACAAGACGATGCTCCCTACATCACCGGTGTGGCCGCCGCCTTCGGACCCCTGGCAGATGACGAAGTCCAGCCCGGCGTCCTTGTGGTGCATGGCGTGCCGCACCGAGCCGGCCAGGGCGCCGATCATCAGGCCGGCGTCCTGGACCCGCTTGACCACATCGGCCGGTGGGGTCCCCAGGGCGTTGGCGATGAGCTTGACCTTGGGGTGCCGGAGGGCCACGTCGATCAGGCCTTGGGCATGGGCGGCGGTCCAACCCATCATCCCCGTGCTCTTCGCTTCGCTCTCGGGGATCTCGGGTACACCGTGATCGGCCAGGATCTTCTTGGCGAATTCGCGGTGGCTGGCGGGGACCATGCCTTGGATCGAAGCCTCCAACTTGGCCGGGTCCGTCTCGTCCATGCCCTCGTACTTGGCCGGAATGACGATGTCCACGCCGTAGGGGTTGTCGCCTACGTGCTCGTCGATCCAGTTGAGCTCCACCTCGAGCTGTTCGGGATTGAAGGCGATGGCGCCGAGCACGCCGATACCGCCGGCGTTGGACACCGCGGCGACGACGTCGCGGCAGTGGGTAAAGGCAAAGATGGGGAACTCGATGCCCAGCCGTTGGCGGATCTCGGTGTTCATGAGGTGTGCTCCTGTCTCGTTGTGGTTGTTCTCGTGGTTGATGCTTTGGTATCGATGGCATCGCCGGTGGCGTCGATGCCGAGTCCGAGCAGCGCAGCCAGTCCGGCAACCGCGGTGTCGTCGCTGACTGAACCGGGGTCGACTCGCTGCTGCATGGCCAGACCGTTCAGGAGGGCCTTGACCAACACGGCCAACTGATCGGGAGCGGCCACCGGCTGCGATCCGACCTCGGCCGCCCACCAGGCCAGCTCTCGCTCACTGCGGTGCTGGGTCTCCCGGTTCCGGGCCTGGAGGATTGCCGCCACGTCCGGATCGCGGGCCGCCCGCAACCACAGTTCGTGCTCGAGCAGCATCCAGCGCCGGACCCGTTCGTCGGTGCCCTTGCCGATGTTGCCCCACACCGCCCCCAACTGATCGATGGGCTCATCGGTCACCGCCACTTCGGCGAAGAGCACGGCCAGGAAGGATTGCTGCCAGGAATCGAGGAGCGCCAACAACAGGCCCTGCTTCGAGCCGAAATGGGCGTAGACGGCGCCCGAGGTCCGGCCGGCCGCCTCGGCCACCGCGTCGACGGAGACGCCGTCGATGCCGTGCTCGGCGAACAGGTCGGCCGCCGCGGCCAGGAGCCGTGTCCGTGTCTCCGCCTTTCGCTCCTCTTGGGTCAGTGCCACTGCAGCCCTCTGTCGGTCGCTCATCTGGCCACCGACTTACATAGGGAACTCTATATATCTCTGTCCGAGGGCGCAATGGGTCCTGGTGGCCGAGCGGCGGGGCCTGCGATTCCTCCGGGGGCAGTACGTGGCGGGGTCCTTCGCGTTTATGGTTGGTGGAGGGTACGAACTGCCGAGGAGGCATCGTTATGGACAACCGGGACAAGCTCTACATCGACGGGGCGTGGGTAGCTTCAACGGGAACGGGCACGCTCAGCGTGATCGACTCGACCACCGAAGAGGAGCTGGCCACGGTGCCCGAAGGGACCGTGGAGGACATCGATCGGGCTGTGGCCGCGGCACGCCGGGCCTTTCCGGCCTGGGCCGAGACGTCGGTGGAGGAACGGGCGAAGATGCTCACCCGGGTCCAAGAGGCGCTCGGGACACGTATGGACGAGCTGGCCGACATGATCACCCACGAGGTGGGCATGCCCCTGACCCTGTCGGGCCTGATCCAGGTGGGACTGCCGATGAACACGTTCGGTTCCATGGCCCAGGTGGCCAACGACTTCACCTGGGAGCAGCAGGTGGGGAACTCGCTGATCGTCCGCGAACCGATCGGCGTGGTCGGGGCCATCACCCCATGGAACTACCCACTCCACCAGATCGCGGCCAAGGTGGCGCCGGCCTTGGCTGCCGGGTGCACGGTGGTCCTGAAGCCCAGTGAGGTGGCACCGCTCAATGCATTCGTCCTGGCCGAGGTGTTCGACGAGGTCGGGCTGCCCGCCGGAGTGTTCAACCTGGTGACCGGACTCGGACCGGTGGTGGGCGAGGCCATCGCCGCCCACCGGGACGTCGACATGGTCTCGTTCACCGGCTCCACCCGGGCGGGACGGCGGGTGTCCGAGGTGGCGGCAGCCACGGTCAAGCGGGTGGCTCTGGAGCTCGGTGGCAAATCGGCCAATGTGATCCTGGCCGGTGCCGACCTGGACAAGGCCGTGCCTGACGGCGTCAACAAGTGCTACATGAACTCGGGTCAGACCTGCAGTGCCCTGACTCGGATGCTGGTGCCGCGGGACAAGCTGGCCGAAGTGGAAGCGCTGGCCACGGAGGCGGCCGAGGGCTGGACGGCCGGTGATCCCTTCGACAAGGCCACGCGGCTCGGGCCACTGATCTCCGCCGTGCAGCGGGACCGGGTGCGGGGCTACATCCAACGAGGTGAGGAAGAGGGAGCTCGACTGCTGACCGGAGGGGCCGAGGCGCCCGACGGTCTGGACAGCGGCTTCTTCGTCCGGCCGACGGTGTTCTCGGGTGTGACCCGGGACATGACCATCGCCCGGGAAGAGATCTTCGGGCCCGTGCTCTCCATCATTCCCTACGACACCGAAGAAGAAGCCATCGACATTGCCAACGACACTGACTACGGGCTGGCCGGGGGAGTGTGGGCCGAGGATGCCGACCATGCCAACCGGGTGGCTCGCAAGCTCCGCACCGGTCAGGTGGAGGTCAACGGGGGAGGCTTCAACCCGAATGCTCCCTTCGGGGGCTACAAGCAGTCCGGCAACGGTCGTGAGTACGGCAACTTCGGGTTCGAGGAGTTCCTCGAGGTGAAGTCGCTGCAGCTCTAGCGCGGCTCCCATCCTGAGGGGCGCGCCGCCGGCGGCGCGCCCTCGCTATCAGGGGCGCTGGTCGGTCGAACGCGTGTCGGGGTCGGTGTCGGCACGGGCCAGGCGGACGATGGCGTTGAACGCGGCTGAGGCCACGGCCGAACCGCCCTTTTCGCCCACGTTGGAGATGGCGTGGACGGGCCGGTCTTGGGGCGCTCCGGCGGCGATGCGGCGCAACGCCGCCTTGGCTTCGGCTGCGCCGACGAAACCCACCGGCATGCCGATGACCAGTGCGGGGCGCAAGGCACCGGACTCCACCAAGCGCACCACCTCGAACAGCGCCGTGGGTGCGCAGCCGATGACGAAGACGGCGCCATCCGGCCATCGAGCCGCGGCCCGGGTGATGGCGTCGGCACTCCGGGTCGGGATCCCGTCCGGTCCCGCCGTTGCCTCGTCGAGGAGGCACGTGGTGGCCACCGGCGTGATGCCCGATCGCACCATCTGAACGTCGCAGACGACCGGCGCACCAGCGTGCACCGCGTCGATGCCGGCCGACACCGAGGCACCGTCCAGGACCATCAGTTGGGCGAACTCGAGATCGGCGGAGGCATGGATGACCCGGGCCGTGACCGCAGCCACCGTGGGGGACAACCCGGTGAGATCGATCCGTTGATGGAGGATCCGGTAGCTCTCGGACTCGATGGGGTGCACCTTGTGTTCGGTCATCGGGCCCACACGTCGGTGATGGCGCCGCGCGGGCAGATCTCCACGCACTCGCCGCAACCCGAGCAGCGCGCCGCCACCACCACCGGGCGCCGAGGGGCGGGAAGGAGGGCGTGCTCGGGACAGGTGGAGAGGCAGGCACCACAGGCCGTACACCGGTCGTCGACGGCCACCGACCAGGGAGTGGGTCGGACCCCTTCTCCCGGCGCCTCCAGCGCAGCAGGCTCGCGGATCATCGCGGATAGCCCCTCGGGGTGACCATGCGGTCGCCGACCACCACGGTGGTGGACGATCCGACGATGACGCAGGTCGTCATGGTCACCGTGGCCGGCTCGAGCTCCTCGAGGCTGGTGATGAGGACCTGTTGGTCCTGGCGTCCGGCGTCGGTGACGATGCCCACGGGGGTGTTCGGTGGCCGCCCACCCCCGAGGATGCCGAGCGCCTTGCCCAGTTGCCACGTACGTCGCTCGGAGCGGGGGTTATAGAGCACGACAACGAGATCGGAGTCGGCGGCGGCACGAAGCCGGGACTCGATTCGGTCCCACGGCGTGAGGAGATCGGAGAGGCTGATCAGCACATGGTCGTGCCCCAGTGGTGCGCCGAGCAGAGCCGAGGTGGCGAGCCCGGCCGTGACGCCGGGGACAACGTCCACGGTGACGCCGGCGAAGACCGGGTCATCGGTCAGCTCCAGGACGGGCGAGGCCATGGCATAGACGCCGGCATCGCCGGAGCACACCATGGCGACCGTCTTCCCCTCTGAGGCCAAGGTAAGAGCCTCACGGGCCCGCTCCACCTCGGAACCCAGAGGCGAACGGATGACCCGATGGTGGGTGGCCAACAGGTCCTGGCACTGGTCGACATAGGCGGAATAGCCGATGACCACGTCGGCTCGACGAACAGCCCGCTCGGCCGTGGGCGTTCGGTGGAGGATGCCGCCGGGGCCCAGTCCCACCAGAACGACGCGTCCGAGGGGATGGCGACGCCGGGCAATGGCCACGGTGGCGTTCTTCGAGGTTCGTTTCTCGACGATCAGGTCGGCACCGTCTCCGGCGGCCAGGAGCGCAGCCGCCTCGCACACGCTGGCCGTGCCCACGGCCCGCCGGGCCGCGTCACTCGGATTGGGCACTGCCACCCGGGCCAAGGTCTCGGCCGGGAACGCGGTGATGGCCAGGCCGAGCCCGATGATGGCCGGATGATGCCGTCGTCGGTCGATGGTGGCCACCGTGTGCAGCGAGTCAGCCGACAGTCCCGCTTCGGCCAGCGTCGTCGTCACCAGGGCGACGACCTCGTCGCTCTCCGCCCCGGTCGAGGAGCCCACGCCGATCACCAGTGAGGGCGGTCGCAGGAGCACCGTCGCCGACCCCGTGGGCGCTCCGCTGGTGGCAGCTCCATCGTCGGCCCGAACATGGTCGCCACTGGCATCGCTGACGACGATGCGCTCGGGTCCCGACCCGCTGGCCGGAAGGCCGTCGGGCAGGGGCCACTCCAGTGGATTGTCGACGATGGGGGAGCGTCCATCGAGGAGCGCGGCAGAGACGCCGGCAATGTCCCCGGAGGCGACGAAACCAGGGAGCTGGTCGAGGGCCACCAGCCCGGTGGCGTCGGTGGCGGTGGTGATGACCGGTATGGCGTCGAGCAGCGTTCCCACTCGTCGGGCCAGCTCATTGGCACCGCCGTCGTGTCCGCCGCACAGGGCGACGGCGAACCCACCTGCCTCGTCGACACAGACCACGGCGGGATCGGAGTGCTTGTCGGCCAACAACGGAGCAACGATCCGTACCGCGGCCCCGGTGGCGGCGAACAGGACGAAGCCGTCCACATCACCGTGCGCCCACCGTTCCCGGACCACGGCACCCATGGACCCGTGGACGTGCTCGAAGGGCAGCTGACCGGCGAGCCGCCGGCCCGCCTCGGTGATGCTCACACTGACCACGGTCATGGTTCGGCGCTCCTGCCCTCGGGACCCCAGGCTATGAAGACGGGGTTCTCGGCGGCCAGGCGGACGCCACCGTCAGGAAGCGTCTTTGCCCGGCCCACGCTCACTTGCACCAGGTTGCCGAGCCGGTTGGCGGCCTCGGCGGCCCGGTCGAGGGCGGCAAAGGTGGCCACGATGCAGCCGCCGGGGCGGAGCCGGGTCAAGGCGACGTCGAGGGCGTCAAGCCCACCTCCGCCCACGAAGACCCGGTCCGGGTCGGGAAGACCCTCGCACGCTTCGGGCACATGGCCGTGCACGGTGGTGATACCGACGCCGAACCGGGAGCCGTTCTCCGAAATACGGGCAACGTCGTCGGCCCGCTCTTCGATGGCAAAGACGACCAATCCGGGGGAGAGTGCGGCACACTCGATGGCTACGCTGCCACTTCCCGCTCCCACGTCCCACAGCACGCCGGTCGGAGGCAGGGCCAGCTTGCCCAGAGCGACCGCTCGGACCTCGGACTTGGTGATCATCCCGTCCCGGTGACCGTAGGCATCGTCGGGAAGGCCCCAGGCCAAGGGTTTGGCATCGTGAGCCGCCCCGCCCCAGCCGGCGATGCGCCGCCCGGCCGGGCCCAACAGGATGACAACGGACAGCGGATCCCATGCTCCGGTGGCCAGATCGTCCAGCCCGACCATGGTCACCGATTCGTCGGCATGTCCGAGCCGGCTGCAGACGGCCACCACATCCACGGCTGCTCTGGCCTCCACCAGGGCCTTCCCCACCGCTTCGGGCGGCGAGCCCGGAGAGGTGAGCACGGCCACCTTCCGAGATACTCGGATGGCGCCGATGGCGTCGGCCAGCGGTCGGCCGTGGGCCGAGATCACCGTGGCGTCGTCCCAGGGCAGGCCGATCCGGGCAAAGGCCAGCGACACCGATGAGGGAGCGGGCACGATGACCAGGTTCTTGCGGTCGACCACGCGCAGGAGGGCCCGCACGATGCCGAAGAACCCGGGATCGCCCGAGGCCAGGACGCACACCGGGATCCCCTCGCCGGCCGCGGCGGCGGCCCGGCGGCAGGCCTCATCGGCGTCGCCGCCAATGGTCACGGATTGGACGTGGGCTCCACCGCGCTGTCGTTGCCAGTCCTCGAAGGATTCGAGGTGCCTGCGTCCCCCGATGACCAGCTGGGCCTGGCTCAAGGCCTTCTGCCCATCGGAGCCGACTCCGTCCAGCCCGTAGCCGGCGATGCCGATCACCGTGACCGTTCCCGGCCGATCAGGCACGAGCGATCACCTCGTCCCCCTCGAAGTCGACCATGACGACCTCGCACTCGAATACCCCTCCACCGTGGGCGATGCAGTTGTCGCGCGCCATCTGGCAGAGGCGGACCAGGGGGGCTCGAACTCCGGCGGCCAAGCAGGCGTCGGTGAAGTGCCTGGCCGTGGCCGTCTCGGTGGCCGCGGCCACCACGATGGCCGGGGACCCGGTCTCGGCGGCCACTGTGGCCAGCAAATCGGTGTCCACCTTGGACCGGTGGAAGTGGGTCATCATCACGCCCGCGGCCAGCTTGGTGATCTTGCCCGCCATGGCCACCACGTTCACTCGGGTCATCCCGTCGGCCGCACACTTCCGCAGCGCGATCCCGCTGAAGTCGCCCACCTCCACGAAAGACACCGGATCGAGGGTGTCGTAGAGACGCTGGGCTGCCGTTTCCGAACGGCTTCCCGTGCACAGGACCATGGTTCGTTCGCCCTGGGCCGAGGCCACGTCCACCTGCTGGACGACCGAGGCCCGATAAGCAGCGGTGGAGAAGGGCCTGACGATGCCGGTCGTGCCCAGGATGGAGATGCCGCCGAGGATCCCCAGGCGCTCGTTGCTGGTCCGCTTGGTCATCGCCTCTCCGCCGGGCACGCTGAAGGTGACCACCATCGGGCGATCGCTGATCTCGGCCAGGGCGGCGAGGATCATGCGACGCGGCACCGGGTTGATGGCCGGGGACCCGACGGGCAGACCCAACCCCGGTTTGGTGATGGTGCCCACGCCTTGACCGGCGGCCAGTTGCGTCTCGGTCACACCCTCGGCGGCCCAATGGACATCGGCGGTCAGCTGTGCTCCATCGGTGCAGTCAGGGTCGTCGCCGGCATCTTTGACCACAGCCGCTCGCACGGTGCCCGGATCGTCTCCGACCTCGCCCGCACCGACCACGGGAAAGGAGACTCGAGCTCCTTTGGGCAATCCCACCTCGACCGTCCCGGGCACCACGCCGGTGGCCAGACCACAGGCCGCCGCCTTGGCCGCCGCCGAGGCGCAGGTGCCGGTGGTCCAACCGGTCCGCAGGCCAGTCTGCCGCTCGGCTACTTCGGGGCTGAGCTCTGGCTCGTTCGTCTCGCCCGCCATGTTGCTATCCCGGCTCTGACGCGGGCGAACGGGACGTTTCAGCGGCCACGCCCTCGGCCACCTGGGGCGGGTCAGAGCGGCGTTGTCCCGCCGCTCTCCCGGTGGTCGACCCGGTACGGGAACGCTTGCGGTACTTGTGGGCAAAGGTGGGGGAGTAGAGGTGGCTGCGGGGAGCGGCACCGGCCAGCGCCGGCCCCACGAGGACCAGGACGGTCGTGGTGGCTCCCGTCTCGACCAGGGCATCGGCCAGGTTTCCGATGGTGGTGCGTACGACCTGTTCGTCCGGCCAACTGGCCCGGACGACGATGGCGGCCGGCGTCTCAGAACCGTAGGCGCTCCCCGGTCCGAGCAGCTCCTCCTGCAGCGCGGTGGGGCGCGCCGCCGACAAGAACACGGCCAGCGTGCACCCGGTGGCCGCGAAGGCCTGCAACGTCTCCCGCTCGGGCATCGACGTCGAGGTGCGGCTGGCCAAGCGGGTGATGACCACGCTCTGGGCCACCTGAGGGATGGTGAGCTCGCGCTCGACCACGGCGGCCGCCGCGGCCAACGAGCTCACTCCGGGGACGATCTCGAACGAACGCTCGTGGGCCATGCACCAGTCCAGCTGCTCTTGGATGGCGCCGTAGATGGCTGGGTCGCCCGAGTGCAGGCGCACGATGGCGGCATGGGGATGGTCCTCGTAAACCGTGAGGACGTCCTCCAGGGTCATGGTGGCCGAATCGTGGATCGACGCCGACGGGCCGGCGTGGGTGAGCACCTCTTCGGGCACCAGTGACGAGGCCCAGATGACCACGTCGGCGGTGCGAAGCCGATCGGCGCCCCGGATGGTGATGAGGTCGGCGGCGCCGGGCCCGGCGCCGATGAAGCTGATCAGGCCGCTCACGATCGTCGACCCCCGCCGGCGGACCCGGCCGGTGGAACGATGACGGTGGCCAGGTAGCTGGCCGGTCGGTCGGCTGCCGACGCCACCTGACCGATCTGCTCGCCCGGCAGGCCCATGAGCTCGCCGTATACCGCACCCTCGAGCCGCCCGTGGTCAGCCAGGAGCGCAGCGATGGCGGGAAGGTACCGACCTCCCTTGTAGATCACCACGGCGCGGTCCGGGTCGGCCAGGGCATCGGCCACATGGTCTACGCCATCGAGCGCGGTCACCAGGGACAGGGTCTCGGTTCCGTCCAGGAGCACGGTTCCCGAGCGTCCGGCCAGCGCTTGGAAGGCGGTGATGCCGGGCACGGTGGAGATCGAGACCTGGGGGAGCAGGTGGCGCACTTCGTCGGCCAAGGAGGGAAAGGTGCTGTAGACGTTGGGGTCGCCCAAGGTCACGAAGGCCACCACCTGCCCGTCGGACAGCCACGGCGCCAGCGTGGCCGCCGCCGCGCCGTGGGACGCCGCCCGGGCGTCCCGACCACCGGGGGCCCGATCGGCTGTCATGTCGAAGGGGAGCCGGTCGATGCGGAGGTCGGGCAGGATCTGCCGCACGATGGCCTCGGCTCGGCCCACCGAGTCGGGCGAGGTGGTGGGCGCCGTCACCCGGTCGGCCCCTTCCAGGGTCGAGACGGCCAATCGGGTCACCAGACCGGGGTCGCCCGGGCCGACGCCCACCCCGACGAGTCGGCCCTGGTTGGCACGGGCGGGGTCTTCTTTCATGGCCGGATCATGCTATCGGTCGAGTCATGGTGCCTCGGGACCTGAAGGCGAGCGGTGGAGACGAAACGCTCGGCCGGGCCGGGGTCGGCACCCAGGTGGAGGTGGAGGTAGGAGGCCAGGAGGGTCGGGCTCGAGTAGCCGGCGATGGCGGTGCCGGTGCGCCCCTCGAGCTCGAGTGCCGATCCGGCAGGATCGACGGTCGAATAGTGGAATTCATGCCCCCGGAGCGTCTCCCCCCGGTCCGCCACCGGATTCTCGGATCTGGCCGTGGCCCGGCGGTAGCCGAGGGAGAGTCGTCCCGTCATCGCCGCGTCGGCTTCGATGGCGCCACACAGGCCGTGGCCGTCGAGGGATCGGCACAACCACAAGAGACCACCGCACTCGGCCCACGTCACCAAGCCGCCCTCGATGCGGCGACGGACATCGGCCAGCAGGGGGCGATTGGACGCCAAGGCCTGGGTGTACACCTCAGGGAACCCGCCGCCGGCATAGAGGGCAGCGGTGCCGTCGGGGAGAGAGGGATCCACCAGCGGGTCAAAGGGCACGATCTCGGCGCCCGCCTCGACCAACCGGGTCACATTGTCGGGATAGGCGAAGCTGAACGCTCGGCCACCGGGCACGGCGATCCGGACGGATTCACCGGTGGGCACCATCCGGCGGGTCTCGGTCAATGAGCCGATCCGGTCGGTGGTCAGGTCGGGGGCCGACCGCGCCACCGAGACGATGGCATCGAGGTCCACCGATCGGGCGATGGCCTGGGCCAGTCGGTCGACCGCCTCGGCCACCTCTGCGGGGCGCTCGACCACCGGCACCAAGCCCAGGTGCCGATCTCGCCAGGTGAGGGCGTCGTCGCGGTGGAGGGCCCCGAGCACCGGAACCCCGTGCTCGACGATCGGTCCCAGGGCCTCGCGCAGCAACAGCTCGTGATGAGGGCTTCCCACCCGGTTGAGGATGATCCCGGACAGCGGGACGTCGGGGTCGTAGGTATGGAAACCATGGACCAGGGCGGCGACCGATGTGCTCATGGCCGATGCGTCGACGACCAGGATCGTGGGTGCCTGCAACAGGGCCGCCATCTCTGCCGTACTGGCCGTTCCCCCCCGGGTCGACCCGGCCGCGCCCGAACCGGCCGCATCGGAGCCGGGCGCAGATCCCGGCGACCAGGACGCACCGTCGAAGAGCCCCATCACTCCTTCCACCACCACGATGTCGGCACCCATGGCCGCCTTGGCCAGCAGCGGGGCCATGGCCTGGGCGCCACAGATCCAACTGTCGAGGTTCTGACCGGGTCGGCCGGTGGCCACCGAGTGGTAGCCGGGATCGATGAAGTCGGGGCCGACCTTGGCCGAGGCCACCCGATGACCCCGCTTCCGGAGGGCGGCCATGAGGCCGGTGGCGATGGTCGTCTTGCCCACGCCGGAGTGGGTGCCGGCCACTACCAGCCGAGAAGGCATGCCAGTGCTCACCGGAACCAACTCCGGTGCCGGCGGCGGGTCAGAACTCGATCCCTTTCTTCGCCTTGATGCCCTGGTCGAACGCGTGCTTGACCTTGCGCATCTCGGTCACGGTGTCAGCCACTGCGATGAGCTCGTCAGGCGCATCCCGCCCGGTGATCACCACGTTCGTCTTGGGTGAACGTCCCACCACTCCGTCGACCACCTCGTCGACGGCCACCCAGCCGTACTTCACCGCATAGGTCAGCTCGTCCAGGATCAAGAGGTCGTAGTGGCCCGAGGCCAGCTTCTCCCGGGTCACTTCCCACGCGTGGCGCCCCTTGGCCGCCGTCTCGTCGAGATCGTCGGACTCCCACGTGAAGCCATCACCCAGCGTGTGCCACTCGATATCCAAGTGATCGGCCAGCTTTCGCTCGCCCGTCTTCCATTTGCCGCTCTTGATGAACTGCACCACGCCCACCCGCCAGCCCCGGGCCCAGCCTCGGCCCATGACGCCAAAGGCGGCGGAGGACTTGCCCTTTCCGTATCCGGTGTTGATCAGGACGATCGATGCAGCACGGGCCATGGCAGTCACGGTACCGCCCGGCATGGGGACGCACGCCCTGGCCCCTCTGGCGGCGGGGCTGTCCCCATCACGACGGGCCAGGCCAGGAAGGTAGAGCCGGCACCGTATAGGCTCGGCGCTCGGAGCACAGGGAACCCGGTGAGAGTCCGGGGCTGTCCCGCAACTGTGATCGGGGAACGACCCTCAGCACATGGCCACGGTCCGGAAACGGACGGGAAGGCCGAGGGAAGTGATGATCCGAGAGCCAGGAGACCTGTTTCCCGCCCCGTTGAGGGGTGCGTGCCCTCTCGAGGGCAGGAAGGACGCGTGGACGTGGCAACGAGGACCGGAGAACAGGGAACCCTGACACTGGTGCTCGGCGGTACCCGGTCGGGGAAATCCGAGGTGGCCGAGCGGTTGGTCGGCGAGCACGCCGGCACGGACGGGGCCGTCACCTACGTGGCCACCGGAGCCTCGCCCACCGGAACCGGGGACCCACTCTGGGATGCCCGGGTGCAGGCCCACCGCAATCGGCGCCCCTCCCGATGGGTGACGATGGAGCTCGGCCCGGGCCGCGACCTGGGCGCGGCCACCGGGGCCCTCCCCGGAACCGTGCTCATCGATTCCCTGGGTGCATGGGTGGCGGGCATGGACGGCTTCCGGGTCGATCACGACCGGTTGTGCACCGACCTTCGGGGGCGGGTGGACGCCAGCAGGGACCTCACGGTGGTGGTCAGCGAGGAGGTCGGTTTGGGTGTGCACCCCCCGACATCGGTGGGCATGGCCTTCGCCGACGCCCTCGGAGCGGCCAACCAGCGCCTGGCCGCGGTGTGCGACGAGGTGCTGTTGGTGGTGGCCGGGCGGACCTTGGCCTTGGGTGGAGGGCGCTGAGCATGCGTGGGGCTGTGGCATTCCTGACCCCTCTGGGCAAGGCTCGGGTGCCTCAGCCCTCGTCGTTGGTGTGGTTCCCGCTGGTCGGCGGGGCCATCGGCGCGTTGTTGGGCCTGCTGTGGTGGGGACTGGCCAAGGCCTGGCCGCCGGGCGTGGTGGCGGCGCTGGTCGTGGTGGCCGACCTCGGGCTCACCGGGATGCTGCACGTCGACGGCCTGGTCGATTCCGCCGATGGTCTCCTTCCGCCCCACCTCTCACATGATCGCCGATTGGCGATCATGAAGGAGTCGACGTCGGGCGCGTTCGGAATCGCCTCCGCCGTCGGCGTACTACTGCTCCGGTGGGTCGGGCTGGCGGCCATCAAGCCGTCGATCGTGCTACTGGTCGGCATCTGGGCCGGATCCAGGGCCATCATGGCCGTAGTGGCCACCTCGGTTCCCTACGCCCGACCGGAGGGCGGCCTGGCCTCCGCCTTCATCGATCCCGATCCGAGCAACGGTCCGCCGAATCGCCGGTCCAACCGGGTCAAGCGGAACCGCCTTTTCGTGGGGCTGCTCGGGACGATCGTGGCCGTCGGGTGCTGTTTGGCCTGGCGTCCCATCGGAGGGGCGGTGACGGTGGTGGTCGAAGTGGTCGCCGCCACCCTGGTGGTCTGGTTCGCCCGGCGCCGGATTGGCGGCTTCACCGGCGATGTCCTGGGGGCGGCCGGCATCGTGGCCGAGACCCTTGCCCTCGTCGTGGCGTCGGCCCGATGGTGACCGGCGTGCGGCAGCACATGCTGGGGACGGCGGCCGGCTTGCTGGTCGACCGACTGGTCGGGGAGCCACCGACCGTCGTGCACCCCGTGGCCCGGTTCGGCCAGGCCATGGACTGGCTCGACCGGCGGTGGTGGCGCGATGACCGAGGCCGAGGGGTGGCCTATGCCGCCGTCGGGATGGGGACCGCCGGCGGCATAGGCCTGCTCATCGATGGCGCCCTTCCGCCGGTGGCCGCCACCGCTCTGGCCACGGCCGCGTCGGTCGCCGGGCGGGCTTTGGGTGAGGCGGCGTCAACCGTGGGCGAGGCCGTGGCCCGGGATGACCTCACCGGCGCACGCCAGGCATTGTCGGCATTGGTGGCTCGAGACCGCACGGGACTCGAGGAGAAGGAGATCGTGCGGGCCGTGGTCGAGTCGGTGGCCGAGAACTGCGCCGATGCCATCGTGGCCCCGGCTCTGTGGGCATCCCTGGGCGGCGCCACCGGAGTGCTGGTCCATCGGGCCGCCAACACCCTCGACGCCATGGTGGGCTACCGCAACGAGCGGTACGGCCGCTTCGGTTGGGCGGCCGCCCGGGCCGATGACGTGCTGGCCTGGCCCGCCGCTCGGATCACGGCGCTGCTGGTCGCAGTGGTACGACCCGTGCGAGCGCTCGAAGTCTGGCGCGCCGTTCGGCGGGACGCGCCCCACCACCCGTCGCCCAATGCCGGTGTGTCTGAAGCCGCCTTCGCCGCCGCTCTGGGCCTCCGGCTCGGTGGCCCGAACCGGTACGGCGACCGGGTGGAGGTGCGACCGTACTTGGGCGACGGTCGACCGGCAGAGGTGGACGACATCGCCCGGGTGGTTCGGTTGAGCCGGGACGTCACCGTGGCACTGGGCCTGTTGCTGGTGGCTCCGACGCTGGGTGCCAAGGTGGTCCCCGAGCGCAGCGGGCACACTGGTCGTTCGGCGCGACCCCGACGCAGCCAAAGGAAGCCATGACTCTTGCCGTGACGCACCCCGATGACACGGACCACACCGACGGCGCCATGGTGGCGGTCTCACCGGTTCCCGTCCCTGGCCCGCACGGCGATGACGCCGGTGCGGTGGCTGCCGCCCTGGGGGTGGAGTTCTCCTCCCTTCTCGACCTGGCGAGCAGCATGAACCCGTTCGCTCCGAGCGTGGCCGAATTGGTCGAACCGCACCTCGGGGCGCTGACGCGCTACCCGGCCCAACAGGACGTCGGTGTGGCCACCGAGACGCTGGCCCACGTGATGGGGGTCGAGCCGGGCCGGGTGCTGTTGACCAACGGGGGGTCCGAAGCCATCGCCCTGGTGGCGGCCGAGCTGGCCCGCGGCTGGGTCGACGAACCGGACTTCTCCCTCTACCGGCGCCACCTGACCCACCTGGATCCGGCCGCATCACGGTTCCGTTCTGACCCGCACAACCCCACCGGGGCCCTGGCCGGTCCCCGGGACCGGGCCGAGGTGTGGGACGAAGCGTTCTATCCGCTGGCCACCGGACGCTGGACTCGAGGGGATGCAGACCAGGATGGTTCACTGGTGGTGGGTTCCCTGACCAAACTGTTCGCCTGTCCCGGTCTTCGTCTGGGCTATGTCCTGGCCCCGGCCGGGAACCCCGACATCGTCCGCCGCCTGCAGGCCCGGCAGCCTCGCTGGTCGGTCAACGGGCTGGCCCTGGCCGTACTGCCCGACCTCCTGGCCGAAGCCGATCTTCCCGGTTGGGCCACGTCCATCGCCGTTGCCCGCCGGGAGCTGTCCGACCTGGTCGATCGGTACGGGCTCCGACCTCGTCCCAGTGCGGCGAACTTCGTCCTGGTCGATGGGGCCGCGGGTTTGCGTGATGGCCTGGCCACCCGGGGCGTACTGGTCCGAGACTGCACCAGCTTCGGCCTGCCCGACTCGGTACGGATCGCCGTCCCCGGGCCGGCAGGGCTCGGGAGACTGGCGCGAGCGTTGGAGGAGGTACGGGCATGAGGGGTGCACTCATGGTCTGCGGTACAGCCAGCGATGTCGGCAAGAGCCAGATCGTTGCCGGGCTGTGCCGGCTCCTGGCCCGTCAGGGTGTCCGGGTGGCTCCGTTCAAGGCCCAGAACATGGCCCTGAACTCGTTCGTCACCCCCGAGGGCCACGAGATCGGCCGGGCCCAGGCCATGCAGGCCATGGCGGCCGGGGTGGAGCCCGACGTGGCCATGAACCCGATCTTGCTCAAGCCGACCAGCGACCGGACGAGCCAGGTGGTGGTGCTGGGGCGGCCGTGGAAGAACCTGGATGCGGTGGCGTACCACGCAGCCAAGCCCGAGCTCATGGAGGTGGTGACCGACGCGCTGGCCGACCTGCGCTCCCGCTACGACGTCATCCTGTGCGAGGGTGCCGGTAGTCCGGCGGAGATCAACCTGCTCGAGGGAGACCT
>DASZLD010000013.1:0-4702 GCA_035552655.1 Acidimicrobiales bacterium
CACTCGCTGATCGACGGCATCAACCGGGCCACCGACGTGCTCATCGGGGGCAAGGTGGCCGTGGTCTGTGGGTACGGCGACGTGGGCAAGGGATGCTCCGACTCGCTGCGGGGCCAAGGGGCCCGGGTCATCGTCACCGAAGTCGACCCGATCTGCGCCCTCCAGGCGGCCATGGAGGGATACCAGGTCGCCACCCTCGAGGACGTGGTCGGCTACGCCGATATCTTCGTGACCACTACCGGCAACAAGGACGTCATCGTGGCCGCCGACATGGCCAAGATGAAGCACCAGGCCATCGTGGGGAACATCGGCCACTTCGACAACGAGATCGACATGGCCGGCCTGGCCAAGATCGACGGGATCGAACGGGTCAACATCAAGCCACAGGTCGACAAGTGGGTCTTCCCCGACGGCCACGCTGTGATCGTCCTGTCCGAGGGCCGCTTGCTCAACCTGGGCAACGCCACCGGTCACCCCAGCTTCGTAATGTCGAACTCGTTCACCAACCAGACCATGGCCCAAGTGGAGCTGTTCACCCAGTCCGGCCAGTACGAGAACAAGGTCTACGTGTTGCCCAAGCACCTCGACGAGAAGGTGGCCCGGCTGCACCTCGATGCGCTCGGCGTGCGGCTGACCACGCTGACCAAAGAGCAGGCCGAGTACATCGGGGTCTCGGTCGACGGGCCGTTCAAGCCCGACTCCTACCGGTACTGATCCTCCTCCCCACCGCGGCCCCTTCTCGGAGCAACCGGCGCCGATAGCGTCCGGGCATGGCCCTCATGGATCGCCGGGAGTTCCTCAAGCGGGCCGGCATCGTGGCCGGAGCCACCGGAGCGGCGGCGGCCTTCGGCTCGCTGGCCGGTTGCAGCTCGCCATCGACCGCGCCCCACTCGACCACGTCGGCCCCCCCGACGACGGTACCGGGGCCGGTCACCTCGGACCAGTGGAGCCGGCTGGGCTCATCGCTCAGCGGCACCCTGGTCGTTCCGAGCGATCCCACCTATGGCACGGCGCGCCTGGTGTACAACGAGCGATTCGACGGCGCCATGCCCGCGGCCATCGCCTTGTGCCAGACGCCGACCGACGTGCAGCACTGCGTGAACTTCGCCCGGGCCAACGACGTGCCGATCACGGCACGCAGCGGCGGCCACAGCTACGGCGGCTACTCGAGCGGTCCGGGCCTGGTCGTCGACCTGGCCGGCATCAACTCGGTCGCCGCCGATGCCTCGGCCTCCACCGCCACCATCGGCGGGGGCGCTCTGCTCATCGACGTCTACAGCCAGCTGGGATCGGCCGGCCTGCTGCTCCCGGCCGGCTCGTGCGCCACGGTGGGGATCGCCGGGCTGACCTTGGGCGGGGGCATCGGGGTCTTCGACCGCAAGTACGGCCTGACGTGCGACAACCTGACCGCGTTGGAGATGGTGACGGCCGACGGTCGGGTCACGACTTGCAATGCCCACGAGCACCCCGAACTGTTCTGGGCCTGTCGGGGCGGAGGCGGGGGGAACTTCGGCATCGTCACTTCGTTCACCTTCGACGTCCACCCGGTGCCGCCCATCGCCCTGTTCACCCTCCAGTGGCCCTGGTCGGCGGCATCGGCGGTTGCCGCCGCCTGGCAGCACTGGATCACGACCGTCCCCGACGAGCTGTGGTCCAACTGCGAGCTGCTGGCCTCGGGCAGTGCGGGCCCCGGCCCCTCGGTCGAGGTCAGTGGTGTCTTCATCGGCACCGCCGATGCGCTCGATGGAGCACTGGGCCCGTTGCAGTCAGCAGTGGGGTCGGCCCCCTCGTACCGGTCCGTCGGGGCCCAGTCCTACGTCTCGGCCATGCTGGCCGAGGCCGGGTGCAGCGACAGCACCGTGGCCCAGTGCCACCTGCCGTCGCAGAACCCGGCCGGAACGCTGCAACGGGTCTCCTTCGATGCCAAGTCGGCCTACCTGGCCTCGCCCATGTCGTTGGCCCACCTGGACGCGGTGATCCAGGCCGTCGAGTCGCTCCAGGCGTCGGTTCCCTCGGTCCAGGGCGGCGTGGCCTTCGACTCCGGCGGCGGGGCCATCGACCAGGTAGCTCCCGACGCCACCGCCTACGTCCACCGCAACGCGCTGGCCTCGATCCAGTACAGCGCCACTTGGTCGTCGGGGGCACCGTCCTCGGTTGGCACCGGCGTCACCACCTGGCTCGACCAGACCAGCCAGGCCCTGGCCCCCGCGGTGGACGGTCAGGCCTACCAGAACTACATCGATCCCACCCTGGCCGACTGGCCACGCGCCTACTACGGGTCCAACCTGGCCCGGCTGGTCTCGGCCAAGCGGGCCTACGATCCCGACGACCTCTTTCACTTCGCCCAGTCCATCCCCACCCGGATGCCGGCCTGACCAGCCGGGTCTCTCCCCGATCAGAGCCCCAGGAACCAGTCCCGGACGTGATCGGCCACTTCGGCATCCTTGCGTCGGAGGCCGTGGTCGCCGCCCTCGAGCCAGACATGGGTCACCGGGCCGGGGATGGCCGCCGTGGCCGACTCCAACTCCGCCGGTGTGCCGAACGAGTCGCGGGTGCCCGACAGGAAGAGGCAGGGCACGGTAATCGACGCGAAGTGCTCGGTCCGCAGCCGTTCGGGCTTCCCCGGCGGGTGGAGCGGGTAGCTGACCAGGACCAGCGCCGCCGCGGCCATGCCGTCGGCCACGGCCATGGAGCACATCCGGCCGCCCATGGACCGGCCGCCCACGGCGATCCTGGTGCCATCGACCCCCAACTCGGTGGCCAGGGCGTCGGCTGCCTCGATCACCGTGGCCAACAGGACCGGGGGTCGATCGGGGGCCTTCTTCCCGGCCAGCCGATAGGGAAAGTCGATGCGATCGACCCGCACGCCGGCAGGGGCCAACGCCTCCTCGATGGCCACCAACGACGGCTGGTCGCTCCCCGCTCCGGCCCCGGGGGTGAGGACGAGGCCGGCCGGGACGGTCTTGGCCCGGCCCGATCTCGGAACTCTGCTCACCGGCTCAGCGGTCGGCGGTGGCTGCGTCGAGCAGCGAGGCGAAGCGTTCCTTGGCCTCGATCCGTCGGGTGGGCACGTGCTCGGTGGGCACATCGACGGGGGCGTACTCCTTCAGGACCCGGCGGGCCACCGTCACCTTGTGCACCTCGTCGGGCCCGTCGTAGATGCGGGCGGCCCGGGCGGCCCGGTACATCGATTCGAGCGGCAGATCGGTGGAGAAGCCCAGGGAGCCATGGACCTGGATGGCCCGGTCGATCACGTTGTAGAGCACGCTGGCCCCGTAGTACTTGATCATGGCGATTTCGACTCGGGCCTCGGCCGGGCCCACCTCGTCCATCTTCCACGCCGCGTAGAGCGTCATCAAGCGGGCCGCGGTCATCTCGGCCAGAGAGTCGGCCACCCAGTTCTGCACCGTCTGCTTCTCGGCCAGCGTCGACTTGTGGGTGTAGCGGGAAACGGCCCGCTCGCACATCATGTCGAAGGCCCGCTTGGACTGACCCAACCATCGCATGCAGTGATGGATGCGACCAGGGCCGAGACGCTTCTGGGCCAAGAGGAAGCCCTCGCCCTCGTTGCCCACCAGGTTCTCGTAGGGAACCCGGACCTCCCGGTAGATGATCTCGGCGTGCCCCCCGAACTTGCCGAAGTGCTCGACGGGATCCTCCATGGTGGGGATGTCCCGCACGATGTCCACTCCCGGCGCATCGGCGGGCACGATGATCATCGAGCAGCCCTGGTAAGGGTGGACGTCGGGGTTGGTCACGGCCATGACGATGAGGAAATCGGCGACCGATCCGTTGGAGGTGAACCACTTGTGACCGTCGATGACCCACTCGTCCCCGTCTCGGACGGCCTGGGTGGCAATAAGGGTGGGGTCGGCTCCGGCTCCCGGCTCGGTCATGGAGAAGCCACTCCGATACCGGCCCTCGAGCAGGGGCAGCAGCCAGCGCTCCCGTTGCTCCACCCGACCCGACGATTCGATGCCCACGGCCAGGAGCTCGGCGTTGCCCGAGTCCGGCGCGTTGTTGCCGAAGACCACGGGCCCGTAGGGGGTCTGGCCCAGGATCTCGTGCATGAGGCCCAGCTTCACCTGGCCGAATCCACCCCCGCCCAGCTCGGGGGGCAGGTGCGAGGCCCAGAGCCCACGTTCTTTCACCTGGTCCTGGAGGGGTCGGATGGCCTCGAGCAGCGCATCGTGGGATAGATCCAGGGTCTCGAGGGGGAAGATCTCGTCCCGCACGAACGAGCGCATCCAGGCCAGTTTCTCCTCGAACTCCGGCTCGGTTGAAAAGTCCCAGGCCATGTACGTCTCCCTGTCGTTCGGCGGTTCGATTTCGTCACTCAGGGCCGGCCCGCTACCGTACAGCCATGCCCGGCGACGCCACTGCTACCCCCACTCGTACCACCGTCACCCTCGGCGCGCCTAGTCGGCGCCCGACGGCAACCGAGCCCGAGCGTCCCCAGATCGACTCCAAGCTGGCCCGAAAGCGCCTGGCCCAGGCCGAGACCGCCCTGCTCGACGAGCGCCGCCTGCTCACGGCCGATGAGCTCAGCGCCCTGGCTGCACTACCCGACCAATGGGTCACCTCGTTGGCCGCCTTGGCCCACCAGGTCCGCCTGGCCTGGTGCGGGCCCGAGGTCGAGGTCGAGGGCATCCTCTCGGCCAAGACCGGCGGCTGCCCGGAGGACTGCCACTTCTGCTCGCAG
>DASZLD010000014.1:0-17824 GCA_035552655.1 Acidimicrobiales bacterium
GACCATCGCCAAAGCGGCGGCTCGGGCGCTGGAGAATGCCGACCGGGCCATCGTCAGGCGGGCCACGCTGCTGGCCGCGCTGCCCGAGCGACGGCTCGAGGTGGACGAGCGACAGGCAACGCAGTGGAGGCGCCTGTTGGCTGCCTACGACTACCAACGCCAGTTGGAGCGGGGCTACTCGGTGACCCGCGATGCGGAAGGGGCGGTGGTGCGGTCGGTCGCCGCAGTGGCATCAGGGGACATGCTCGTCACTCAGGTAGCAGACGGGGCGATGATCTCGGTGGTGTCCGATGCTGGCCCTCCGGGCGACAGCCCCGAATAGACGATCGATGAGGAACAAGGAGCGCGGCAATGGCACGAGGCACTAACGGTGGATCCGGCGACCCGGAGGCGGGCGGCGAGGCGGAGGGCGGCACGGCGGTGGGGGAGTTGACGTACTCGGCCGCCGGTCAAGAGCTGGACCGGATCATCGAGGAATTCGAAGCCGGGGTGATCGACGTCGACCGGCTGGTGGAGCGGCTCGAGCGGGCTACCGAGATCGTCGATGAACTGGACCGGCGCCTCAGGCGTACCCGGATGCAGGTGGAGGAGCTCGTCCCTCGGCTGGAGCGGATCGGTCGACCGGACGCATCGGGAACGGACGAGGACGATGAGTCGGCCATCATCGAGGAGATCTACATCGAGGAGACCGAGGTCGACCTGGCGCTCGAGGACGAGCTCGAGGACGAAGAAGAGCAGGAAGAGGAGGAATCGCCTCCCGGCCTGTTCTGAGCGCCGGGCCTTGCGGCCTGGTCGAACTCTCCTCGGCCATCTCTGAGCGAGGGCCTAACTCTCCTCGGCCTGTTCAGCCTTGCGCCACTCGTAGACCCAGACGCGGCCCGAGCGGAAGCGAGCCCGACGGGGCTTTGAACGATGCTGGCCCCGATGATCCCACGGGCGGGCGCAGGCGACGCTGAGGGGCCGGAAGGCGCTGGATACCGGTAAGCCGTCGTCGGTCTGGAACCATCCTTCGACCTCGCACTCTCGCTCGTCGGACCGAGCGGTCCCCGGATCGTCGACCAGGATGCGCCGGGGGATGTCCTGGGCGATGCCCGAGCCATCGCCGTCCCCTGAGCCGCCGCGATCTTGTTGACCTCGGGGCACTGGCCGGTCGGGTTTGGCCGGTGTCTCCCGAGGCGCCCGGGAACTCCCTCTGGCGGCAACCTTCGAGTTTCCCTGCCCCGATCCGGACCGGGGCGGTCCACCGGCTGACCCCGACTTCCCGCCTGCCCCGGATGCCACCGTTGCCCCGGATGCACCGGATGCCACCGATGCGCGGGCGGGGTGGTCGCCCGACTCTTCGGCCGTGGGCTCGCCGCCCCAGATGGGATCGTCGATTCCTCCAACCTTCCGACCTCGGGGAGACATGGCGAAAACCGTACCCAATCCGGCCTGTCCATATGCCTCAACCACGGGAGTTCCCAGGTCAGAGCAACCGCACCTGATGCCTGCACCTCGAGTTTCGGGGCCCGAACCCCTACTGGATGTGGCGCCCGCGCCCTCGCCAGTAGGGCTCGCGCAGCTCCCGCTTCAGGACCTTTCCGGTTGCGTTCCTCGGGAGGACGTCGATGAAGGAAACGGACGTCGGGCACTTGTAGTGGGCCAGGCGATCGCGGGCGAAGGCGATGATGGCTGCCTCCAGCTCGGCATCGTGGCCGGCCTCCAGCTCCGGGGCCCGGTTCGATGTCCCATCGGCCGACCGAACCACGATGGCCTTGACCGTCTCGCCCCACTTGTCGTCGGGCACGCCGATGACGGCAACGTCAGCGACATCGGGATGGGCGAACAGGATGTTCTCCACCTCGGCCGGGTAGATGTTCTCGCCTCCGGACACGATCATGTCCTTGATGCGGTCGTGGAGGAACAGGTAGCCCTCGGCATCCAACCAGCCGGCGTCGCCGGTGTGGAACCAGCCCTCGTCGGACAACACGGCGTCGGTCTCGTCGGCCTTCTGCCAGTAGCCCAGCATGTTCTGGTCCGACCGGGTCCAGAGCTCACCGACCTCGCCGTCAGGCACGATGTTCCCGGTGTCGGGGTCGACGATGCGCAAGGACACGTGATCGAAGGGCTTGCCCGCTGAGCGGAGGAGGTGGGAGCGGGGTCCCTCCGGATCGTGGTCCTCGGGTGGAAGGGCGGTAATGGCCCCGCAGGTCTCGGTCAGCCCGTATAGCTGGGTGAAGTCACAGCCCAGGGCGTTCATCGAGCGGATGAGCACGTCCTCAGAGATGGGAGAGGCCCCGTAGAAGATCGTCTTGAGCGAGCTGACGTCGGTCGTCGCCGTCTCCGGGGTGGCGCACAGGAACATCAACACGGCGGGCACCACGAAGGAATCGGTGACCCGGTGCGTCTCGATGGCCTGCAGGATGGCCTGAGGGTCGAGGTCCCGGATGATCACCGAGTGCCCACCGCGAGACATGCCCACGATGGCCCAGCCCGAGCCGCCGATGTGGAAGAGGGGCATGGCCACCATGCTCACCGTCTCGTGGTTGACCTCGAAGGCCTTGAACGCGTTGGTAACCAGGCAATTGATGTTGTCGTTGGTCAACATCACACCCTTGGGCTGTCCCGTGGTGCCCGAGGTGTAGAGCTGCATCACCACATCGGTCCCCACCACCGGGTGGTTCGGGTCAGCTGGGTCACCCTGGGGGGAGCGCTCGGCCACCCAGGCATCGAGGTCGGAAAGGGCCACCCGGTGGCCGACCAGGGGGAGGGCCGAGGACACTGCCTCCATGGCCGGGGCGTAGTCGGGGCCGGAGAACAGGACGGTGGCCTTCGAGTCATGGACGACAGCGGCCATCTCGTCGGGCGACAGTCTCCAGTTCACGGCCACGGTGACGGCGCCGATGAACGTGCAACCGAAGAGGACCTCGAAGAACTCGATGCAGTTGCGGTCGAGAATGGCCACCCGGTCTCCGGCCTGTAGCCCGGCGGCAGTTAGGGCGTGGGCCATGCGCCGTGAGCGCCGGTACACGTCGCCCCAGGTCACCATCCGGTCGCCCGCAGTCAACATGGGCGCGTCCGGATGCACTGCCGCCCAGTGCCGGATCATCCCGGCAATAGAGCCGTGGGCTGGAACATCTCCTGCCCCCGCCCCGGCGGCGACCACTACCTGTGCCTGACCGATCGACTTGCTCGTCGCTGCCGTGTTCACCGTCGCCCCGTTTCCCCAGTTGGTTGCATGCATCGGTACGGGCATGCGGAACCGTGGCCACAATACGTCCGCCGAACCCGAGATCGCCGTTCGACCCAGCCCGTAAGGTATGAGCGTGCCTGAATCGCAACCGACCGACCATCACCGGCTCTCGTCCGCAACGGGCGAGGACCGCCTGTACTTCCGCCAGCTCCTGGCTGGACGGGACTTCGCCGTGGGAGACCCCATCGCCACCCAGATGGTCAACTTCGTCTACCTGCTCGGCGACCGGGTGACCGGCGAGGCCCTCATCGTCGACCCGGCCTACGGCGTCGACGATCTGCTCGGCATCCTGGCCGCCGACGACATGACCTGCACCGGGGCCCTGGCCACCCACTACCACGCCGACCATATCGGCGGGGACATGATGGGCTTCGGGGTGGAGGGGATCGCCCGCCTGCTGGAGGCTTCGCCTGTCCCCATCCATGTCCAGTCCACCGAGGTCCCCTGGGTCACCCGCTCCTCCGGGGTGACCGAAGCCGATCTCGTGGCCCACGACGGGGGAGACGTGGTGACGGTGGGGGAGGTCCCCGTCACCCTGGTCCACACCCCCGGCCACACCCCGGGGAGCCAGTGCTTCCTGGTCGACGGGAGTCTGGTCTCGGGCGACACCCTGTTCCTCGACGGCTGCGGTCGCACCGACCTGCCCGGGGGCGACTCGGCCGCCATGTTCGAGTCGTTGCACACCCGGCTGGCCCGGGTGCCCGACGACACCGTGCTGTACCCCGGCCACCTCTACTCCCCGGATCCCTCGGCCACCCTGGGCGACACCCGCCAACGGAACTACGTGTTCCGCCCCCAGACCACCGAGCAGTGGCTGGCCATGTTCGGCGGCTAGCAGCCGGCAGCCAGCGGCCACCACCCCTCGCCCAAGCCGGCGTCGACCTACACTGTCCCGCTCATGAGTTCACCCCTTGCCCCCGACGCGACCATCGTCGTCATCGGTGCCAGCTTGGCCGGACTTCGGGCCGCCGAAGAGGTTCGCCACGAGGGCCACACCGGGCCCATCATCGTGATCGGCGATGAGCCCCATGTCCCCTACGACCGACCCCCTCTGTCCAAGCAGGTGCTGGCGGGCAAGTGGGACGTAGACCGGATCCATCACCACGCACCCGACAAGCTCGACACCTTGGACATGGAGTTCCGGCTCGGTCGGCGAGCGGACAGTCTCGACGTCGATGCCCGCACCGTGTCGCTCGATGACGGTACCGAGTTGCCCTACGACGGTCTGATCATCGCCACCGGGGCACGGGCTCGGGCCCTGCCCGGCACCGAGGGCATGCCCGGGGTGCGAACGCTGCGAACCCTCGACGATGCGGAGGGACTGATCGCCGATCTGGCCGCCGCCGGGCCCGGGGCCCACGTGGTGGTGATCGGGGCCGGGTTCATCGGCTCCGAAGTGGCGGCCACCTGTCGTGGCCTCGGCTTCGAGGTCACCGTGGTCGAGGCCCTACCCACCCCCCTCGGTCGGGTCCTGGGGGATCAGATGGGTGCGGCCTGTGCCGCCTTGCACGCCGACGCCGGCGTGGTGGTCCGGACCGGTGTAGGCGTGGACCGGGTGGTAGTGGGGGAGGGCGGTCAGGGGTCGGGCGCGGCGCCCGTGTCGGTGCACCTGGACGACGGCGAGGTGCTCCAGCCCGTCGTGGTGGTGGTGGGCATCGGGGTCACCCCGGCCGTCGACTGGCTGGCCGGGTCGGGGCTGGAGGTCGACAACGGGGTGGTGTGCGACGAGTTCCTGTTCGCCGCCGACGACGTGGTGGCCGCCGGCGACGTGGCCCGCTGGACCCACCGGGGGCTCGGCCAGTCCCTGCGCGTCGAGCACTGGACCAACGCGGCGGAGAGCGGCGTGGCCGCCACCCGCAACCTCCTGCACGGTCGGGACGCGGCCCAGCCCTACGAGCCGGTGCTGTTCTTCTGGTCGGACCAATACGCCACCAAGATCCAGGTGGTCGGTCGCCCGTCGCCCGACGACGAGGTGGTGATCGTCGACGGTTCGGTGGAGGAGCGGAAGCTGGTCGCCCTCTACCGCCGCGGCGACCGGCTCAGCGCTGCGCTGGCCTTCAGCCGGCCTCGCCAGCTCATGTCCTACCGACCCCTGCTGGCCGCCGGCGCCTCCTTCGACGAGGCCGTGGCCGTGGCTCGCGCCTGAGCCCAGGGTTTGGGGCCGCTGTCGGTCACCCATCGGTTCCCCTGGACCTGCTGGCGCGGACCGCCCGCCCCGGAATCGGCTGGGGTCAGAAGTCGAGAACGGACAGCTCGGGGATCGTCGCTTGCGATCGCTCCCGGGCCCGGAGCCAGCGCTCCCGCCGTGCAGCTTGCTCCTCGCCGGTCAGGCCCGGTTCCACCACCCGCCGGGGTGACCAGGCATCGGCCACGTCCTCCTCGTCGGCCCAGATGCCCACGGCCATGCCGGCCAGGTAGGCAGCACCCAGGGTCGTGGCCTCCAGCACGGGGGAGATCTCGATGGGGCGACCGCACGAGTCGGCCAGGGCCTGGACGAAGATGTCGTTGGCCGACATGCCCCCGTCCACCCGCAGGCTCTCGATGGGCAACCCGGAATCGGTCTCGGCTGCCTCCAACAAGTCGGCGCCGCGGTCGGCCACGCCCTCGAGGACAGCACGGACCATCTCCGGACGTCCCGTGCCCCGGGTGATCCCGAGGAACGTGCCCCGGGCCCCGAAGTCCCACACCGGCGCGCCCAGCCCCAGCAACGCCGGGACGAACCATACGTCGCCGGTGTCCTCGCAGTCGGCCGCCACCGCGGCCGACTGGTCGGCGCTCTCGATGATGCAGAGGTCGTCGCGCAGCCACTCCACGCAGGATCCGGCCGACAGCATCACCGCCTCCACCCCCCACACCAACGTCTTGGCACTACTCCAGGTGATGATGGGAAAGGTGCCGCCGCCGCCCCGATGGCTGAACGTCGGCCGGGTGGTGCCGATGCACTGATCGAGCATGCCGCCGGTCCCGAAGGTGGCCTTGGCCAACCCGGGGCGGGTGCAGCCCTGGCCGAACAGGGATGCCTGCTGGTCGCCGGCGATGCCGGCGATGACCGGAGCCCCGGACAGGGCCGTCGCTTCGCCGATGGCACCGGTCGAGTGCACGATGGTGGGCAGGACGGCGGTCGGGATGTTCAGGGCCTCCAGGACGACCGGGTCCCACCCCGAGGCGTCGGTGCTGATCATGGCGGTGATCCCGGCGTTGCTGGTATCGGTGACGTGGAGGGTGCCCCCCGACAGGTTCCAGGCCACCCAGGTGTCGACCGTGCCGAAGCACAGCTCGCCGCCCTCGCTGCGCGACCGGTCGGGATCGGCCATGTCCAGCAGGGCGGCCAGCTTGGTGGCCGAAGCGTTGGGGGCCAGGCGGATGCCCTCGGCCTGCAGCTCCAGGCACTTGCCCACCGTCCGCAGGTCCTGCCAGCCGATGCCGGGGCCGACCGGCTTCCCGGTGGCCCGCTCCCACACGATGGACGAGGCCCGTTGGTTGGCGATGCCCACCGCTTGGACCGGGCCCCCCTCGTCGGCCAGGGCTCCGGTGGCCACCTCGAGCACGGCGGTGGCCATGGTGGTGGCGTCGAACTCGACCAGTCCCGGGAACGGTGTGTCGGGCAGTACGGGGAGATAGTGGACATGCTCGACTGTCCCGTCGGGTCGGACGATGCCGGCGCGCACGCCCGAGGTGCCGACGTCGACGACGAGGATGCTCACCGGCGCCCGACTCCCGTGCCCACCGTGGCTCGTCGCGGCAGCAACGGGTCCCCGTGGCTCACGGCCACGTGACCGGACCGTAGGGGTGAGGCAGTCCCAGCTTCCCCGGATTGAGGATGCCTTTGGGGTCGAGGGCCTGCTTCAAGTTGGTGAGCACGCCGAAAGCCGGGCCGAGGGCATCGGGCAGGAACCGGGCCCGGTTGATGCCGATCCCGTGGTGGTGGCTGATGGCCCCCCCGGCGTCGCGGGTGGCCGCCGTCACCTGGTTCCAGGCCTGCTCGTAGTACTGCTCGGCCCACGCCTGCTGCTCGTCGTCCAGCGCGGGGGCGTCGCCGTCCAGCTCGGGGACCGAGGTCCCATCTCCCGCGGGCACCGCCGCCCCGCCCACCCCGCTGGGCGGCCGTCCGGCGAAGGTGAAGTACAGGCAGGCCCCGTCGGTGTAGGCGTGGCTCTGGTGGGAGGAGGCGGCCAGCGTCCCGTCCACGCTGTTGAGGGCGTCGAGCACCGAGCGGTACAAGCCGGGGAGCACCGACCAGCGGGCGGAGACCTCCACCGTGTCGACGACGATGCCGTGGCGCCACAGGGGAGCCAACGCCGAGACGTCGTTGCGCTGCTCCATCCACCGGTCGACCAGGTCGGCCTCGAGCTTGTCGGCCGCCGCGCTCTCCTGGTCGACCACAGCCAGGGTGGCATCGACCAGTCCGGGATCGCCCTCGTCGAGGACGATGAGCACGTTGGTCGTCCCCTGGTCGAACGACCGTCCCGACTCGGTCTCGTCGTAGAGCCGGAGGACGGCCGGAGTGGCCCCGCGTCGAAGGATCCGGCGGCAGGCGTCGAGGCCGTCGGCGAAGGAGCGGAAGCCGAAGGCCCGCTGCCCGTTGTAGGTGGGAACCTGGTGGACCCTGAACCGTCCCTCGGTGATGACCCCGAGGGTGCCCTCGCTCCCCACGAAGACCTGGTTGAGGTCAGGGCCAGTGGCCGCCCGGGGCCCCCGTCCGCCGGTGCGCACCACCGTGCCGTCGGCCAGGACCACCTCGAGGCCGATGACCATGTCCTCGATCTTCCCGTAGCGATTGGAGTACTGGCCCGCGCCCCGACAGGCCAGCCAGCCGCCCACGGTGGAGAGGTCCATGGACTGGGGCCAATGGCCCAGGGTCACGTCGTGGTCGTCGCGCAGCCCCGTCTCCACGTCGGGGCCGAACGTGCCCGCCCGCAGATCGGCCACCAGGGAGGTGGTGTCGACGTCGCCGATGCCGGCCAGGCCGCAGAGATCGAGGACGACGCCGCCGTAGAGGGGGATGGCCGACCCGCAGACACCGCTGCGTCCGGCCGACGGAGTGACCGGGACGCCGGCGTCGTTGCAGGCGGCGAGCACCGCCGAGACCTGGGCCGTGTCGGTGGGTCGGGCAATGAGAGCGGGACGGGCCGGGACCTGTCCCCTGGTGGCCCATCCGATGGCCAGGGGCCACCAGTCGCGCCCCGCCTCGGCCCGAGACTCGTCGTCGTCACTGACCTCGTCGCATACATCGACCAGGCGACGCCGGAGGGAGTCGTCGACGCCGACCCGGTTCCCGTCGAGGCGTTCCCCGACCGCGTCCCACGGGGCGCTGATGGGCGAGACGGGCGTCGGCTCGGTCATGCACGTTCCCCTCCGGACGTCGGGCCGCCCTCGGGCACCCCGTCGAACTCTGCCGATGACACGGACTCGGCTGATGACACTGACTCTGCTGATAACACAGTGGCGGAAACCACGTCGGCGCCGAGCCCGGCCCGGACCAACACTCCTCGGACCGTTGCAGCGTAGGCCTCCGCCTCGGCGTATGCCTGCTCGTCCGTCCAGCCCAGATCGGGCGCGATGAGCGCGGCCACTCGGTGGGCGGCATCGGCGGTGGCGGTGGCGTCATGCAACACGGCGCGGGTGCGCCGGTCGAGCACATCGCTCAGCGACCGCGCCATCTCGTTACGCACGGCGTAGACCGCTTCGACGGCCAGATAGGGAAGGCCCGGGACCAGCGGCTCGAGCAGCTCGGGATGTCCCACACTGAGGGCCAGGACCTGCGGCGTGTCGGTGCCGAACCGACCGGCCAGGTGGGCGGCGGCCCGGGTGGCCGCATCCTGGTTCTGGAATGCGGCCCCCGTGCTCACGGCGGCCGGGGCGTGATCCCGTTGGCCGGCTCCGTGCAGCTTGAGCTTCTTGGTCACCGAGGGCAGGCTCCGGCGACCCAGGCGGGAGACCACGACGTCCACCGTGTCCTCGGCCATCTTGCGGTAGGTGGTCAGCTTGCCCCCGGTGACGGTGACCACGCCGGCCGGCGAGGTCTGCACGGAGTGGCGGCGGGACAGGTCGGCCGTCCGCTCCCGCAGCGCCCGCTTGCCCTTGGGCGGGAGCAGGAGCGGTCGGAGCCCGGCCCAGACGGCGGTGATGTCGTCCCGGGAGATCGGTCTGGTGACGACGGCATTGGCGGCGTCCAGGATGTAGTCGACATCCTCGGGCAGGCACGCAGGGTCGTCCAGCGGACCGTCGTACTCGGTGTCGGTGGTGCCCAGGTACACCTGCTCACCCCAGGAGACGACGAAGATCGATCGGTGGTCCTTCGCCACCGGGATCACCGCGGCGATGTCGCAGGGGAAGCGGTCGGCGGGCACGGTGATGTGGATGCCCTTGGCCGGGCGGATGGTGGGGGCGTGGGCACCCTCGACCAGACCGCGGACGTGGTCGGCCCACACCCCGGTGGCGTTCACCACCACCGACGCGGTGATGTCGAAGGCGTCGCCATCGACGGGAACGACGCGGGCGCCGGTGACGGTGCCGGTTGCGCTCGGCGTCTCGCCGGTCAGGGCGGTGACCTCGGTGTGGTTGGCCACGACGGCGCCGTAGTCGAGCGCCGCCGTGCGCAGCACCTCCAGGGTCAATCGGGCATCGTCGGTCCGGGCATCCCAGTAGAGGAACCCGGCCACCAGCCGGTCGGTGCGCAGCGTGGGCAGGTGCTCGAGGGCCTGGGCGCTCGTCACCCGCTGATGGCGTTGCCCGATGCGGATGCCTCCGGTGAGGTCGTAGAGCCACAGGGCGGTGAGATAGGTGGTGGCCACGCTGCGGTTGATCACCCCGTCCTTGCCGAACAGGGGGATGAGGAAGGGGAGGGGCTCTACCAGGTGGGGGGCATTGTCGAGCAGGCGCTGGCGCTCGGCCAGGTTCTCGTACACCAGGCGGAACTCACGCTGCTGCAGGTAGCGGATCCCGCCATGGACCAGCTTGGAAGACTTGGACGACGTACCTGAGGCGAAGTCGCCCTTCTCCACCAGCGCGGTGCGCAAACCACGGCTGGCCGCATCCAGGGCCACCCCGGCTCCGGTGATGCCGCCGCCGATGACCAGGACGTCGAAATGCTCGCTGGCCAGGCGCTCCAACGCGGCGGCGCGGTCCAAACCTGGGCCGTCTGACCGCTCGGACGAGCTGGTGGTGCGACCGGTGGGGTCAGGGGCGGCAGCGGACACGATCCGAAGCCTGCCACAAGGCACCGCCGCTCATTTTCTCCAATTCGTATCTACAACCGTTGTAGATAAACAATGGTTGGTGATATGCTGAGACGGCTATGAAGACGCCGGACGAGCTCACCCAGTTGTTCCGGGCCACGGGCCGGAAGGTGACCGCCCAGCGCCAGTGCATCTTCCGGGTCCTGCAGGGCGACGTCACCCATCCCTCGGCCGAAGCGGTGTTCGAGGCGGCCCGCCGGGACGTGGAGACCATCTCGTTGAAGACGGTGTACCAGACCCTGAACGATCTGGCCGAGCTGGGCGAGATCACCTCGCTCGACGTGGGGACGGGGATGACCCGGTTCGACCCCAATGTGGACGATACCCACCACCATGTGGTGTGCCGCCAGTGCGGCAAGGTGCGCGATGTGTACGCCGACTTTCCCGACATTCGCCTGCCCGACGGATCGGATCTGGGCTTCCAAGTGGGCAGCGCCGAGATCGTCTTTCGCGGCCTGTGCGCCGAGTGCGTGGCCGCCGGTACCGATCCGGTGGCCAGAGATCAAACCCTCGCAGTATCAACCAATGGACCATCTGGACAATGAAAGGAACACTGTGCCTGAACTGAAGAACAGCAAGACCGAGGAGAACCTCAAAGAGGCATTTGCCGGCGAGAGCCAGGCCAACCGCCGGTATCTCTACTTCGCCCAGAAAGCGGACGTGGAGGGCTATCCCGATGTCGCCGCCCTGTTCCGGTCGGTGGCCGAGGGCGAGACGGGTCATGCGTTCGGCCATTTCGACTTCTTGCGGGAGACGGGCGACCCGGTGACCGGCGTTCCCGTCGGTCCCACCGCCGACAACCTCAAGTCGGCCATCGAGGGCGAGACCTACGAGTACTCCGAGATGTACCCCGGCTTCGCCCGCACCGCTCGCGACGAGGGCTTCGAGGAAGTTGCCGAGTGGCTCGAGACGTTGGCCCGGGCCGAGAAGAGCCACGCCGGCCGGTTCAGCGAGGGGCTGGCGTCGGTCTCCTGATCGACCGGTGAGCGCACAGCGCGCTCATGTTTGTTGGTCGCCGGCCCCGGGGAGACCCGGGGCCGGCTCCTGTTTCACCGCCGGTGGCGACGAGTTCGGACACGTCGACCAGGGACAGTCAAGACCAGGGACAGTCAAGGAGGAGCGATGAGCGAGGCAACACCACTGACCCTGGCTGATATCTCGGACCAGCGGGCCTACGAGCGCGAGCGCGACGAGTTCCGGCGTCGGGTCATCGAGGTGAAGAAGCTCCGCCGGGTGTCCATCGGCCCGGTGATCACCGTCACCTTCGAGAACCGCCTGACCATGCGCTTCCAGGTCCAAGAGATGGCGCGAGCCGAGCGGATGTTCAGCGACGCGCAGATCCAAGGCGAGCTCGACGTCTACAACCGGCTGCTCCCCGCTCCCGGCGAGCTGTCGGCCACCCTGTTCCTCGAGCTGACCAACGACGCCCTGCTCCGCGAGTGGTTGCCCAAGCTCTTGGGCATCGAAGGAGCGGTCGAGTTCCGGATCGGCCCGCCAGGTAGCGAGGACATAGTCCGCTCGGTCCCCGAGGCCGAACACGCCTCCCATCTGACCCGGGAGGCCGTCACCTCTGCCGTTCACTACATCCGGTTCCGGTTCACCGAGGCCCAGATCGCCGCGTTCGCCGACGGGCCGGTGGTGCTGGCCGTCTCCCATCCTCAGTACCCCGACGGCTCTTCCGGCACCGAGCTGAGCGCTGCGGCCCGGGCGGAGCTGCTCGGCGACCTGCGGGGCGACTAGCGCCGTGTCGCCTGCCGGTCCCGTCCCCGACGAGGCCCCGATGAGCCACTGTCCGTGGCCATCCGGCGGCGCACTGATCCCTTTCGGCCCCCGCTCCGTATAGGTACTGATGAACGGTAGGACGTGATGATCGGTAGGGCCAAGGGCCACAGCGAGGAGAGCATCTCGGACGAGGCGCTGATCTCAGGGATCGCGGTCGGCGACGAGCAGGCCAGTTTGGCCTTCGTGCGCCGTTACCAGGGCAGGCTGTTCGGACTGGCCATCAGCATCGTGCGCGACACCGCCCTGGCCGAAGATGTGGCCCAAGAGGCATTCATCCGGATCATCAGGCATGCCGCGGTGTTCGACCCCCGGCGCGGATCCGTCGCCTCGTGGGCGCTGACCATCACCCGCAATCTGGCCGTCGATGTTCTCCGTGTTCGCCGTGGGACGCCAACCGACCCCGATGACCAGGTCTTTCTTGAGCTGATGAGCAGCGAGCCCGCTCCCGACGAGGCGGCGATGACCGGAAGTGCGGTCGATCGGGCGCGGGCTGGCTTGGCCCAGCTGCCCCTGGAGCAGCGCCGCGCCGTCGTGCTGGCCGCCATGTACGGATGGACTGCTCAGGAGATCGCCACCGAGGACGGGATCCCATTGGGGACGGCAAAAGGCCGGATCCGTGTGGGCATGGCCAAGCTCCGGGAGTCCGTAGTGATCGAGGAGGCCCCATGAGTGCCAATGCGGCAGATCCAAGGGAGTGCGAGCTCATTCAGGACGAGCTGGCCGAGCTGGCCCTGGGAGCGCTGGACGGTCGGAGTCGATCGGAGGCACTGGAGCACGTGGGATCCTGTCCGCGCTGCCGGGCCACGCTCGATCACCTGTCCGGCGTCACCGACACGTTGTTGCAGCTGGCCCCGGAAGTCGAGCCTCCGCTCGGCTTCGAGATCCTTCTGGTCGAGAAGCTCCGTGCCGCCGATGCCGAGAAGCCCCGGGCCACGGAACGGGCGCGTCAACGGTGGTTCCGGCGTGCCAGTCCACTGGTCGCTGCGGCTGCGGTCCTCCTCCTTCTGGGCATCGGCTTGGGATCACTGGTCATTTCACGAGGCAACAACAATCAGCAGCAGCACTCGGCGTCGCCCGATCTCGCCACGGCCGAGCTCACGTCACACGGGCACGTCCTCGGTGAGGTCATGACTTCGCCCGGCAACCCGGCGTGGATGTTCATGACCGTCAACGAGAACGCGTGGTCGGGCAAGGTGACGTGTGAGGTCACCCTGGCCGGAGGAGCGATAGAGACCGTCGGCGTGTTCACGCTCTCGCACGGGTATGGCGCCTGGGGTGCCCCGTTGACCTCGCCGGCCGGCGATGTGCGCTCTGCTCGGCTGGTCGCGGCGGACGGCACTGTCGTGGCCAGTGCCCAGTTCCCGGTGCACTAAGACCGCCCACACTGCTGCCGGTCGAGCGGCGACCCGTTGGGTCGGGCCGTCAACAGGTGGCAATGCGGCCGTCAACCGGGTGGCGCCAACTCCGTCGATGCACGGCCCACTCATCACGGACGGCAGGCCCGGCTTCGTACGGAGATCCGTCCGAGTTCGGAGAAATTTGCCAGAATTCCGACTGACAACGTGATCTCTTCGCCGGGCTGGCCCGTAGTTCTTGTGTCATCGCGACGCACAGACAGCTCTACGAGGAGAGAAGGCACAATGAAGCGCACGAGCAAGGTTCGAGTTGCACGAATAGCCGGCGTGGCCTTGGCCGTTGGCGGGCTTTCGGGATCGCTGGCTGTGGCCGGCGTGGCCAGTGCCGCGACGGTCACCAAGATCTCAACGGCGAAGAACGCCACCCTGGGAACGATCCTGGTGAGCGGCAAGACGGTCTACACCCTGCAGGCGAGCGGAACGCCTTGTACCGCCACGTGTCTGAAGTTCTGGCCCGCGGTGATGCTGCCCAAGGGTGTGACCAAGGCACAGGCTGGATCAGGTGTGAACGCGGCAAAGCTCGGCACCAAGATGACCACCAGCGGCGCCCGCCAGGTGACCTATGGCGGGAAGCCCCTCTACTTCTTCGTCGGGGACAAGACCTCGGGACAGGCGACCGGGAACATCACCGACACCTGGGGCAAATGGTCGACCGTGGTGACGGTGAAGCCGACGTCGTCCGGTTCGGGCTCTGGCACCACCGCCCCCCCTGGTGGTGGGTCCACAGCTGGTTCGGGGGGAGTCTCGTTCTAGTGCCGAAGGTTCGTACCGGGAGGGTGTTGTGACATCAATTCTGATCGCGCCCTCCCGGTCAGCGGAGCCCCAAACTCTGGAGCAGGGAGCTCGGAGCATTACGAAACTGCGGAGCGCCCTGTCGTCCCGGGTCTACCTCCCCGCCTGCTGGATCGTGGTGGTGGCCGCCGTCCTCGTGGGGATCGGTTGGTCCAGCGGTTGGGGGGGTGGAGCGTTCGTTGGGTCGCTGACCAGCCTTCAGGTGGTGACGATCGGTCCGTTGAGCCTGGCCTTCATCGGCGCCATTCTCGTTGTGGAACGGGTATGGCCCGCACAACGGCGATCGCTCTTTGCCCGCGGCTACCGCCATGACCTGCTGTTCACCATATTCAACGCGGCACTTGTGGTGCCGCTGGTGACAGCGCTCACCCTCTCGTTCGACGAGGTGGTTCGCAGGTTGCTCCCATGGATGGTCCTGCCCAAGATGGGCCCGTCGCCTCACGTCGGTGTGATCGTCCTACTCCTGGTGGCAGTGGACGGCTGTAATTGGTTCGCCCACCTTGCCAATCACCACATCCGGATGCTGTGGCGCTTCCACGAGCTGCACCACTCGCAGGAGGACATGAACGTGCTGACCGTCTTCCGCACCCACCCCCTCATTCACGTGTCCTACCTGATCTCTCTGGTGCCGGGACTGGTGCTGCTGGCCAACGGGTCACTGTCCATAACCGTGCTCGCCCTCTACGGCGCCATCGTCGCTTTCGCCCACTCCAATACGCGGCTGGGTTTCGGACCTCTGGGACGGATCGTGGTGAGCCCGAACTTTCACCGCATTCACCATCAGTTGGACGGGCCTCAAGACGTCAACATGGGCTTCGTCCTGACCATCTGGGATCAGATGTTCCACACCGCGGTGTTCCCGACCCAAGAGACGGTCAGGGCCGACACCGGACTGCCGGGGCGGCCGTTGCTCGTCGAACAGGAGCGACCGGCCTCGCGTCAGCTGTCGGTGTTCGCCGCTCAGATGTGGGGACCATTCCGACCGTTGGACAAGGCGACGAATCAGGCGTCCGATGTGCGAGACGCAGAAGGTTCGTCACAGCAACAGGCGCAAGACGAGCAATACGCTTTGCACACGGCGGCACGAGAAAGAGTCGAGGAAGACAACGTCGAAGAACGGGAAGTGGCGTAAATGGCAACAGCTTCGCTCCAGACGCATCGGCGCTCCGGTCGGGAATGGTTGGCCCTCGCCCTCAGCTCTCGCACGGCGGCGCTCCCGACCGACCTCGCCCTGCTGGCGGCGCGCGTGGGCCTGGCCTGGATCTTCATCTGGTACGGGGCCGGGAAGCTGTTCGGTGCATTCAATGGTCCGGGCATCCACCAGACCGCTCTCTATTTCTCGAATACGGCCCACCTCCACCCCGGTGGACTGTTCGCCGTCCTCGGCGGTGTGATCGAGTTCGGGGGAGGTGTCGCGCTGGCCCTGGGCTTCGCCTCACGACTTGCCGGTCTCGCTCTGTTCGGAGACATGGTGATGGCGATGATCACTGTCACGTGGTCTACCGGGATCGGTTCGTCCCCCCCGTCACATCCCGGCTACCAGTTGAACATCGCCCTCGCCGTCCTGGCATTGGTCGTTGCCTTCTTGGGCGCTGGTCGGTTCAGCATCGACGCGCTGATCGAACGACAGCTCACGGGAGCAGGGGCATCCCGTTCTGAACCGACCACGACACGAAGTGCCACGGAGTTGGCTAGCCGCTGAGGCGAAGCGGTGAGCGAACCGTCAAACGTGGACACGCAGATGGCCCTGGATAGCCCCCCACGACGCTCGGGTCGAGATTGGCAACCGTTGGTGCTCCGGATCGTCGGGGCCGGACTGCTGATCGCCACCGGGGCCATTCACCTTGACTTGTATCTGACCGGGTATCGGACCATCCCCACCATCGGGTGGCTGTTCCTGCTCCAGGTCATCGCCGCGTTCGCCCTCGGCTTGATCGTGCTCGCCACCGGAAGCCGCTTGGCTGCGGCGGCCGGCGCCGGGTTTGCCCTCTCGACGCTCGGTGGGTACGTGCTGTCGGTGTGGATTGGGCTCTTCGGGTTCCGGGAGGTCCGCACGTCGGTGGGGATCGAGGCCGCCATCGTCGAGATCCTGGCTTTCGCCGTGCTGGCCGTGCTGGCCCTGGATCCCGGTATTGGCCGTCAACCGGTTGGGGCGGCGGCTCACCGCACCGGACTGGTCGATCGGCTGGCAACCTGGTGGCCGCCGGTCCGGTGGTTGGTGGCCGCCGCCACCGTCGTCGCTGCCGTGCTGGTGGGAGTGGCGCTGGGGGTCACGGGGCCAGCCACCACCAGCGCAGGTTCGTCGACAGCCGTCATCAAGCTCACCACCATCCACGGCGCCAAGGTGTTGACCAATGCCAAGGGTGACACTCTCTACTGGTTCGCCCCCGACAAGCCGAACATGTCGACGTGCTACGGAACCTGCGCCGCCTACTGGCCCCCGGTGACCGGGCACCCCGTCGCCCCACCGGGCCTGACCGGGACACTGGGCACCATCAAACGATCGGACGGGCAGACCCAGGTCACCTATGACCGACGTCCTCTGTACACCTATGTCGGCGACTCTGCTCCGGGCCAGGACACGGGCAACAACATCAACCTGAACGGCGGGCTCTGGTTCGACATGAAGGAGTCGGGTTGAGGCGCCGCCCTTAGTACGCCGGCCAGAACTACTTCTCGCGTATCCAGTGCTCGCGACCGAACATCCGTCCGAGCCGTGCGCTGAGCGAGGGTCCGACGTCTTGCAGGGCGTTGACGTGGAACACGGCCGTGCCCTTGGGGGCGGGGAGGTTCGCTGCTTCCTCGTCGGAGAGCGAACAGCGAACGGCGCTGGGAGTCATCTCGACGATCTGGTCTCGATCCACGAAACGCAGGCCGTGTTTTGTGCCCAACACCAGACCATCGAAGAGGTCTTCTTCGGGAACCTGCAGTACGTGCTCTACGGTGCCGATCTCGGTCCCCTCGGAAGTGCAGACGGGTGTCCCGTTCTTCAGGGCAAGATACGAAACAGGTTCTTCGTCGGCCATTGGTCTTCCCATCTCACGAGGTGCTGCCCAGGCTATGCCGTCCGCCCACTCTGACCGGGCGCACATCCGAGCCTGCAGACGGCCATCGACGATTGGGTGTTCGGATCAGCCCTTGTCGGCCAGGTCCCGCTTGCCCTGTCGGGAGGCGCGGGCGGCGTGTTTGAACAGGTTGGCGGCCATTGACGATCGTTCGCCCTCCGCTCTGGCCTCGTAGACCTCGGCCCGGAGCTGGTGCACCTCGGCGGAATCGGGGTCGGCGTAGAACGCCGTCTCGATGAGATGGGTGGCCAGCTGGAGCTCACCGCTCTCGGCCAGGCTTCGCACCCGATCGAGCACGGT
>DASZLD010000015.1:0-16479 GCA_035552655.1 Acidimicrobiales bacterium
GTTCCCCAAGATGTGGCTGCAGGACACCTACGAGGGCTACGACGGCAAGTTCTGGTCGCTGCCCCCCCGCAAGATCCTGCCCAAGCCCTACGGCAAGCTGCACCCGGCCATGTGGTACGCGGCGGGCAACACCTCGAGCTATGAGATGGCGGCCCGGCGCGGGCTCGGGGTGCTCGGCTTCTCCATCGGGTCCATCGACGCACTGGCCCCGGTGCTGGCGGCCTACAAGAAGGAGATCCCCAATGCCGAGCCCATCGGGGCCTTCGTCAACGACAACCTCATGGTGACCACCGGCGCCTATGTGGCCGAGGATGCCGACACCGCCCGGGCCTGGGCCACCGCTCCCCACTCGAGCTACCTGGGCAGCAACGTCTACCGCTACCACGACACCTTCCCCCACCCGCCCGAGATCCCGGTGTGGCCCGAGCTCATCCCCGACGCCACACCCGAGATGCTCGACATGTCGATCCAGGCCGGCGCCATCATCGGTAACCCCGATGACGCGCTGGCCCAGTGCCGGCGCTGGGAAGCCGCCGGGGCCGACCAGCTGGTGTTCGGGGTGGGCACGGCCACCACGGAACAGATGCTGGAGACCATCCGGCTCCTGGGTGAGCACGTCATCCCCAAGATCGACACCGACCCGGTGCACCGCACCACCCGGCTGCGCGAAGCTGCGGCGGAGCGCCTCTCCAACTAGGGGCGTTCCGGCGCGGCCGAACTGCTCGGCCCGACGATGAGCAACTGACAGAGGGGATCCTCCGATGGCCATGTCCACGGCTCGCTTCAACTTCGTGCAACCGGGATTGGAACCGACCGAGATGTCGGCCCGGTATCGGGCCGCGCTCGACATGGTGTCGTTGATGGACACCAAGGGCTTCGCCATGATCTCCCTGGAGGAGCACCATGGCGCCGACAACGGCTGGAGCCCGTCGCCGCTGGCCACGGCCGGTCTCATCTTCGGCCGCACCCAGAACGTGGGCGTCACCATTTCGGCCCTCCTGGTCCCCCTGCACGACCCATTGCGGCTGGCCGAGGACATCGCCGTCCTCGACCTGGCCAGCGGCGGTCGCCTGGTCATCGTGGCCGGCCTGGGCTATCGGCCCGAGGAGTACGCTGCCCACCGGAAGGACTGGAGTCGCAGAGGCAAGATTCTCGACGAATCATTGGACGCCATGCTCAAGGCGTGGACGGGCGAGCCGTTCGAGTACGCCGGCACCACGGTGCGGGTGACACCCCGCCCGCTGACCCAGCCCCATCCGACCGTCCTGGTCGGTGGGACCAGCCAGGTCGCCGCTCGACGAGCGGCCCGCTTCGGACTTCCCTTCTTCCCCGCCGCCAACCTCCCCGAGCTCCAGGCCTACTACTACGAGCAATGCAAGGAGCAGGGGACGCAGGGTTTCTGCATGATGCCGGCAGAGCGGACGACCATGCTCTTCGTGGCCGAGGACCCGGACAAGGCGTGGGCTGAGATCGGCCACCACCTTCTCCACGAGGCCCAGACCTACTCGGGATGGCAGACGCCGGACATCCGTTCTGCCGTGCATTCCCACGCCACCACCCTCGACGAGCTGCGCAGCGAAGGCATCTACCAGATCGTCTCCCCGTCGGAGTGCGTGGCCCTGGCCGAAGCCCAGGGTGCATCGGCGTCGATGCTCATCCACCCGCTGTGCGGGGGCATGCCCATCGACCGGGCTTGGGAGTGCGTGCACCTCTACATCGATGACGTCCTGCCCCACCTCGCCTGACGGCCGAGCGACCGGTACGACAGACGAACAAGGGAGCGTTCATGGGACGAGTAGAGGGAAAGGTGGCTTTGATCACCGGTGCGGCACGGGGCCAGGGCCGCGCCCACGCCCTGCGCCTGGCCGAGGAGGGCGCCGACATCATCGCCGCCGACGTGTGCGCGCCGGTCGAGACCATCAAGTATCCGGGCGCCACCCGGGCTGACCTGGATGAGACGGTGCGCCTGGTCACCGAGCGCGGACGTCAGATCATCGCCGCCGAGGCCGACGTCCGCGACCTGGGCCGCTTGGAGCAGGTGGTGGCCGACGGCGTGGCCCAACTGGGGTCGCTGGACATCGTCGTGGCCAACGCCGGCGTCATGAGCGCGGGCCGGCTGTGGGAGCTGACCCAGGAACAGTGGCAACAGGTCATCGGTGTGAACCTGACCGGCGTGTGGCACACCATCAAGGCCACCGTGCCCACCATGATCAAGCAGGGCACCGGCGGTTCGATCATTCTCACCAGTTCGGTGGCCGGCCTGGTCGGCCAGCCCTTTGTGGGCCACTACGTCTCGTCCAAGCACGGCGTGGTGGGCCTGTGCCGAACCCTGGCCAACGAGCTGGGCGAGTACAACATCCGGGTCAACTCGATCCACCCGGTGGGCGTGAACACGGCCATGCTCCACGATCCCGATCTGTTCCCCATGATCGAGCAACGTCAGGACACGCTGGGCCCGCTGTTCATGAACACCCTCCCGTTCGACTTCCTCGAACCCGAGGATGTGGCCGGACTGGTGGCCTTCCTGGCCAGTGACGAGTCGAAGTACATGACCGGCGCCCAGGTCCCCATCGACCTCGGCGTGGTCAACCGCTGACCATCGTCCCCTACTACCGGTTGAGCCCACCCCCGTCGACCACCATGGACAGGCCCGAGACCCAGTCCGCCGCATCACTGCACAACCACACAGCCGACTCGGCCACCTGACTCGGTTCACCCAGCTTGCCACCGGGGAGGAACTTGGCCATCTCGGACAACCCGTTCCAGGAGTTGAGCATGGGGGTGTCGACCATGCCCGGGCACACCGCGTTGACCCGGATGCTCTTCCCGTTGTACTCCGCGGCCGCCACTTTGGTGATCCCCAACACCCCGTGCTTGGCCGCCGTGTAGTGGGGAAGCCCCGGTGCGGGCACCAGCCCTGCACCCGAAGAGGTGTTCACGATGGCCCCGCCGCCCTGGCTCACCATCTGGACCAGCTCGTGCTTCATGCACAAGAAGACCGAGGTCAAGTTGACATTCAGCATGTGCTGCCACGAAGCCAGCTCCAGCTCATGGAAGGGGCCGCTGGCCGCATTGATGCCGGCGTTGTTCCAGGCGGCGTCGAGCCGGCCTCGCTCATCCACGATCTGGGCAATGAGGGCGGCCACCGCTGACTCGTCAGTGACATCGACGCGGACGAACGTGGCCGTGCCCCCGGCCTTCTCCACCTGAGCCAGCGTTTCGGCCCCACCCTCGGCGTTGGTGTCGACCACGTACACGTGCTCCGCTCCCTCGCGGGCGAAGATGCGGGCTCCGGCCTGGCCGATGCCGCTGCCTCCACCCGTCACCAGGACCACTTTTCCTGTAGCCAGTTCGCTCATCGAGGCTTCCTCTCTGTCATGGTCCCGCTCGACCGGCGGTCGGGCGGCGATTACTTGATGGTGGCGCCGAGGTCGATGGGCAGGGTGATGCCGGTGACGAACCGCCCAGTGTCGGACACCAGCCACATCACGGCGTCGGTGATGTCCGAGGCCTCCAACCAGGGCTCGGGAAAGATGTTCATGGCCGCGAACCCGGGAGCGACGTCGTCCGCCGTCGGCGCCTCGAGATCAGGGCGGAACAGCTTGAACATGCCCTCGTTCTCCACCATCGGCGTGCGCACGTTCCCGGGATGGATCGAGTTGACCCTGATCCGGTAGGGGGCCAGCTCGTGGGCCGCCGACCGCATGAGCCCCACCAGTCCGTGCTTGGCCGCGGTGTAGGCGGGAATGCCCCCACCCGCCTTCAGCCCCATGATGGAGCTGACCAGGATGACGCAGCCGCCGTTTCCCCGGTCGACCATGGGCCGCACCCCCGCCTGCACGGTGTTGAAGACGCCGGTGAGGTTGATGTCGATCACTTCGCGCCACACGCTCGGCTCACAGGTGAGCAACGAGTCCATGGTACTGATGCCGGCATTGGCGATGACGATGTCGATGACCCCGAAGGCCTCCGTCCCATCCCGGACGACCTGGTCGATCCCTCGGTCGTCGCGCACGTCGACCACCCGGGTCAGGGCCCGTCGGCCGGTGGCCTCGACCAGGCGGCCGGTCTCCTCCAGGTCCTCGGGAGTGGGCATGGGATAGGCCGCGCTGGCCACGGGAGCACACAGGTCGACGGCGATCACGTCGGCTCCCTGCTCGGCCAGGCGTACGGCATGGCTCCGGCCCTGACCTCGAGCTGCTCCGGTGATGAACACGACCTTGCCGTCAACGGCACCCATGGGATTCTCCCTCGCTCGTACCCACGATCCGCTCCGTCGGAGGGGTCAACCCATCGCCTTCATCAATTCGACCCGTGTTCCATCGGGGTCGCGCAGGAACAGGAGGTCGATGCCTTCGAGCGTGGTCCTCGTCGACTCGATGATCGTGCCCCCCGCGGCCACCAGGACGGCGGCGGTGGCGTCCACGTCGTCCACGTAGAACGAGAGATGGGTGAGGCCGAGTTGGTTCCGGTGCTCCGAGGGTTGGCCGGTGGGGGCGGGAGTGACGTAGTACAACAACTCGACGGCCAGCCCTTCGCGCCGGATGAACTGGGAGGTCAGTGACAGATCACCGGGCACCTCCAGGGCGGCACCGAAGGTCGCATCGATGGGGATCGACTCGCCCCGCTCGAAGCCGAGCCCGTCACAGTAGAAGCGGAGCGACCGATCGAGATCGGTGACGCAGATGCCCACGTGCGAGAAGACAGTGGTTGACGGCGTGCTCATGGATCCCCCGGTCGAAAGGTGAGTCGAGTGGACCGTGGCCGAGGCCACCCATCCCCTCCAGCAGCGATGGTACTGCCACTGCGGCTCGACAAGCGAAGCCGCCAACACGCCCACAGCGACCCCGGTCGGTCCGTACCTGCACTAGGGCAGGGTCGGTCGGCCGGGGTCGCCACGGTACGAGATTCAGGTTCGTGCGGGCTGGCTAGCTCTTGAAGAAGGAGGCCGGAACCGGCTTCTCCTGGAAGGTGGCGGCCAGCGTCCCCGGGTTGACCCCGTTGGCATAGGACACGATGGTGACCTGATGCATCAGGTCGTGATTGGTGTCCGAGTGGTATGTCCCACAGACGCCCTGGTAGGTGAGATTTCCCAGCGCCTTGGTGATGGCCGAGGAGGACAGGTTCCCACCGTCCGCCTTGATGGCCGCGCCGATCAGCTCGACGGCGTCGTAGGCGTAGGGCGTCGAGGTCTGCAGGCTCTGGCCCGGATAGGCCGCGCTGTAGGAGGCCACGTACGCCTTGGCCTGCTTGGTCGGCAGGACCGGGGCATAACAGAAGGGCGTGAAGGCGTACTTGGTCAGTTCGGCCGGCTTGTTCAGGCCATAGGCGGCCAGGAAGTCGCCACTCTGATCACCCATGATCGGAGCAGTGATCCCGTTCTGGGCCAGCGCCGTGTTGAACACGGCCTCGACCAACGGGAAGCCGTACTCGTAGACGACATCGTCGCCCTTCATGGCCAGCGCCTGCTGGGTGGTGTCGGTGGCCTGGTCCGAAGCACTGCGGACGGTGAAGTTCTTGACCCCCTGCTTCTTCAGCAGCTGCTGGGCGATTTCGGCATCCTGGTTGGAGGCGGTGTCATCGGTGTGGAAGATGCCCACCGACTTGGGATGGAACTTGGCGTAGCCGTAGGTGGTCGATGCCTGGATGGCATTGATCAGGTTGGGCACGACGGTGAAGAGACCGGGCACCTTGACCACGTTGGAGCTGGCCGCCGTCCCCTGGGCAAACGTGATCACCGGGATCTTGGACTGCTTCAGCAGCTGGGCGGTGGCCTGGACCTGATCGTCGACCGAGTAGCCCACGAAGGCGGTGGGCTTGGTCCCCAGTGCCTTCTGGGTGGCGGTGACCGCCTGCTGCGGGGTGATGTTGGCGTCGTAGGCGACGTACTGCACCATGTGGCCGTCGATGCCGCCCGCGGCGTTGATGTTCTTCACCACGAGGTTGATGTCGTTGTTGCGGCCGGGCGTGGCGTACGACCCCGACTCGATGCTCATGAACGCGATGGTGATCGGCGCCTTCGACGATGCCGCCATGGTGGGCACGGCTGTGGCCACGCTGGCCACACCGGCCACGACCACTGATGCGAAGACAGCCAAGCTGCGTTTCTTCACGACAACCCCCTTGTAGTTCCCTGACCCGGACGTGGGTCCCTCCCCCGGCATCATGTCAATTGGATGACAAGTTTGCTTCGCTGAGTCTGACCGCTCCACGTAGCCACGTCAATCGAATTCATGACATTGGTGTCTGGGCTCGGGGCCGGGTCGGTTTGAATTGCGTCTCAACTGGGATCTTTCCCTCATCGAGTGGTCAGCGACTGGGATGACACCCGGGCCACAGACGACTGTACAGACACAGATGTCATCGAGAGGGGACAGGGCCATGACCGGTCAAGGCGCCCCGCTCGGCCCCTTCCAGCGCCGTACCCCGACGCTCAGTTTCGGCTCGGCGCAGTGTTGCGCCGCACCTCCTCGAAGGGCTTCTCCCGATCGGCGGCGTACTCACGGGGCATACCCAGCACTCGCTCGCTGATGATGTTGCGCTGCATCTCGTTGCTGCCTCCGCCCAGGCTGCCGCCCTGGCGGTGCAAGTAGGCGATGCCGTACCGACCGCCCACGTCGTCACCGGCCCACACCGCAGCGACCGGTCCGGCGATCTCCAGTTCGATGTCGACCCGCCGCTCGTTGGTCTCCGCCGCGTAGAGGCGAGGGATCGAACCGGCGGGACCGGCGAATTGACCGGTCCGGAGGCCGGTGGTCACCCGGCTGATCAGCTGTTGCTGAACCCGCTCCAGAACGCGGGACTCGGCCACCAACTGACGGACGTGGCTGTCCTCTTGCTTCCCGACGGCCTGGGCCAGCTCCACCACGTCGTTCTGCGGCCCGCTCCGGGTCCCGGGGCCGATCCCGCTGGCGTAGGGCGAACCGCCGCCCACCGCGTCGCGCTCGTGGAACAGCAGGCGGGAGGCAACCGTCCAGCCATCGTTGACCCGGCCCACCACGTCCGCCTCGGGGAGGGCGACGTCGTCGAAGAACTCCTGGCAGAACTCCATGCTGCCGTTGACCATCTCGATCTGCTGGAGGTCGATGCCGGGCTGATGGATCTTGACGATGAACATGGTCAGGCCGCGGTGCTTGGTGGCGTGCCAGTCGGTACGGGCCAGGCAGAGGGCGTAGTCGGCCCGGTAGGCCCCGGTGCTCCAGATCTTGGACCCGTTCAGGATCCACACGTCGCCGTCCTTGTCGGCCCGGGTCACCAGGCCGGCCAGGTCCGACCCCCCGGTGGGCTCGGAAAGGAACTGCACCCAGATCTCATCACCGCTCAGGATGGCCGGCAGGTGACGGCGCTTCTGCTCCTCGGTCCCGAAGTCCAAGATGGTCGGGGCGCAGATGGTCAGGGCGGGCGTGTTGAACACGATGGGCATCTCGTAGGGCGCCGACTCTTCGGAGAAAGCCCGCTGATGGGCCGGGCTGAGGCCCTGACCCCCGTACTCCACCGGATAGCAGATGCCGGCGAACCCGCCGTCGAACAGCATGCGCTGCAGTTCCCGGGCTCGGACGCCGTCACTGTCCAGCTGTTCCTCGGCATACCGGGGGCTCGGGGCCAACGGCATGTTCTCCTTCAACCAGAGCCGGGCTCGGGTCCGGAAGGATTCGACGTTCTCGGTGGATGGGGACTTGGCGGTAGTGGTGGTCACTGCTTCTCCTAGAGACCGATGAGCGTGGCGATCCGCTCCCGATGATCGGACGGCGCGCCGAACAGGACTCGGTCCTGGGTGACGCGGCGGATGTACAAGTGGAGGTCGTGGTCCCACGTCACGCCGATGCCCCCGTGCATCTGGACGCAGTCCTGCAGGAGGGCGGGTCCGTGGTCGCCGATATAGGACTTGGCCACGCTGACCAGCTCGGCCGCGTTGTCGGCGCCGGCTTGGACCGCCCGGGCGGCGGCGCCGGATGTGGCGTGACTGGCCTCGAGCCACAGCTTCATGTCGGCGAAACGGTGCTTCAAGGCCTGGTACGAGGCGAGGGCCCGACCGAAGGAGAACCGGTCGAAGGAGTACTCGAGGGTGAAGGTGAACACCTGGTCGATGGCGCCCACCATCTCGGCACACTGCATGATCAGGGCGAACTGGAGCAGCCGCTCGATCTCGGCCGCAGCGCCGCCGACCTCACCGACCACGGCCGTCGCTGGCACTTCGACGTTGTCGAAGGTGACCCGACCGAACCGCCGGACCAGGTCGAGGCTCTCGAGCGGGGTGACCGAGATCCCCGGGGTTTCGGCGGGGACCAGGAACTGGGTCAGTCCCTCGCCGGTTCTGGCACTGGCCAGGAAGTAATCGGCCTGGCCCGCGGCCTCGACCGCGGTCTTGTCGCCCCGAAGGACGAACCCACCATCTGCAGGATCGGCCTGGAGCTGGGCCTCGGCCGGAGACCACGAGCCGCCCGGCTCGGCCACGGCCCAGGTGGCGATGGTCTCGCCGCTGAGCAACCCGGCCACCACGTCATCGTGCTGTCCGGCGGCGTCGGCTTGGCTGAGCGCGGCGGCCACCAGGTTGGTGGGCAACAAGGGGCCCGGGGAGACCAACCGGCCCATCTCCTCGGCGATGAGCTGCAGGTCCATGACGCCCTCACCGGAGACGCTCCCGCCACCGAGGTCCTCGGGAACGAGCATCGACGTCCAACCCAACTCGGCCCCGCGCCGCCACCAGTCCCGGTCGAAACCGTCGGGGTTCTCGGCCGCAATCTCTCGCACCACGGTCAGCGGGGTCGAGGTCTCCAAGAATTTCCGAGTCGTCTCCCGAAACAGCTGCTGATCGTTCGTCAGCTCCAGCTCCACAGCGTTCCCTCCTGTTGGCCCGGTGCGAACAATAGATGACAAATGCGTTCCTCAAAATCGGCCGTTGGCCAACACCGCTTTCTTGCCCATCCGGCCTCCCCACGAGACAGGTCGATCACCTGCGGCCGGTTGGGATCACCGCCTATCGTGCAGCCCACGCGACGAAGGAGGCCGCATGCTGTCGGACGAGAAGATATTGCTCACCGGGGCCGGAGGGCAGATCGGACTACCGCTGGCTGCGTCGTTGGCCGGTGACAACGAGGTGTGGGGAGTGGCCCGTTTCTCCCAAGAGGGCTCCCGCGAACAGCTCGAGTCCCACAACGTGCACGCCCACCAGTGCGACCTGGCCGCCGGCGACTACCGCACCCTCCCCACCGATTTCACCTACGTCATCCACTTCGCCGTCTTCCAGGGCGCCGGTTACGACTACGACACGGCCATCCGGATGAACGCCGAAGGCACCGGCCTCTTGTTGCAACACGCGCAACAGGCCAAGGCGGCCCTGGTCATGTCCACCCAGTCGGTGTACAAGCCCCACTCGGATGCCGGACATGTCTTTCCCGAAGACGACCCCTTGGGTGACGCGTCTCCCCTCCACTCCCCCACCTATTCGGTGTCGAAGATCGCCGAAGAGGCGGTAGCCCGTTACTGCGCACGCGCCTTCAACTTGCCCGTCACCATCGCCCGTATGAATGCCTCCTACGGCCCCAACGGTGGGCTCCCGGCGTACCACCTCGATGCGGTGGTGGCCGGACAACCGGTGGCGGCCCGCCACGATCCCGCCCCCTACAGCCCCATCCACCAGGACGACATCAACGCCCAGATCGGACCGTTGCTGGAGGCGGCCAGTGTGCCCGCCACCATCGTCAACTGGGGCGGCGATGAGGTGGTGACCGTTCAAGAGTGGTGCGCCTATGTCGGTTCGCTCATCGACACGACAGCCGAGGTCAACGTGGAGCCCGCCCCGGGCACCAGCATCGGCGCCATCGCCGATGTGACCAAGAGGCGATCGATCACCGGGCCGTGCACGGTGCCCTGGAAGGACGGGATGCGCGCCGCACTGGCCGCTCGCCATCCGGACGTCGACATCGTCGCCCAGTGAGCGAGCTCCATCCCCGGGTATCGGTCAACGCCATCAGCAGTTTCTCGTGAACCCTGCAGTGGCGCTCCGATCTCCTCGACCGGCTCGGAGCCTGACCGAAGCTCAGTCCTCGGACAGGGCGCGGGCTGCGGGCTGGGGGTTGTAGTACTCGCGCTGCGAACAGACGAGGCCGTCCCGGAAGGCGGCCACGGCGATGTAGCGGTTGGCGTAGGGCTTGCCCGTCGTGGTCACCGAGCCCACGCTCGTGTACTCCAGGATCAGCTGGTCCGGGTCGGCGCAGTCGTAGACCTGGGTGATGGTGAGGTCGAGCTGGAAGATCCCCAGGGCCGCCTGCAAATAGGTGCGAACCGTCTCCTTTCCGGCCACCGTCTTGGGTGGGTCGGCATAGGGAAGATCGAGCACGAAGTCATCCGTGCACATGGCCAGTTGTCGATCGACGTCGCCCTCGGACACGGCCTTCATCGAGGCCTCGATGGTGGCGCGGTTCCTGGCCCGGGTCTCCTCGTCGCTCATGCGCCCACATTAGGAAACCTGAGCAGTCGACGCTCGGGAAGCAGCGACGGGCCGTGCGTTTGACCCGCGGTGCTCGGTACAGTCGGCTCCCATGACAGACCACGACACTGCCGATTCACTCGACCTGGATGGCGCAGTCACTGTCGTCACCGGCGCCACCCGAGGCATCGGCCGACACGTAGCGGGCGCCGTCGGTCGGGCCGGGGCGCGGGTCGTCCTGGTCGGGCGGACGGGCCAGGACGCTCCCAACGCCAAGCTGCCAGGAACGCTCGAGGAGGTCGTGGCCCAATTGACGGCCGAGGGCATCGAAGCCCGCGCCGTGCAGGCCGACCTCAGCGATGTCGACGCCACCCAGCGAATCGTGGACGACACCCTCGGCTGGTACGGGCGATGCGACGTGTTGATCAACAACGCCGCCTTCACCTCCAACGGTCCTCTGTTCGACATCCCCTGGCGCCGCTGGCAGACGGCCTTTCGTCTCCAGGTGGTGGCTCCGCTCCAGCTGTGCCAGGGGTTCGTTCCCGGGATGCTCGAGCGCGGTTCGGGCAGGGTCATCAACGTCAGCTCCGGCGCTTCCCAGACCTTGACCCCCAACCTGGCCCTCTACTCGGTGAGCAAGCTGGCCATGGAGCAATGGGGCGACTATCTCCACCTCGAGGCGGGCGGCCGGGGCGTCTCCTTCAACACCCTGCGGATCGACCGCCTGGTCGGGACGGAGGGCTTTCACTACGTACTCGAGACCCAAGGAGAAGAGATCGCCACCGCGGGCAACGGCATGGCCAGCGTGATGACGTCGGACCAGGCGGCCGAGCACTTCATGTGGCTGCTGGCCCAACCGACCGACTGGAGCGGGCACACGGTGGGCTTCGACGACATCACCGCCTTGGGCGGTCCCCCCACGCCGGCTCGACCGGCCGGGTCCGAAGGCCCCTGAGCGTTTGCGCCTTCCCGACCACGGCTGAGACACTCACGGCATGTGCCCGGATCAGCTCCCGAGTGAAGAGCGCGCCCTGTTCGTGCCCGATGGAGACCGCTTTGTCCCCACCCCCCTGAGTGGCGGCCCCTGGTCTCCCGACAACCAGTTCGGCGGATCGGCCGCCGCCTTGTTGGCCACGGTGATCGAGGACATCCCCACCCTGGTACCCCAGCGGGTGGTCCGGTTGACAGTCGACCTGATGCGCCCGGTCCCGGTCCAACCCATCACCGTCGAAGCCCGCGTGGTCCGGGAGGGAAAGCGCATCCAGGTGACCGAGGCGGCCATCATCTTCGACGGCAGGGAGGTGGCCCGGTGCTCGGCCCTCCGCATGCGCATCGGTGACCTGGGCGACCTGCCCGTCGAGCAAGGGGAACCCCAGATCGGGCCGCCCGCGGGGGCCAGTCGGCCCGAGGGGCCCTACGACAAGAGCAATCCCCCCGGTGTGGCCGGAGCGGCCCATTTCACCTTCGAGAGCCCTGATGGATTCTTCGTCGACCCCACCTGGATACGGATGCGGGTGCCGGTGGTAGCCGGACGGGAGACCCAGCCCCTGGCTCGCTTGGCTTTCTTCGCCGACTTTGCCAGTGGTATCGGCCACCCGCGGTCGCTGCCCGTCACCGGCATCAACGCCGATCTCAACCTCAACGTCGTGCGCTATCCAAGTGACGAATGGCTGTGCCTGACCGGCAACGGGTGGACCAGCCCCGATGGCATCGGTCTCTCGCAGGCGGCGATCTCCGACAGCCAAGGGGTGGCTGCTTCGGTCTCGCTGTCGCGCCTGGTCGATCGAACTCGACCCCCGAGCAGCGCGGTGATCCCCAAGGGCAAGCGTTTCGAGGGGAAGCGCCCGGAACACTCGGCTGTTGACACCGCCGACAGTCCGGCGTAAACCGGGCCCCTCAGTTGATCGGGGGGCAGGGTGAAGTTTGTCGCTGGTGTGGCCATGGTGGATCCGACGTTCTACGTTCCGATCGCCCAAGCGGCGGAGGAGGCCGGCTTCGACAGCATCGCCATCCCCGACAGCATCTGCTACCCGGCGGAGGCCGGCGCTACCTACCCGTACAACGAGGACGGGACGCGTGAATTCCTGGAGAACAAGCCGTTCATCGAGCCGCTGATTGCCATGGCGGCCATGGCCACGGCCACTTCTCGGATCCACTTCCATTCCTGGGTGATCAAGCTGCCCATCCGCCACCCCGTGATCTTCACCAAGGAGCTCACCTCGGTGGCCGTACTGTCACAGAACCGTGTCCGTGTGGGCGCAGGTACCAGCCCGTGGCCCGAGGACTACGAGGCGGTGGGGCTTCCCTGGCGTGGCCGAGGACGGCGCATGGACGAGTGCATCGAGATCATCCGAGGCTTGTCCACCGGTGACTACTTCGAGTTCGCCGGCGAGCACTACCAGTTTCCATCCATTCGGCTCAACCCCGTCCCCACCCAACCGGTCCCTATCCTCATCGGGGGCCACGGCGAGACCGGCCTCCGTCGAGCGGCGCGCCTCGGGGATGGCTGGATCTCGGCCGGGTCCAGCACCGAGGACCTCATGGCGCGGCTGGCCCTGATCGATGAGTACCGGCGTGAGTACGGGCGAGAGGACGTGCCCTTCGAGGTGCACGCCACCACCGAGGACTCGTTCACCCCCGATGGCATCATCCGGCTGGAGGAGCTCGGGGTCACCCACACCAATGGCGGCTTCGGGCGATTCAATCCCTACGGCACCGATCCCGATCCCGAGTCACTGCAGGAGAAGATCGACAACCTGCGGCGGTTCGCCGACACCTTCATCACCTGAGGAGACGGAGTCCGGCCTCAGCTGGGGATGGGATGCGATCGACCGTTCTCGTCGGTCAGCCCGTAGTCGAGCCCGAGCTCGGCCACCCAGAAGCGGCCACCGGTCCGATCCATCACCCCGTCGTCAGCGGCCAGGGCGACCACGGCGCGCCCGGAGTACCGCGGTGTCTCGAGCAGGTCGAGATCGCCAAAGGTGTCGGACAGCGAACTACCGCTGGCCGACGACGCGTCCACGTTCTCCGTCCGGGTGACGTTGGGCCAGATGGAGACGACGGCCACGGCATCGTCCCGGAGCTCTTCGGCCATGTCCCGAGTCATCTTGTCGAGGGCGGCCTTGCCCACCCCATAGGGCACGTTGTACAGGTACCGTTCGGCCGCCCGGCCGGAGACGTTGACGATCAAGCCGCGTTCGGATCCGAGCAGCATGGGCGCGGCGTGCACGGCGGCGACGTAGGCCGAACGGGTTCCGACATCCACCACCTCGCGCCAGGTGTCGACGGGCAGCTCCCAAAACCGCCTTCCGATGGATCCACTGAACTCGAGGGCGTTGAAGACACTGTTGACCAGGATGTCCAGTGATCCGTGCTCATCGTTCACGGCGGTGAACAGCGCAGCGACGTCGGCGTCGTCGGTGAAGTCGCATCGGACCGGCATAGCCGATCCCCCCGCCCCGACGATCTCGGCCGCCGTCTCCTCCAGCGAGCCGGGTTTGGCACCGGGCCGGCCCTCAAGTGTGCGCCCGCTCACGACCACGTGAGCTCCGGCCGCGCCCAGCTCCAGGGCGATTCCCTTTCCGATGCCGCGGCTGGCTCCGGCCACCACGGCCACTGCTCCCTCTAGTGCTCCCATCCTCATCCTCCCCGGTCGTCCTGAGGCCGTCAGCCGAACGTGATGGTTCGGTGCGCGAGCTTCCAGCCGTCGGGCGTGCGTTGAAAACGGTCGAAGTAGTGGCCAATGCCCTTGACCTGAGGTGTGGTGGTGGTGTCCCCCACGAACAGGAAGTACGCCTCCCCGGTGGCGGCGTCGGCCGCCTCGAGGCGGACCGACTGCGTGGTGATCACGTGCCGGCTGTTCGTGCCCGGGCCCTGGGTGCCTGAGGCCCGCCGCTCCCGCGCCGCAGCCAGGATGGCATCCTTACCGCGCACTTGGTTGCCGGCCATCTCCCAGCAAGCATCGTGGGTGAACCGCCCGATGTAGTCGGAGAGGTCATCTTCGGATGCCATGTCGGCCATGTGGGCGAGGTCGGCCACCAGGTTCCTGATCTCGAGCTCGTCCGCTACCTGTTGTACCTGCGATGGCTCAGTCAACGTGGAAACCCCCGATTGGTTCGGGTGCCGGTGCACCGCGAACGGCCCACCATCGTGGCGTGGGCAGAGCGAGGTTACCGCCCGACCCTGCGAGCCACCAGATCGTGGTCCGGTCATGCCGGCCATCGGCGAGCCGGTGGATAGAGTCACGCCGTGCTGCTTCATCAACTGATCGACTCGGTGGCGGCCGCAGACCCCGAGCGAACGGCCGTGTACTTCGACGACGAGACCATCTCCTTCGCCGACCTGTCGGCCCGGAGCGTGGAAGCGGCCATCGCCGTGGCCGGCGTCACCGGACCGGGCGATCGGGTGGCCATCGTCGGCGAGAACCATCCCAGCTGGATCGAGTGCTACTACGGCGTACCCCGGGCCGGTCGGATCTTGGTCTTCCTCAACCACCGGCTGGCCCCGGCCGAGCTGGCATCGATCCTCCATCGCTCGGGAGCATCACTGCTCATCGGGCCCCAAGGCGAGCTCGATCGCCTCCGACCATTGGCCGCCGAGTTCCCCGAGGTCCGAACCACCTTCGACCTGGACCAGTGGGCATCACGGCTCCACGAGGCACGGGACGGGCAACCCGAGCCAACCGCTTCGAATGACGCCCATGGGCCATCGGGCGAAGACGCTCCGGCGTGGTTGATCTACACCAGCGGCACCACCGGGTCGCCCAAGGGGGCCATGCTCACCCACGCCAACCTGAGCGCGGCCATCGAGGCCAGCGAGCAGGGACGACCGGTTTCGGCCGACGACGTCTTCCTGTACCCGTTCCCCCTGTGCCATGTGGCCGGGTACAACGTCCTTCGCCTCCACGCCGCCGGACGACCGGTGGTGGTGATGGACCGGTTCGAGGCGGCCGGGTTCGTAGCCGGCGTCCATCGCCACCACGTGACCTCGGTGACCATGACCGCCACCATGGTGTCGAGCCTGCTCGACCACCTCGATGATCACCCTGCGGATCGCCGCCGGCTCAGTTCGCTGCGTCAGGTCGCCTACGGTGCCGCACCCATGCCGCCCAGCCTCTTGCGCCGGGCCATCGAGGCCCTGGGCGTCGACTTCACCCAGGGCTACGGCATGACCGAGCTCTCGGGCAACGCCACCTTCTTGGGTCCTGACGCCCACCGCCGCGCCCTGGCCGGGGCCGAGCACCTGCTGGCGGCAGCCGGTCGACCGGCTGCCAACGTCGAGGTGCGAGTGGTGGACGATGCCCTGGGCGATGTGCCCGTCGGGGAGAGCGGAGAAATCCTGGTGCGGGGGGCCCAGGTGATGGCCGGCTACTGGATGGACGAGGACGCCACTCGGCGGGCGTTCAGCGACGGCTGGTTCCACACCGGCGATGTCGGCACCTTCGACGGCGAGGGCTGGCTCTACATCGTCGACCGCAAGAAGGACGTCATCGTGACCGGCGCGGAGAACGTGTCCTCACGCGAGGTGGAGGACGCCATCCTGGCCGCCTGCCCGGAGCTCAAAGAGGTTGCCGTGGTCGGGGTGCCCGACCCCCACTGGGGCGAGAACGTGTGCGCGGTCATCGTCCTGCGACCTGGCTCGACCATCGAGGCGGCCGACCTGACCGATCGGGTCCGCGGGCGCCTGGCCGGCTTCAAAGTTCCCCGCCATGTGGTGGCCCTGGATGAGCTGCCCCGGAATGCCACCGGCAAGGCGCTCAAGCAACAACTGCGGGTGTGGCTGGCCGAGCACCCCGACCAGGTCGGGCCGCGCCGCTGAGCGAAGGACCGGATGTCGGGTCGCCAGTGGCGCCCGCCCCGACCAGGTGTACAATCGCTCTCACCAAACGATTGGTAGAAAGCAGAGTGCAAGGGGTCCCCAATGTCTTCCGTTTCGCCCTTCGACTTTCCCGTCTTTGACGCCGACAACCATCTCTATGAGACGACCGACGCCCTGACCAAGTACCTGCCCCCCGAGTACAAAGGGGCCATCGACTACGTCGACCTGCACGG
>DASZLD010000016.1:0-25431 GCA_035552655.1 Acidimicrobiales bacterium
TGGGGTGTTCGCCGGGGTCGCTGGGGCGAGCGCCCAGGGCCCGCACCACCACGTGGGGCGCTCGTGAGCGGAACCAGACGGTACCCAAGGCCGCAACCACCACGAACACGATCACCCCGATCAGCGGGCCCACGACCGCACCCAGCACCGCCCCGAGGACCAAGCCCAACACCACCGACGGCGCCGCGCAGATACCGAGTGCGCGGCGGCTGTTCGCCGCCGCGGCCCGGTCCTCTTCGCTCGCTTCCACGGGCCGGGCCGGGGTGGCGAGCGCCACCGGTTCCGCCCGCTGCTCGGCCCGGTCCCTCGAAGCGGGTCCTCGGCCGCCCGAACCTGGACGTGTCGTGCCGGGCCCGGCGCGCCCGCCCGATTGCGAACGTCCACCACCAGACGTGCGGGCCTGTCCCGAACGTTGGCCGCTCCGCGGTTGGCCGCGGTTCCGATCCCCGGACCTTCCCTGTCCGGAACCGCCCTGCCCCGAACCGCCCCGACCGGATCGACCGCCGTTTCGTTGGCCCTGGCCGGCTCGATTGCGGTTGCCGCCACCGGGACGTCCGCCCTGGCCTTGGGCGCCAGACCCACCCGAGGCGCCCCCGGGGCCATCGGCGCCCGAGGCGCCCCGTGGGCCGTCAGACGGCTTTGGGCCATCGGGCGGTTGAGAACCGGGCGGCGTGACGCTCATGACCCCAGCAGTGTACGACGGCTCAGGCATGCCCTGATTGCGTCGCGTCCCGGTACAGGGCCTCGTACCGTTCGGCCAGGCGGTCCATCGACCACTCCCTCGCCCGAGCAGCGCCGTCCACTCGGCGCCGCTCGCGCTCTTGCCCCGCTTCGGCCCCGATGGTCTCCGCCGGCCTCAGGGCATCGCCGAGCGCCGCAGCTAGGGCCACAGCATCTCCGGGGGGAACCAGGCGAGCGTTGCCGCCGGCCGCGTCCCGGTATCCGGGGAGGTCGCTGGCGACGACCGGCGTCCCTGACGCCATGGCCTCGAGGAGGACCATCCCGAACGATTCGCCGCCCAGTGACGGGGCACAGAGCAGGTCGGCGCCGGCCAGGCGGCGGAGCTTTTCCTGTTCGGTCAGCACGCCCAGCCACTGGACATGTGGGGACTCCGGGTAGCGGCGGCGCAGCGTCTCCGTCTCCGGCCCGTCTCCGGCCACCCACAGTGTCGGCCCCGCCTCCCCCACACCGGCTAGCTGGTCGGTGCCCGGGGCCTCCTGCTCGTGTGCCCCTCGGCCCGGGCGGTCAGCGATCAACCGGGCAAAGGCATCGAGCAGCACCGACAAGCCCTTGCGCTCCTCGTGCCGGCCGAGGAAGAGCACGGTCGGGCCCTGGGTGGGCCACGGCACTGCCTGGGCGTACCGATCCACCTCCACGCCGTTGAACAACACCACGTAGTCGCCGCCCACCCCAGCCTGCGCCGTCTCCCGTGCCGCCTCCGACACGGCGCAGCGGATGGCGAACCGGCGCGCCGCCAGCCTGGTGGCCAACGGTCGGAGCAGCGAATAGAAGACACTTCCACCACTGCGATGGAAGGTGACGACCATCGGTGGCACGTCCCGTCCGACCAGGAGGCCGTAGGGAAGGCCGGGCGAGAACGGTTCGTGCACATGGACGAGGTCGAAGCGTCCGTGCTGCACGACGCCGAGGGCCCGCCGGGCGGCCCGGGGCGACACCGACACCGGTGCCACCGACCCGTTGGCCGGGAGCGACACCGAGTGCCCGGTCACCACCAGGCTGATGTCGCCCGGGGCGTCATCGGGTTCGTCCAGGGGGGCAAAGACGCTGACCGCATGGCCGCGGGCCTGGAGGGCACGAGCCAGGCCGATCACTTGCCCCTGCACACCGCCCGGCCGGCTCAGGCTGTAGGGGCAGACCAGGGCGACCCGCAGCCCGGACGCACCGTCCCCCGCAGGACTGTGCCTCCCAGGACCTGTGCCTCCCAGGCCCCTCAGAACCGTGCCCCTCAGAGCCGTACCCCTCAGAACCATCTTCCCCGGGGCCGTACCCCTCATCCGCCGGCATCAGGGTCTTTGGAGGACGGCGGCGGCGGCAAGGCCCGGCGGCGGCTCCATTTGACGCTGTACATGGCGTCATCGGCCCGGGCCAGCAGGGTCGACGGGTCGGTCCACGGATCATCGGTCCGCACCCCCCCGATGGAGGCCGAGACGATGAGCGACCGCCCGCCGATCTGGTATGGCTCGCTCAGGGCGGTGGTGATTCGGTCCGAGATCCCCTGCATCTCCTCTTCGCCCCGCTTCACCTGACACACCACCACGAACTCGTCCCCGCCCAGTCGGGCCACAGTATCGGTGGGACGCACGATGGCCAGGAGGCGTCGGGCCACGGCCACCAGGACCTCATCGCCGACGTCGTGGCCCAAGGCGTCGTTGATCTCCTTGAAATCGTCCAGATCCAACAGGAAGACGGCGATCGAGCCTCCCTGTCCCGCCGCAAGTTCAGGGGTGGCGTCCTGCTCTCGCTCCTGGGTGAGATCGCCCACCGCCTTGCCCAGACGATCGGCCAGCAGGGTCCGGTTGGCCACGCCGGTGAGGGGATCGTGAAGGGCCAGATCGGCCAAGCGCTCCTCGTTGCGCTTCTGCTCGGTGACGTCGTGAATGGCAGCAACGGCTCCGAGCTTGTGGTGTGCGTCATCGAACAGGGCCTGGGCATTGACCCTGATGAGCTTGCGTGATCCCGACCCGGCCACCAGCACCAGCTCGGATTCCCGCAGTCGTTCCCCGGCCAGGGCCCGGATCAGCGGGTTCTCCTCCGGGGCCATGGGCGAGCCGTCCCGACCTCGGAGCCACACACTGATGGGGCGGCTGCCGGTGGGATCGGTCTCGGCCGTGAACCCGAACAGGCGCTGCGCCGCCGGATTGACCAGCGTCACCTCGCCGTCCTGGTCGCAGGCCACAATTCCCTCTTCGAGGTTGTCCAACAGGACCTGGAGGAACTGCTGCTCCTGACGGAGCGCCGTTCCGGCGATCCGGGCCTCGGTGATATCGCTGAATGAGGCCACGGCCCCGATGCGGGGCCGACCGTCCTCTCCCCCGATGGCCTGTGAGTTGATCCGCATCCACACCATCGGGCCATCGGGCCGCTGGATCCCATGGACGAATCCGTAGCAGCGTTCCCCGGTGGCCAGGCTGCGAAAGACGGGGTACACATCGACCGGCACCTCCACGCCTTCAGCGTCGACGGGGATCCACCCCGCCTCCCGGCCCAGGCGCAGCACCTCCTCGAGCGATCGGCCCAGGATCCACGTCTTGGACGCGTTGAACAGTTCCACCAAGGCGTTGTTGACGGCCACGATCACCCCGTCGGCGTCCACCATCATGATGCCGTCCACCAGAGACTCCATGATGGTGGCGTAACGGGTCTTGTCCTCTTGGGCTTCCCGTTCGATCTTCTTCCGTTCCGTGACGTCTCGGACGTTGACCACGATGCCACCGACTGCTTCATTGGGGCCCGTGGCCACGATCTCGACATCGATCGGGGACCCGTCGGCCGTGATGGCCTGCAACTCGAGAGCGACGGTGAGCCGGCGACCGGCCACCATCTCGCCGAACGAGGACCGCAACACTCCCTCGTCGTCGTCGTCCACCAGTTGGAACACATCGGTGCCGATGGCGCCGCTCGGGTCGTACCCCAAGAGATGCTGGGCGGACGGGCTGACATAGAGCAACCGCCCGTCGATCCCCACCACCACGGCCATGTCGTCGACATGCTCGGACAGCGCCCGGAACCGGTCCCGACCGGCGGAGAACGTGGGGTGCTGCAGCGGGTCGCCGCTCACGACTCGACCTCGTCCCGATCGGCGGACCACAGCGGCTGAAAGACATGCCACTGCTCAGGGGCCCGCCGGATGAGCGATTCGAACCGATCGGCGATGTCCTGGGTGACACGGGACACATCGACACGAAGCGAACCCGAACGGGTCAGGTCGATCGGGGCGCCGACCACGGCGTGATGGTCCTGACCGGGACCGCTGTAGACGGCGGCCGTCAGCAACGTGGCCCCCGTCCGCATGGCCAGCGTCGCCGGCCCCGCGGGCATAGTGGTCTTTTCCCCGAAGAACTCCACATCGATACCGTTGCCCAGAAGGTCCCGGTCGCACAAGAGCCCCACCAAACCGCCGTCTCGGAGCGTCCGCATCACGACCCCGCCCGAGGACTGGTCCAGAGGCACGATGGTCAGCCCCATGGCCGCCCGCTGGTCCACGAAGTAGTCGTACAACTCGGGTGGCTCCAGGCGCTCGGCCACCGAGGTCATGGGATAGCCCACGGCAGCCAAGAAGGTCCCGCCATACTCCCAGCTCCCCACATGGGGCAAGGCTAGGACCACGCCGTTTCCCGATGCCATCCCCTCGACCAGGTGCTCGAACCCTTCCACCACCACGAAGCGCTGGAGGACCTCCCGGCGCGATGTGCTGGGCAGCCGGGCCCCTTCCACCCAGTACCGGGCATAGGCCCGAAAGGCACGGCGGCTCCAGCGATCGAGTGAAGCCTGGTCCAAGTCGTGACCGACCACCCGGCGAAGGTTCCGTTCCACATTTCTCCGGGAATCCTGTCGGACCTGGTGCAGGACATCGCCGACCACCCTGGCGATACCCAGGGCAACGGGCTCGGGGACAGCGGCCAGGGCGCGTCCCAGAGTGCTGTACGTCCGAAACGTCAGGCGGGCCGAAACCACCGTGCTCCTTCCATCAGTTACGGACGAGCGACGGGGAAGAAATCAGCCGTTGCGGCGGGACGAGGCCCGATGGCGGAGACCCTGGCGAGCCTGGCGGGCGCGCCAGGTGCGTCCGGACCGGCTGGCCAGTTCGCCTTGCCGGCGGGCCCGCCACCGTGAGGACGAACCGACCGGGCGGCGACGTGCGTTGCGCGCCATTGACCCGTCCCGGCGGGGCCGACGGGTGGTGGCCACCGGGGCCGGCGCTTCGGCCAGGCGCCAGACCTTGACGAAACGACCCACGGCGGTGAGCACGGTCAGCCCCAGCATCACCCACAGGACTGGGACCAGGAACGAGGCGGACAGGAATCCGATACCGAGGAGGATCATCCTCTCGGCCCGCTCCATGATTCCGCCCTTGGCCGAGATGCCCAGCGATTCGGCCTTGGCCCGCTGGTAGGACACCAATGACGTGACCGCGAACACGCCGAAGGGCAGCAGAGCGAGATGACCGGAATGGGTCGACATCAGGTACCAGGCGACGCCACCGAACAGCAGGGCGTCGGCCACTCGATCGGTGACGGAGTCGAAGAAGGCCCCACGAACCGAGGCCGTTCCCGAAGCCTTGGCTACCGGTCCGTCCAAGAGGTCGTGGAGGCCGGTCAAAATCAGAAGAAGGATGGCCAGGTGCAGGTGACCGGTGGCCACAGCGACAGCTGTCGCCGTGGCACTGATGAGGCCGGTTGCCGTCAGAACGTCGGCAGTGACCCCGATCTGCTGCAGCCTGTGACCGACCGGACCGGTCGCCCGGTCCACGGTGTCGCGCCAGCGGCCGTCGAACATGGCAGCTCCTCCAGAGGTTTCCCAGCCACTCTACCATCCGCTTGCTCGTGCAAGCGGAACGGCGTGGCCAGGGCGGTTCACCCCCATACGCAGGCACTCTGGTTCGGTGCCCATCCCCAGCCTCCCAGTGCGCAGGGGTGGGGACGGCCTAACATCGGCTCGCACGCACGTCCGGGGAGCGTGCCCAGGACCGTGGGAGGTCATCGTGTTCGCATCACTAGCCCGAATGGTCACCGGGCACCCGTGGCGGGTGATCGCCCTCTGGGTTGTGGCCTCCGTGGCCATCGTGGTGTTCTCCCCATCCATCGGCTCGGTCACCAATGCCAACTCGGCCAGCTTCCTCCCCGCCCACTACCAGTCGGTGCAGGCCCAAGCGGCCCTGGCCAAGGACTTCCCCAAGCAGTCGGGCAACACCGACCTGCTGGTCGTCCAGCGCGCCGATGGCGCACCCCTCACTTCGGCCGACCAGCAGGAAGTCACGAAATTCGCCACCGACCTGAGCCATGCCGGCATCAAGGGAGTAACCGGTACCCTCACCTCCTCCGCGCTGCTCTCGCCCAATGGCAAGGCCCAACTGGTCAATGTGACCCTGCAGGGTCAGCCGGGCGAAGCGGCGGTCAACGACACCGTGAAGGCCATCCGGGCCGAGGTGCCGCGCCAACTGGAGGGCACGGGCCTCACCGCCGGCCTCACCGGTGGATCGGCCATCGCCCTCGACACCTCCAACGACTTCGCCAAGGCCTCGAACATCATCGCCATCGCCACCGTCCTGCTCATCATCATCCTGTTGGGACTCATCTTCCGCAGCGTGCTCATCGCCGTTCTCCCCGTCGTGCTCATCGGACTCATCCACGAGGTGGCCACCGCGTTGGTGGCTGCACTGGCCCATGGGCTGGGCTTCCAAGTGGGGACCCTGCTCGGCCCCCTGCTCATCGTGGTGCTCTTCGGTATCGGAACCGACTACTTCGTCTTCCTCGTCTTCCGCTACCGAGAGAACCTGACCAACGGCCAGGAGCCGATGGCGGCCCTGCAGCACGCCACCGAGGTGGTGGGCGAGGTCGTATCCTCATCGGCGCTCACGGTGATCGCCGCCTTCGCCGCGTTGCTCCTTTCCTCACTCGGCCTGTTGCGCACACTGGCTCCCGGGCTGATCATCTCGGTCGCCCTGATGCTGCTCAGCGCCTTGACCCTGGTGCCCGCGGTGCTGTCCCTCTTGGGTCGCCACGTGTTCTGGCCCGCCCACCGGCAGAAGCCGGCCGGAGCCGAGTCCTATTCGGCCCGGGTCGGGAAGTTCGTGGGGCGCCACCCGGGACGCATCGTCGCCGGCTACGGCGGCGTGCTGTTGGTGCTGGCCATCGCCGCCTTTGGCTTCCGAGCCAACTACGACGAGGTGGGCGAGCTCCCCACCACCTCTCCTTCGGTGGTGGCCTACAACCAGATGCAGCGAGACTTTCCGGCCGGGTACGTGGGGCCGACCAACGTCATCGTCACCAGCAACAGCTCCACCCCGCTGAACACCCAGTCCATCACCGACTTGAGCAACACGTTGCGCCATACCCAAGGGGTGGCCGTGGTCGCTCCCCCCCAGATGAACGCCGACGGTACGGCCGCGCTCATCACCGTCTCGCTCAACGTCAATCCCTATTCGGGCCAGGCCCTGGCCGATGTGGGTGGACCCATCCGGTCAGCGGCCAACGGCTCCATTCCCGGAGCCACGGTGCTGGTGGGAGGGGCGACATCGCAGTCGGTGGACATCCGGAACGCCATCAACCATGACCTGGCCCTCATCTTCCCGGTGGCGGCCTTGATCATCGCCATCATCTTGGGACTACTGCTGCGGGCGGTCATCGGACCCCTCTATCTGTTGCTCGGGGTGGGTCTCGGGTTTCTGGCCACCCTGGGCATCCTGGTCCTCATCTTCCAGAAGGCGGCGGGCCTTTCGGGCCTCGACTTCTCGATCCCGATCGTCTTGTACCTCTTCGTGGTGGCCATCGGCACCGACTACAACATCCTGATGACGGCCCGGGTCCGAGAGGAGCTCCGTGCCGGCAAGGAACCGGCCGAGGCCGTGAGCCTGGCCATTGCCCACGGGGCGCCCACCGTGGCCGCGGCGGGCATCATCCTGGCCGGCACCTTCGCGTCGCTCCTGTTGACCGGGATCACCACCCTGACCGAGCTCGGATCGGGGGTGGCCATCGGCATCATCGTCGCCGCCTTCGTGATGGCCCCTCGGCTCATCCCGGCCATGGCCGGCATGCGTCGCTGGCATTTCTGGTGGCCCGGCTCGCTCGACCATCGGACGGCGGAGCACACCCACCAACTCCACCTGCACGACCGCTCGCGCCTCGAGCGGGTCGGGCAGGCGGCGACCACGGTGGACGGCGTGGCTGAGGAACGGGCGACTGCCGACCCTGTCGGTGGCTCCGAGGACCATCAGGGCAGCTGAGCGGACCTCCGTTCGCGGTACCCAACCGGCCGACGTTCACGACACGGCCGGGGATAGGCTCGTGAACGGCCTCGACCGATGGGGGTAGGAGGCCAGGAGGTGGCCAACCATGGATCGTTTCGATTCCGACCAGATTCGGAATGTGGCGCTCATCGGTCATACCGGCGTCGGCAAGACAACCCTGGTCGAAGCCATCCTCACGCATACCGGTGCCATCCGCCGGGCCGGCCGGGTGGAAGACGGCTCAACGGTGTGCGACCACGAACCCGAGGAGATCGCCCACCACATGACCATGGGCCTGTCCCTGGCTCCCTGCGTGGTCGAGGGGAGCGCGGTGGGCACGGTGAAGCTCAACCTGGTGGATACCCCCGGGTACGCCGACTACACGGCGGAAGTGGCCGCCGGCCTGGCTGTGGTCGACCTGGCCGTCGTGGTGGTGAGCGCGGTGGAGGGCATCCAGATCCAGACCGAGATCGCCTGGGAGATGGCTGTCCAGGCCGACCTGCCCCGCATTATCCTCGTCACCCAGCTCGACCGGGAACGGGCTGACTTCGACGGCGTGTTGGACGAGCTCCGAGCCACGTTCGGCGCCGGGGTCGCACCGCTCGAACTGCCCATCGGCAGTCAATCGGAGTTCCGGGGCGTGGTGGACCTGTTGAGCGATACCGCCGTCACCTACCCGGGCGACGGCAGCACCACCGGGACCACCGGCCCGCTACCGGCGGAGCTGGTCGCCACCGAACATGCCATTCACGAGGCGCTGGTGGAGGGCATCGTCGTGGGTGACGACGGCCTGATGGAGCGCTATCTCGAGGGCGACACGCTGTCCTTCGAGGAGCTCGAAGCCAGCCTGGCCGGCGGCGTGGCCTCGGCCGCGGTCTTCCCGGTCATCTGCGCCTCCTCGACCACGGGGGTGGGCATCGACCGGCTGGCCACCATCCTGGCCGAGCTGTGCCCGTCTCCCGCCGTGCGTCCCCCGGCGCGCGTGTCGGCGGGCGACACGGAGAGCGATGTGGCCTGTGATCCCGACGGCCCTCCGCTGGCCCGGGTGTTCAAGACCATGACCGACCCCTACGTCGGTCGGCTGTCGCTGTGTCGCCTGCTGTCGGGAACCGTCCGTCCCGACGTGGTCCTCACCAACGTCCGATCCCACTCCGACGAGCGGCTCCACACCATCGAGACCCTCCGGGGCAAGGAGGCCGTGCCCGTCCCCGAAGTGGTAGCCGGCGACCTCTTTGCCGTGCCCAAGCTGTCCGAAGCAGCCACCGGGGACACGCTGGCCCCCCGAAACATGCCCGTCTCCGTGCTCTCGCCCCCCTTCCCAAATCCTGATCCCCCGGCCCTCTCCATCGCCATCCATCCTCGGACCAAGGCGGACGAGGACAAGATGATGTCGTCCCTCCACCGCCTGCTCCAAGAGGATCCCGCCCTGTCGGTCCGGCGCGACGACGAAACCCATCAGACCATTCTGGAGGGGGCGGGCGAGACCCACGTCGCCGTAGCCCTGGAACGCCTGGCTCGAAAGTTCGGCGTGGCCGTGGAGCGCGACGATCTGCTGGTCCCCTACCGACAGACCATCACCCGAACGGCCGAGGCGGAGGGTCGCTACAAGAAGCAGACCGGTGGACACGGGCAGTTCGGCGTGGTGTCCCTCCGGGTCACCCCGTTGCCTCGAGGCGAGGGCTTTTCGTTCGCCAACGAGGTCGTGGGCGGGGCCATTCCCCGCCAGTACATTCCAGCCGTCGAAAAGGGCGTCCACGAGGCCATGGAACAGGGCAGCACTCTGGGTTGCCCGGTGGTGGATGTGGCCGTTACCTGCATGGACGGCAAGCACCACCCGGTCGACTCCTCGGAAATGAGCTTCAAGATGGCTGGGATCCTGGGATTTCGGGAGGCGCTGACCAAGGCGGAACCGGTGCTCCTCGAACCCATCTCCCGGGTCGAAGTCATCGTTCCCGCCGAACTCCAAGGGGACGTGCTCGGTGACCTCAACGCCCGTCGGGGCCGGGTACTGGGCTCCGACGTCGACGCCCGGGGTTACCAGATCGTCGTGGCCCTGGTTCCCCTGGCCGAGCTGGCCCGGTACGCAGTCGACCTTCGATCACTGACCAGTGGCAGGGGACGCTTCCGGAGGCAACACGATCATTACGACGTGGTTCCCTCCCACCTGACCTCGTCGATCGCCCAATCAGCGTCCGGAGCCGGAGCAGCTCGGGCCCACGTGGCCTGATCAGCGGACTGCGGGTGATCGCACGGAGCCGGCCGGAGCGGCTCAGGCGGACCACACGGCATGCAGCCGTTGCCAGCTGTCGGCCAGGGTCTCGGGCAGGACCCGCACATTGGCCACCGTGGTCATGAAGTTGGTATCGCCCACCCAGCGCGGCACGATATGCAGGTGGAGGTGCCGCGGGATACCGGCCCCGGCAGCACGACCCAGATTGGCCCCGATGTTGACCCCCTCGGGCGCGTAGGCCGCCTCCAACGCGGCCACCCCCGCCCGCAGCGCCGACCACAGCTCGATGCCTTCCTCGTCGCTCAGCTCCGCCATCGACCGGACGTGGCGGGAGGGCATGACCATGAGATGTCCACTGGCGTAGGGGTAGGCGTTGAGGACGGCAAAGGTCTTCTCCCCTCGCCACAGCACCCCGTTGTCGGCCGACGGCGGGCCGCTCGCTTCGATCCGGCAGAAGACGCAGCGCTGCGGGTCATCGAAGAACTGGTCCTCGGCCTGGTCCTGGGTCTGCATGGTGGCGTCAGGGGGAAGTGCGCCCACGTCCACCGCCGAAGGCACCGAGGTCACGTAGTCGCTTCGCCATCCGGCCCACAGGTGATCCAGGCTCACCCGTCACCCAACCCGTTCACCTGGGGATTCCGGCGCTGGGCGATCTCCTCTTCGAGTTCCGCACAGAATTCCATGAGGGCCACGCCCCGATCCGGTCGTTCCGAACCTCGTCGGTTCACACCCACCGTTCCCTTGGCTACGTCTTCGTCCCCCACCACCAACACATAGGGCAGCTTGGCCATCTTGGCGTTGCGGATCCTGGACCCCAGCTTTTCGTCGGCGGGGACCACCGAGGAGCGGATGCCCACCGCACACAGCCGGTCGTTCACCTTCTCGGCGTAGCCCTGGTGGACCTCGGCCACGGGCAGGACCCGAACCTGCTCCGGAGCGAGCCAGGTGGGGAAGGCACCGGCATGGTGCTCCAACAGGATGGCGAAGAACCGCTCCACCGAGCCAAACAGGGCGCGATGGATCATGATCGGCTGGTGCCTGGCGTTGTCGGCCCCGACGTACTCCATCCCGAAGCGCTGGGGCATCTGGAAGTCGAGCTGGATGGTGGACATCTGGTGGGTACGCCCGATGGCATCCCGGGCCTGCACGGAGATCTTGGGCCCGTAGAAGGCACCGCCCCCCTCGTCCAGGACCAGGTCGAGGTCCATGGCCTCAGCGGTGGCCCGCAAGGTCTCGGTGGCCTCTTCCCATTCGGCGTCGGTCCCCACCGCCTTCTCCTCCGGCCTGGTCGACAGCTCCAGGAAGAAGTCGTTGAGCCCGTAGTCCCGCAGGACGTCGAGGACGAACAGCAGCGTGGTGTGCAGCTCGCCCGCCATCTGCTCACGCGTGCAGAAGATATGGGCGTCGTCCATGGTCAGGCCGCGCACCCGGGTCAGCCCGTGGACGACGCCAGACTTCTCGTAGCGGTACACGGTGCCGAACTCGAAGAGCCGGAGGGGCAGCTCCCGGTAGGACCGCTGGTTGGCCTTGTAGATGAGGATGTGAAACGGACAGTTCATCGGCTTCACGTAGTACTTCTGGCCGCCATCCAGCTCCATGGGCGGGAACATGCCGTCGGCGAACCAGTCCAGGTGGCCTGACGTCTCGAACAGCTCGGCCTTGGTGATGTGCGGGGTGTTGACGAACTCGTAGCCACCCTTGACATGCCGCTCCCGGGAGTACTCCTCCATCAACCGGCGGACCGTGCCCCCCTTGGGGTGGAACACGGGCAGGCCCGAACCGATCTCCTCGGGAAAGGAGAACAGGTCCAGCTCGGCACCGAGCCGACGATGGTCGCGGCGCTCAGCCTCCTCCAGCTTGTGCAGGTGAGCCTTGAGGGCCTTCTCCGATTCCCAGGCCGTCCCGTAGATGCGTTGCAACTGGGGCCGTTTCTCGTCGCCCCGCCAGTACGCGCCGGCCACCCGCATCAGCCGGAAATGGCCCAGCCTGCTGGTCGAAGGGACGTGGGGCCCGCGGCAGAGGTCGGTGAAGGTCGGTGAGTTCCAATAGGTGGAAACCTCCGGGCCGGCGTCGTTCGGGCCGGCATCCACCTCCTGGGCGCCGGCTCCCACTGCCTCGATGATCTCGCGCTTGAACGGCTGGTCCTCGAACAGGGACAGGCCCTCTTCGATCGAGTGCTCGTGGCGGACGAAGGGCTGGTCCTCGGCCAGGATCTCCCGCATGGTCGACTCGATGCGGACGAGGTCGTCGTCGCTGAAGTGCGCCCCCCCGGGCAGCTCGAAGTCGTAATAGAAGCCGTCCTCGATGACCGGCCCAATGGCGAAATGGGCACCCGGCCACAGCCGCAACACCGCTTGGGCCAGCACGTGGGCGGTGGAGTGGCGCAGGACAGCTCTGCCTGGGTCCGAGTCTGCGGTGAGCACCGCTACTTCGGCGCCGTCGGGAAGCACCGTGGACAGATCCACCTCGGCACCGTCGATGGTGGCCGCCACCGCCGCCTTGGCCAACCGCGGGCCGATGGACTGGGCGAACTCGAGGGCCGTCGTCCCAACGGGGAGCTCCTTCGCCGAGCCGTCGGGAAGCCGGACCGAGATTGCGCCTGCCATCAGAGTGCCTTTCTCTCTCGTGGTCAGCCTCGGCGAGCACCATTGGTCCGCCGGCGACTACCGAGTACTGGAACCTACAGAGTAATGCCGAGCAACTCGGCTCCCTGATCTACCGGGACACCCCGTTCGGCCAGGTCATCCAAAGCAGCCAGAGCAGCAGGCGTATCGAGATCGTCATCGAGGGCACGGCGAACGGCGTCCAGAGCCGGGTCGTCGCCTCCATCTCCTCTCGGCTGCCCCGACGGGCCCGCCGCCTTCCTCCAGAGCTCGAGCCGGGCGGCTGCGGCGGCCATGTCCTCTGCTGTCCACTCCCAATCCGTCCGGTAGTGGTGGGCCAGGAGGGCGGTGCGGATGGCCACGGCCTGCCAGCGTTGCAGCAGGTCGCCCACGAAGACCAGGTTCCCCAGCGACTTGGACATCTTGGTCCCGTCCAGCCCGACCAGGCCCACGTGGAGCCAATGGCGAACGAAGGGCAGCCCGGTGACCGACTCGGACTGAGCCGTCTCGCATTCATGGTGAGGGAAGACCAGGTCCCGGCCGCCCCCGTGTACGTCAACGGTCTTCCCCAGCTCGCGCAGGGCCAGCGCCGAGCACTCGATATGCCAGCCCGGTCGGCCCGGGCCCCATCGCGACTCCCACGACGGTTCGTCGGGCAACGACGGCTGCCACAGCACGAAGTCGAGCGGGTTGCGCTTGTTGGGGTCCCCCGGGTTCCCCCCGTTCTCGGCGGCCAGGGGCAGCATCGCCGCCGCATCCAAATGGCTCAGATCCCCGAACCGCCCGAAGGTGGAGACGTCGAAGTACACCGACCCTCCCGATTGGTAGGCATGGCCGCTGTCGAGCACCGCGGCGATCAGGGTCAAGATGTCGGGAATGGCCGAGGTGGCTCGAGGCTCGGACCAGGCGGGAATGAGCCCCAGGGTGCTCATGTCGGCGTCGAACCGGGCGATCTCCTCGGCGGCCAGATCGAGGTAGTGCACACCGAGCTCTCGAGCCTTGCGCAAGATGTCGTCGTCCACGTCGGTCACGTTGCGCACACAGCGGGTGTCGTGGCCGAGATCTCGCAATCGGCGCTGCAGGATGTCGAAGGTCAGGTACACGGCGGCATGGCCGAGATGGGCGGCATCGTAGGGAGTGATCCCACAGGAGTACAAGGTCACCAGGGGCCCGGGCTCGAAGGGCACGACGGCCTGGCGGGCGGTGTCGTAGAGGCGCATCATCGAGAGGGGCCGACCCGTCAGCTGTCGAAGCCGGCCAGGACCACCGTGGAGTGGACCTTGTATCGGATGTTCACGCTGATCAGGACGGCGGTGAACGCCTCGATGGCTGCGGCCTGGGCCGTGGTCCCGGCGTCGATGCCGCGCAGACCTTCGATCGAGTCGATCAGGTCCACCGTGGCCTGGGTGGCGTTGGCGTGATCCGAGCACACCAGCACGTCGGCCTCGAGGTCGACGTCGAGCTTGCCCAGCTCCGAGGCAGGCAGGTGGTGGAACGAGGCCGAGACAAACGAGTCAGGCAGCACGGCCTGGATCGATGCGGCCATGGATCCTCGGGGCGGTATGAGGGCCAGGAATTCACGGCCCTCCTTGGCCAGGGCGTTGACCATGGAGATCACCACCTTGCCGGCCAGGGCGGCGGCCAAGGGCTTCACCGTGGTCAGCGCTCCCTCCCACGGCGTGGCCACCACCACGATGTCGCACTGGGCGGTGTCCTCATTGGCCGCGCCCTCTATCTTGAGATTCTGCTCGGGCCACTCCTCACGCAGGTGACCCGCCACCTCCTCGGCTCGGGCCGGGTCCCGTGACCCGATGAGCACTGGGGTTCCGGCGACGGCAAGGCGTAGCGCCAACCCCCGACCGGCTGGGCCTGTTCCTCCGAGTATTCCGACACGCATGGGCCATACCCTTGCACACCGCACCGCCGGCCCTGCACCCGGAGGGCGCTTGCCCGCCTTCGACCATCTCCCCCTGTAACCTGCCGCTCCATGGGACTGCTCGCAGGAAAGCGAATCCTGGTCACCGGTGTGCTGACCGATGCATCGCTGGCCTTTGCCGTGGCTCGCCTGGCCCAAGAAGAAGGGGCTGAGGTGGTCCTCAGCGGGGCCGGACGGGGCCTGTCACTGACCCGCCGCACAGCGCGGAAGCTCCGCGACCCGGTGGACGTGCTCGAGATCGACGTGGCCCAGCCCGACCAGCTGGCCGCGGCGGCGGCCGAGCTCGGCTCCAAGTGGGACCGCCTGGACGGGCTCCTCCATGCCATCGCCTTTGCCCCTCCGGAATGCCTGGGCGGCGACATCATGGCCGCCGACTGGGAGCAGGTGCAGGTGGCGCTGCACGTCTCGACCTACTCCCTCAAGGCATTGGCTCAGGCCTTTCGGCCCCTGCTCGCCGCGGCCGGGGCCAACGGGGGGGTGGGGGCGTCGGTGGTGGGCCTCGATTTCGACGCCACCGTGGCCTGGCCGGCCTACGACTGGATGGGGGTGTCCAAGGCGGCCCTCGAGTCCCTCTCCCGCTACCTGGCCCGAGATCTCGGGCCCGACAAGGTCCGGGTCAACCTGGTGGCGGCCGGCCCGGTCAAGACCATGGCGGCCAAGTCCATCCCCGGCTTCAGCGCCTTCGAGGACACCTGGGCCGCCCGTGCCCCCCTGGGGTGGGATCTGTTGGACACCGACGTGGTGGCCCGGGCCTGTATCGCGCTGTTCTCCGACCTCTTTCCCATGACCACCGGTGAGATGGTGCATGTCGACGGTGGCGTGCACGCCACCGGCGCCTGATCTCGCATCGACCCCCAGGAGGTCCCGTGCCCACAGCGGACGAACTCAGAGCGCTCGTCGCCACCTACGTCTCGACGATGAACACGCGAGACCCCGATGCCATCGCCGCCCTGTTCGTCGAGGACGCCGTCCAGGCCGATCCGGTGTCGAGCCCTCCGAACATCGGGCGGGATGCCATCCGTGCTTTCTTCACCGCCAGCATCGGAGCCAGCGAGGGATGGACGTTCTCGGCCCCCGCCGTCCACACCTGTGGCGATCAGGTGGCCATCAACTTCCAGATCGAGGTGAAGAGCAGCGATACCACCATGACCATCGGCGGGATCGAGGTGTTCACGGTGAACGACGACGGCCTCATCGCTTCGGTCAACGCCTACTGGGACGAAGCAGACCTGGCCGTTTCCTAGAGGCGCTTCTCAGTCGGAGCCGCCGTCGACCTCGTCCTCGTCCGGGTTGAATCCGCCGGAGAGCAGCCCGGTCACATCGCTGGCCATGGCCTCGCACAACTCGGTCAACGCCTCCATGCGGGCCTTGGGATCATCGGTCTCGAGCAGGTGCTGACGGTCCATGAGGTTCAACGGCGCCAGGCCGCACAAGCGCCAAGCCGCCTCCTCGGCCTGGTCACCGAAGTCGAGGTCGTGGGGAAGGGCGGGAACCTCCCCCATCTCCGAGAGGAGCGAGCGCAGCCGTCGCACCGCGCTCTCCGCCGAGGCCAGCGCCTGACCGTCGACGTGGTCGAAGGATTCATCGGCGATCTCTTCCACCATGGCCTGCGGGTAGGGATCGTCGGGCATCCACTCCCGCACCCGCATGCGGCGGACCCCTCGGACCTCCAAGAACAGGCGGTTCCCCGGTAGTCGCGATCCTCGGTCGATCCGAACCACCGTGCCGGTGTCCACCCGCTGGTCGCCGCCGCCCACCTCCGAGCCCCTGGTGATCATGACCACGCCGAACTCTCGGTCCCCGTCGAGGCAGTCGGCGGTGAGGGCCAGGTAGCGGGGTTCGAAGACCTGCAACGGCAGTTGGCCGCCAGGGAACACCACGGTCGACAGCGGGAACATGCCCAGGGGCTTCGTCACGATCGGCACCCCTCCAGCCTGCCCCATCTCCGCTGCTCGGGCCGGCCGTTCCGGCGACGGTGACCGCTGATCAGTGCGGATCGGTGACGAAGTCGATGAGCGCTTCGACCGCACCCACCAGCGGCGGCTCCAAGTCGACATAGGAGTCGACTGCGGCCAGGATGCGGCGCCACATGGTGATCGGGTCGGGAACGCCCAGGGCATGGCACACGCCGGTCTTCCAATCCAGACCCATGGGTACGCTCGGCCAAGCGTCGAATCCCACCACGGCGGGCTTGACCGCCTCCCACACGTCGACGTACGGGGTCCCCGTGACCAAGACGTTGTCATCGGTCATGGTGGCGGCCAGGCGCGCCTCTTTGCTGCCCGGGACCAGATGATCCACCAGCACGCCAAGCCGTCGAGCCGGCCCGGGCTTGAAGTGGCGCACCACTCCGGGCAGATGGTCGATGCCGTCGAGCCGCTCCACCACGATCCCCTCGATTCGGAGATCGTCACCCCACACCCGTTCCACCAGCTCGGCGTCATGGACCCCTTCAACCAGGATTCGACCGGCTCTGGCCACCCGGGCCGGCTGGCTGGGAACGGCCACTGAGCCCGACGCTGTGACCCCGGCTGTAACCGGCTTGGCTCCCCGGGGTCGGACCAGGGTCACCGCCTGACCGTCGACGGCGAACGCACCCGGAGCCTCGCGGAACACCCGCTCCAGCCCCGTCTGACCTCGCAGTTCGACACCACCAGCCTCCAGCCGGACGACCGTCCCGCGAAAGCCCGAGGCCCGATGGGTGACCGCCAGTCCCGGCGGTGCTTCGACCTCGGGATAGATGGTGGCCAGCTGGGCCGGTCCGTCGATCGGTCCGGCCAGGATGCCTTTCATCGGGTCCCATCGGGCATTCATCGCCCGGACGGTACACGGTGGGACTGGGCAAACTTTGGATGCTGGCGCCGACGCCGGGACTCAGACTTTGGGCAGCGCGCTCCGGACGGCATCGGCGATGGTCTCAGCGGAGAGCTCGTCGACGGTGAGATACCGAGCCCCCATGGCCTCGGCCAACGGTCTGGCCAGGCCCAACCGAATGCCGGCCGGTGAGCCGCCAGCCGTGATGGCGCCCTCGGCATCGACCACCACGGCGCTCACCCCCTGACGACGAACTGCTTCTGCCGCCTTCAGGGACGCTTGGACCGGGTCGACCCCCCCTTGGGCTGCGGTGGCACGACCGTCCGACACCAACACCAACAGCGGCCGATACGCCCCGGTGGTCGCCGCCCGGGCCAGGCCGAGTGCGCTCTCGATGCCCGCGGCCAGCGGGGTGCGACCACCGATGGGCACATCGCGGAGGCGAGCCTGTGCCACCTCGGTGCTCCCGGTCGGCCGCAGGGCGACGTCTGCAGCATCTCCTCCGAAGGTGACAAGCGCCACCCGATCCCGACGCTGGTACGCATCGGTCAGGAGAGCGAGCACCGCCCCTTTGGCCGCAGCCATTCGCCCATGGGCGCCCATGGAGCCGGAGGCGTCCACGGCCAGGACCACCAAGTTGGCGGCGCGTTCTTCCCGGACCGCCTCCCGCAGGTCCTGGTCTTCGATGGCCAGCGCCGTGCCGTTACCCTGGCGAGCGGCGGCCGCGGTCACGGTGGCCGTGACGGCGATCGACCCCAGCGGGCGCCCGGGATCGGGCACCCGATCCGACACGTGCCGACCGCGATCGCCAACGGTCACGGTGCGCCGGCCCGAGGCCTGGGCGACCGAAGTCGCCGCCGCCGACGGTGCGGCTGCCTCGATGCGGCGGACGCGGCTGGGCGCGGCTCCGGGCTCGATGACCTGCTCGTGGTCCGTCGTCTCGTCCTCAGGGTCCTCGTCCGATTGCGTCGGGCCACCGTCGTCTGCCGAGCCGCGCTGCCCGCCGGCATCGTCAGGAGAGCCGGCATTCGTCGACCCGTCAGCCTCGGCATCCTGAGGCAATCGGTCCGACCCGCCACCCGCGCCATCTCCGCCATCACCGGACTCCCCGGCATCCTCTCCGGAGAAGGCGTCGTCCAAGAGCGACTCGAGCTCGTCGGCCGCCATGCCCGGTGCCTCGAACGGCGAGCGCCGGCGGCGATGGCCGAGGGCCAGCTCGGCCACCCGCCTGACCTCTGACTCCGAGGCCTCCCGACCACCTTCCCATCCGGCCAGCGCCGCGGCAGCGCGGCAGATGACCAGGTCGGCCCGGAGCCCCTCAGCCCCGGCCTGAGCACACAGCGTGGACACAGCCAGGATCAGCTCGGACGGCAGGGACGCTGGGGCGGCACGCTCCAATCGGGCTCGCAGCGCATCCTCGGCGTCCTGCCAGTCAGCCAGAAAGCCCTCGGGGTCGGCGTCGAAGGCCAGCCGCCGACGGACGGCCTCGGCCCGCTCGTCCGGGTCGATGCTGGCGATCACGTCGACGGACAGTCCGAAGCGATCGAGGAGCTGGGGACGGAGCTCACCCTCTTCTGGGTTCATGGAGCCGACGAGGACGAACCGACTGGGATGGCTATGGGACACGCCCTCTCGTTCCACCCGGTTGACACCGCTGGCCGCCACATCGAGCAGCACATCGACCAGGTGGTCGGGAAGCAGGTTGACCTCGTCCACGTAGAGGACCCCACCGTGGGCCGCCTGCAGGAGGCCGGAGGCGAACCGCCGCTCCCCGCCGGTGAGCGCGGCCCGGAGGTCGATGGAGCCCACCAGCCGGTCCTCGGATGCGCCCACCGGCAACTCGACGAAGGGGGCATGGCCGGGGAGCAACGTTGCCAGCCCTCGGGCCAACGTTGTCTTGGCACTTCCTTTTTGTCCTCGGAGGAGCACGCCCCCGATCCCCGGGTCGACCGCGCACAACAGCAGTGCCATCCGCAGGTTCTCGTGGCCCACCACCGCGCTGAACGGGAACGACGGCTTGGACAGGTGATCGTCTGACGAGCTGGTCACCGGGACTCCTCCCAACCTTCGGCTTCGAGCACCGCGGCCCGGAGGGTGTCACGGGCTTCGGCCGACGCGTCCCACAGGCCGCGCTCGTCTGCTTCCAAGAGGCGCTCGGCAATCGACCGGAGGGCCCAGGGGTTGGACTCCTCGAAGAACTTGCGCATGCCCGGGTCCCCGACGTACGCCTCGGTCACCTTCTCGTACATCCAGTCCTCGACCACGCCGGCGGTGGCGTCGTAGCCGAAGAGATAGTCAACGGTGGCGGCCATCTCGAAGGCCCCTTTGTATCCATGACGCTGCATGGCCGAGAGCCACTTCGGATTGACCACCCGGCTGCGGACGACGCGGGCCGCCTCTTCGGCCAGGGATCGCATGCGGGGGCGAGCGGGATCCGACGAGTCGCCGAACCAGGCCTTGGGCTGGACGCCGGTCAGGGCCCGGACGGCCGCCACCATGCCCCCGTGATCTTGGAGATAGTCGTCGGAGTCGAAGATGTCGTGCTCGCGGTTGTCCTGGTTCTTAACCGCGATCTCCACTGCGGCCAGTCGACGGCGGAGGGCCTCAGGAGCGGGCGAACCCACGATGGGCCCCGAACCGCTCGTCGAGCCATCTCGATGGCCGGGGCTCCTGCTGTAGGCGTACCCGCCCCAGGCCAGGTAGACCTGGGCCAGGTCGTCATCGGTCCGCCAGTTCCGGGATTCGAGCAGGGTCAGGATCCCCGATCCATACGCTCCCGGTTTCGGCCCGAACACCCTGGGATCGGCCGTACCGGCACGAGCGATGGGGTTCTGGTCCCCCGGTTCGTCGGCCGCCGCGGCCAGCGCGAAGGCATCGTCCAAGAGAGCGAGGACATGGGGGAAGGCATCGCGGAAGAAGCCCGAGATGCGCACGGTGACATCGACCCGGGGACGGCCCAGTTCGGCCAGGGGGATCAGCTCGATTCCCTCCACTCGGCCCGACTCCGCCGCCCACCGCGGTCGGACGCCGATGAGGGCGAGGATCTCGGCCACGTCATCGCCGGCGGTCCGCATGGCCGCCGTCCCCCACACCACCAGGCCGACCGTCGCCGGATACCGACCTTCCTCGGACACGTGCCGCTCGACCAGGCGGTCGGCCAATGCCGTCCCCACCTGCCAGGCCAACGGCGAGGGAATGGCTTTGGGGTCCACCGAGTAGAAGTTGCGGCCGGTGGGCAGCACGTGGGCCATGCCCCTCGACGGAGCTCCACTCGGCCCCGGCGGGATGAACCGACCGTCGAGTGCGCCCAGGACGGCATCGATCTCACCCGTGGTTGCGGCCAGAGCAGGAACCAATCGCTGACATACCCAGGCCAGGACGGGCGAGGACCGGATCACACCACCGGGATCGTCGAGCTCCGGAACGGCATCGGGCCGCCACCCGGCACGCTGGCATGCCTCCACTCGGCGGCGGCATTCCTCTTCTATACGATCGTAGGACTGGGGATCATCCCCCTCGCCGATCTGCTCGCCCACCTCGGTGCGCAGTGATCCCACCCGGTTCTGAGGCAGCCGGGTGATGGCCAGCACCATCTCGACCAGCGGATCACCCACGGGCGGGTTCCCCAGAACATGCAACCCCCCTCTGATCTGTGCATCCTTCAGTTCGCACAGATAGCCGTCCACCTCGAACAGCAGGTCGTCGAACGCGGGATCGTCGAACGCGGGGGCACTGTGCTGGCCGCCGGGAGGCCCCTCTGGCCCGCCGACGGGGTTGTGGAACCCCAGGTCCCGGTGGATCTCGGCGGCCACCATGACCTCCCACACCTGGCGACGGACCTCGGGAAGCTTGGACGGGTCGAGCGAGGCCACTTGGGCGTGGGTGTCCAATAGCGCCTCGAGCTTGGCCAGGTCGTCGTAGAGATCGGCCCGGGTCAGCGGGGGGACCAGATGGTCGACGATGGCTGCGTGGGTGCGCCGCTTGGCCTGGGTCCCCTCTCCGGGATCGTTGACCACGAACGGATAGATGAAGGGCAGGTCGCCCAAGGCGGCGTCGGGAAAACAGGAAGCCGACAGGCCCACCGACTTGCCCGGCAGCCACTCCAAGGTGCCGTGCTTGCCCACGTGTACGACGGCATCGGCGCCCCAACCCTGGTCGAGCCAGCGATAGAAGCCGAGGTAGTGGTGGGTGGGGGGCAGGTCGGGCGAGTGGTAGACGGCGATCGGGTTCTCCCCGAAACCCCTCGGCGGCTGCACGGTGACCAGCACCCCGCCGAGATCGATCCCGGTGAAGACCAGGTCGACATGGCGCACAGCGGGTGCGCCGGTTCGGTCGGGATCTGCGGGCTCGACGTAGACGGTGCCCGGAGCCGGACCCCAGGCCTCGTCCATGGTGGCCTGCAGATCAGCCGGGAGGCCGGCGAACCAGGATCGATAGGCATCCCCGGACCATCGGCCCACTGCTCGGGCCGACTGGGCCGGCGACAGCGTGTCCCGCTCGTAGGTCAGGGCATCGGCCAGCTCCGCCATCAGCTCGTCACCGGTGGCCGGAATACGGTCGACCCGGTAGCCGGCTTCGCGCAGCGCGTGCAGGAGATCGATCACCGACGCCGGGGTGTCCAGGCCGACGGCATTGCCCAGTCGGCTTCGCTTGGTCGGGTAGGCCGAGAGGACCAGGGCAATCCGCTTCTCCGCCGGTGCTGTCCGGCGCAGACGAGCCAGCCGGACGGCCAGTCCGGCCACCCGCGCCACTCGGTCGGGTCGGGTCCGGTAGGCGGTGACCGGGGAGCCCAGGACATCGTCGGCATCGACGGTCTCCTTGAACGAGAACGGCACCGTGACGATCCGCCCATCGAATTCGGGAATGGCCACGGCCATGGCCACATCCATGGGCGACAGCCCGGTCGACGAAGAGTCCCACGTGCTCGAGGGCACGGTGGCGCAGATGGCCTGGACGACGGGCACGTCCAGTTCGGCCAAGGCGCCGGCATCCCAGCATTCGGCTTCCTCGTCGAGGCTGCCCGCGGCCAGCACCGTGGTGATGACGGCGTCAACGTCGTGCGTGGCCAGCAGCTCGACCACCGGCGACCGCGGGGACGCGCCGTCGTCACCGGCGGCATCGGCTCGCAACGAGTAGCCGTAGACCGGAAGGGCATTGGCGCCCTTTGCCCTGATGCCGTCGCACAGCTCGTCCACGAAGCGCGTGTTCCCCGAGACCACGTGGGCCCGGTAGAAGAACACGGCGACGGTCGGCCTGTCCGGTCGGTGCTCGGCTCCAGCCGTGGGCAACACCCCAAAGGCCGGGATCTCGACGGGCGCATCAAAACCGAATCCCTCCATGAGCACGGTGTCGGCCACGAACCGGAGCATGTTGGCCAGGTTGTCGACACCGCCCTGGGTCAGGTAGCGGAAGGCCTCGGTGACGGTGGCGCTGGGCACGGTGGACAGGGCGGCGAGCTCGGCATCGGGCACCGCCTCGCCGCTGAAGGCCAGCAGGGGCACGCCCCGGCCGAGGCAATCGGCGCGCAAGTCCTCGAACTGCACCTCCCACGACTGGCGACCGCCGAGGAGGCGGACGATCACAAGAGCCACTCCGTCGAGTTCGGGCGCTCGCTCGAGATGGGCGGGATTGGCTGCTCGCAGGGACGGGAACCCGGGTGGCAGCATCTCGGCCACGACCCGCAGCGACAGGATCTCGGTGTCGGCGTTGGTGAGGACGAGGATCACGGCGATGCCGCCGTCCTCGGGCGATCGGCACCGCCGGTTTCGTCACCACGGGTACCTCCACCCTCGGTGATCAACAGCCACAGGGCCTCGAGGTCCAGGTTCTCCTCGCACAGATCGGCCAACTGGTCGATCTGGCCCTGTCGGGCCAAGGCAAAGGAGACGCCCGACGGCGCCCACCGCTTCCCTCGACGCTCGGCCACCGCGCCCAGCAGTGTGCCGCGGAACTCGTCCCCCTCGAACAGACCGTGCAGGCTCGATCCGCACACCCCGTTCTTGTCGTCGATGATGCCCTCGGTCCGGTGCCCGCGGCCATCCCCCATCAGGAACCAGGGGACGGCAGACGGACCGGCATGGGTTCGTCCATGATGGATCTCGTAACCCGAGATGGCGATGGACGGCGTCTGCCGCGGCGATCCCTCCAGCTCCCAATCCGGTTGGAACGAGGTGCCGGCCCCGGTCGCACCCGGTACCCGCCCCGGACTGGTCGGGTAGGGCCGCAGCAGCGACGACTGTCGCCAGGTCGTCCGCCCTCGCCGCTGCCGGGTGCGCTTGTCCACCAGGTACACGGTCCGGAGATCCAACAGGCCGAGCCCATTGACCACCCCGGTACGGCTCTCGATGGCTCCAGGATCCTCGATGAGCTCACCCAGCATCTGGTATCCGCCACAGATGCCCAGGATCATCGGCGAATCGGCGCGGATGGCTCCGCCATCGTCGGTGCGCAGCTGGGCCAGCGCTTCTTCGAAACCTCGCGATCGCATCCAGGCCAGGTCCTCAGCCGTCGCCTTCGTCCCCGGCAGGACCACCAGGTCCGGCTGACCCAGCGAGTCGGGCGAGTCCACGAAGCGCACGGATGTCCCCGGTTCCACCGCCAATGCGTCGACGTCGGTGAAGTTGGAGATGTGGGGAAAGCGGATGACCACGATGTCGAGGGGATCCCGACCGGAGCTCGCCACCGGCGGCGCCGACGAGGTTCCCTGTCGAGCCCCCTGGGTCATGACCAGGGCCAGCGAGTCTTCGGCATCGAGCGTCAATCCCTCGGCAAAGGGCAGCACCCCCAGGGTCGGTCGTCCCGTCCGCCGCTCCAGATCGGCCAGGGCGTCGCCGAGCAGCGCCGGATCGCCGCGGAACTTGTTTATGACGAACCCCCGAACCCACCGTCGAAGCTCGTCGGGCAACAGGGCGACGGTGCCATAGAGCGCAGCGAACACGCCGCCCCGGTCGATGTCGCCGACCACGATGGCGGGGATGCCCACCTTCGAGGCCAGCCCCAGGTTCACCAGGTCCCCCTCGAGCAGGTTGATCTCCGCCGGACTGCCGGCACCCTCGCACAAGACGACGTCATAGCGGGAGCGCAGATCGGCCAGCGCGTCGGTCACCACCTCCATGAGCTCGGGCTTGGCTGCGTGGTACGCCACCGCATCGAGGTCCTTCCACGGCCGGCCCAGCACCACCACCTGGCTGGTGCGGTCGGTGGTCGGCTTGAGCAGGATCGGGTTCATGGCCACATCGGGCTCCACGCCGGCCGCCATGGCCTGCATGGCCTGGGCCCGGCCGATCTCGTCGCCTGCCGGGGTGACGAACGAGTTCAAGGCCATGTTCTGGGCCTTGAACGGCGCCACCCGGACCCCCTGACGAGCGAGGAGCCGGCACAGCCCGGCCACGATCTGGCTCTTGCCCACGTCGCTGGCCGTCCCGCACACCATGAGCGCCCCCCTCACGCGAGCGCCTCCTCGAGGGCGACGGATAGTCGTCGGAGGCCAGCAGGCGCCGGAACGGCGATCCGCACCGCGTCGGGAAGCCCGAAGCTGGTGCAGTCCCGGACCAGCACGCCCCGGGCGGCCAGCCGTTCACGCAAGCCCCGGGCCCCGTCGACCAGGATGAAGTTCGCCGCGCTCGGTCGCGGTCGAAGCCCATATGCGCTGACCAGGTCGGTCAGTTCCCCTCGGGCGGTGGCGATCGACGTGGCCCAACCGGGGAGGTCGGCCCGGTCGAGCAGGTCGGGCATCACGGCCAGGGCCAGCGAGTTGACCGACCAGCGAGGTTGGCGGGCCTCCAGGCGCCGCAGGACGTCGACGTCCCCGGCCGGGGCCAGGACGTAACCGAGACGGAGCCCGGGACACGCGAACAGCTTGGTCAGAGAACCCACGACCAGG
>DASZLD010000017.1:0-4863 GCA_035552655.1 Acidimicrobiales bacterium
GGAGGCCGGGCCAGAGCTCGGGTGCGTCGATGTGGGACACGGGAACCTCGGGCGGCGAGACCGCGGTGATGCAAAATGACGGGAACCTGGTGGTCTACTCGGCCACCGGCACGGCGCTGTGGTCGAGCGGCACCAGCTCCACCCGGGGGAGCTATCTGTGCGCCGGCTCGACCCTGTCGGCGGGCCAACAGCTCGAGGCCTGGAACGATGCCGATACGAACAACGTGTTCCTCCAGTCGAGCTCGACCTTCTCCATGCAAACAGACTGCAACCTGGTGCTCTACAACTCCGGGACCGTGGTGTGGGCCTCGAACACCGATGAGAATCAGGCGGACCCACAGGGCTACGCCTCGGGGATCTACGACGGCTGCTATGTCGTCATGCAGTCCCAGGGCAACCTGGTGGTCTACGCACCCAACGACGGGAACAAGGTCCTCTGGGCCTCGGGAACCCAACAGACGACGACGCCCGAGGCTGTGCCGCCGGTCGTCGGCCCAGTCTTCCTGGTGCCGGTCGTCGGGACGACGAAGCAAAGTTCCGAATGCGTTGCTTTACCCAACTTCCCGTGTCCCACGGTCCTCTCGGGCACGCCGGATATCTACTCGTCGGCCGGGCCACTCCTCGGCAACCCCTTGCCCGCCACGTCCGGTGGCATCGCACAGTGGGTTGTGAGCGCGCTCAACACCCTGGTCTTCTTCTTCGGTGCCGCAGCCGGACCTGTGGGCACCATCGCCACCGTGCTCGGGGGAGTGGACACTGGGATATCGGACATAGCGTCGAGTGCGGAGGACAGTGGGGGCACCTCCGGGCAGGCCTCAGCGGCTCCGGGAAGCAGTACCGGGTCACCGGCGCCCAACGACGTACCGGCACCCATTACCGCTTGCACTGCCGGGTCACCCGATCAGCTCGCGAGCGGCGGGCAGCTCGCCCCCGGTGGGTGCCTGCGATCGGCCAACGGGCAGTACGCGCTGGTCATGCAGACCGACGGCAACCTCGTCCTCTACGACCAGAGCCAGGGCGATCCCATCTGGGCCACCGGCACCACCGGGAACTCGGGTGCCTACCTGCGGCTGCAAGCCAACGACGGCAACCTGGTGGAGTCGAACCAGGCCGGCACGGCAGCCCTGTGGTCGACGGGGACATCGGGCACGCCCAACCCGGCCCTCATCCTCGGAGACGACGGGAACCTCGTCCTGTACGCCAACGGGACCGGAGGAGGAACACCGACAGCGGTGTGGAGCTCGGACACCGCAGCGATCCCACCGATCACCACCTGTGCCGCCGGGACGGCACCCTCGGTGCTCCGAAGCAACCAGGTGCTGGCCTCGGGCGGCTGCCTGCGCTCGGCCAACGGGCAGTACGAGTTGGTGATGCAAACCGACGGAAACCTCGTGCTCTACTACACCGTCACCTCCGACGTCCTCTGGGCCACCGGCACCGTGGGAAACCCCGGGGCCTACCTGCGGCTGCAGTCCACCGACGGCAACCTCGTCCTGTCCAATCAGACCGGCACCACCGCGCTGTGGTCGACCGGCATCATCGCACCCCGGCCTAACCTCACCCTGCAAAACGACGGGAACCTCGTACTCACCGCCAACAACGAACAGTTCGGCAGTAGTGCCGTCCCCTATGCGGCCTGGGCGACCGGCACCCAGAGCTTCCGAGGTTCGACGCTGCCCCCCGGACAGGTCCTCCAAGCGGGCCAGTACCTCCAGAACGGGCCGTACCGGCTCACCATGGGTGCCACCGGGCTACTGGTGCTGACCCAGACCACGGCGGCCTCGACCGTGTGCCCGATGTGGACGGTGCCCACAGCCGATGCCGCCGCCAGCGGGCTGGCGTACAACTACACCGGTCTGTATCCCGAGAATTGGGTGTCGACACCACCGACCCCCGGCGCCTACCTGACCATGCAGACCCAGGGCAACCTCGTCTTGTATCCGACCCAGGGCGGCGCAACAGCCTTGTGGGCTACCCCCACTTCTGACAGCCCCGGTGCCGCCCTTACCCTGTCGGGCAACGGCATCGTGGCCGTGACGGCGGCCGACGGTACGGTGCTGTGGCAAGCGCTTCCTGCCAACGACGAGGGTCTGATGCTATGTGCAGGCGGGTCGCTCGCCCAGGGTCAATACATCACCGGCGACCAGCCGGGCAATGCCGACTACCAGTTGGTCATGCAATCAGACTGCAATCTGGTCTTCTACAACGCGAGCGGAGGGGCATTCTGGTCCTCGGACACCGATGTCAACCAAGCTGGTCAAGGGAAGAACAACCTCAGCAAGTCGGCAGCGGCCGCGGGTGACTACAACGGTTGTTACGTCCAGATGCAGACGGATGGGAACCTGGTCATGTATGCCCCCAATGCGCCGAACGGCTCCGCGATGTGGGCCTCCAACTCCGAGCAGACCACCGCCTTTTCACTGGGCCGGAACATCGGCCCCTACTACCTCACCCTCGAAAGCGGTGGCTTCGCCACGATCTTCAACCTGCTGGGAAATCAACTATGGAATGCAGATGCCTTTACATCCTCCAATGGAACCGTAGGAGTGGCCGGACAGAAGACGGCCCAGACGATCTTCGAAATCCTCGAGCTCGTGGCCGCATTTGTCTGAGTCATGCATCTGCGTCAGCACAGCACGTCGCCACCCTGGCCGGCGGCGACGGCGTGTTCACCTGTGACGGGTCGCTGGCCCTCGACTTCGAGCCCAGGGAGGGTTCGGAGCCAGCCGACCAGTCCTGAGCGGGCGGTCGGCAGTCACCTCAGGCTTCAGGTCTGGGCACGGAGCAGGTTGTAGCCGACGAAGCGGAACAGTTGCGTGCCCCCCGGGATCGGAGTCCAGGCTCCCTCGAACCGGTGGACGCCGACGCCCATCGACTCGCCCACGAAGGAGAAGGCCAGCTCGTCGAAGCCGTGCTGGGCGAACCAACCCCGGATGGCCGGGTTGAGATCGCTCTGAAAGCGTCCGCGGGTCCAGATGACCCAGGCCCCCGGGGCGCACAGGCCGGGGAGCAGTCCGATGGTGGTGGCGATGTCCTCGTCGCTGATGTTGCCGAACACGCCGCAGGCCAGCACCACGTCGGCCGGTACCGCGCCGAGGTAGGCGTCGCTCCGTCCCGCGTCAGCGGTCGCCACCTCGATGCCGTCGACGCCGATGGCGGCGAGGGCTTCTCTGGCTTCGGCGGCGTTCCGCTCGTCCAGTTCGACCAGCCGCCCCACGACATCGCCGGCACACGGGTGATCCTGCAACACCCCGACCACATCGCGAGCCTGACCCGCGCAGATGCTGATCAGGCGGACGGGGCCCGAGGGAAGTTGGTCGAGGGCGTCGCTGAGGTGCCCCTGCACGGTGAGCAACCGGTCGTACAGACCGCTTCCGGGCTGGTCGTAGGTGCGATGCCACGCATGCCAGTCTGGTCCGTTGGGGGTCATAGCCCTCGTGGTCTCCTCGCTCATGCCCGCCTTTCCGATCTCGTCTGTTCCGCGCCCGGCTCAGTACCCGTCGTGCCCGGCTCAGTACCCGTCGTGCACGACGAACTGCAGCGGCTGTCCGGCCAGGTAGCGAGTCAGGTTGTCGCAGAAGATCTCGAAGCTTCCCGACAAGGGGGGCGGCCCGGACCAGGACGAGTGGGGCGTCAAGAACACCCGGGGATGCTGGAAGAGCCAGTGACCGGCGGGCAGTGGCTCGGGGTCGGTCACGTCCAAGGAGGCACGGGCCACCCTGCCGTCGTCGAGGGCGGTCCGGAGCGCGTCCTGGTCCACCAGTGAACCTCGGGCGATGTTCACCAGGTGGAGGCCAGGTTTCACCTGAGCCAAGCTGGCCGCGTTGACCACGTGGCGGGTCTCCTCCGTGGCCGGTGCGGCCAGCACCAGGTGGTCGGCCTCGGCCACCAGCTCGGCGAACGACCCCGCCATCCTCACCCCGGGGACCGGGCTGGGTGCGTTCGTCCGACGGAGGGCCACGACCGACATCTCGAGAGCGAGGGCAATGCGAGCCACCCGTTGGGCGATGCCCCCGAAGCCGAACAGGGCCACCGTCGCCCCGGCCAGGGTGACAGCCGGTTGGTAATTCCAATGCTCTGGCGGTTCGTGGATCCAGCTGTCGGGAAAGTTGCGAGCAAAGCTGGCCATGACCGTGATGACGTACTCGCTGATGGCCACCGCACTGGCACCTCGGGCCGAGGTCAGAACCCCCGCAGCCAGAATCTCGGGAGCAAGGTGGTCGATGCCGGTCCCTATCGACTGCACCCAATGAACGCCATGCCCCATGGCGTCGACCGAGGGCTGCCCCATGCCCCCGAACAGGACCTCACCTTCGACATCGGCGGGCACGCCTCCGCTGATGTCCACCACTACGACATCGGGAAACCGAGCTCGAAGGGATTCGGTCAGAGTTCCGACCGCGCAGAACACGACGACCGGATCATCACGGGACCCAGGACGGCGGGCTTCGGTGAGGCCAGGGGCGGTGGTCAACGACCCCCTCCTTTCCATATTCCATAAAGTCTATCTGTTTACTCTATTTTACCGGAACGGGCCGATTTGTCGGAACCCGCTGAGCGTTTGTCCGTTACGGCCATCGTGCCGCCGACACGTCGATCAGGCAAGATGCGTGCCATGAGCGAATTCCCCCCGATCGCCGACTATGCCTTCCTGTCCGACTGCGAGACCAACTGCCTCATCGCACCGGATGGCACGGTGGAGTGGCTGTGCCTCCCCCGGCCCGACGCACCGAGCGTCTTCGGCTCACTCCTGGATCGGTCGGCCGGTCTCTTCCGGTTCGGCCCCGATCACGTCCAGGCCCCCTCCCAGCGTCGCTACCTCCCCGGTTCGATGGTGCTCGAGACCACCTGGCACACCCCCAC
>DASZLD010000018.1:0-3755 GCA_035552655.1 Acidimicrobiales bacterium
TGATCCCCGCCTTGACCAGGGCCTCGATACAGAAGTTGACCATGGGCCGGTCGTAGATGGGTAAGAGGTGCTTGTTGGTGATGGTGGTGAGGGGGTGAAGCCGGGAGCCGGTGCCACCGGCCAGAATGACGCCCTTCATCATCGGAAGCCTAACAACGGGGATCGAGGTCGGCCCCCAGGTCGGGATGAGGGGCATCACCAGCCCCGTCGGCCAGGACGGCATCGGCCAGCCGGGGCCAGGCCTCGGCCGCCCACGGGCCGAATGGACGATCGGCCAGTCCGGTACAGGCCATCCCGGCCACCGGATCGACCCACAGGAACGAGCCCGACTGGCCAAAATGGCCGAAGGTCCGGGGCGTGTTGTGGTCACCGGTCCAGTGGGGGTGCTTGGTCCCCCGGACCTCCACGCCCAGTCCCCAGTCGCAGGGCTCGAACCGCCCGAAGCCGGGTAGGACCCCGGCCAGCCCGGGGAAGGCCACCGAGATGGCCAGCTCGTGGGTGGTGGTGCCGATCAGGGTGGGGGACAACAACTCGTGGGCCAGCCTCAGGAGATCACGCAGCGGGCCGTGGAGGCCGGAGGCGGGCGACGCCCCATCGGGCAGGACCGTGCCGGCCATGGCCAACGGGGCGAGCACTCCGTCGGTCACATAGACGGGAAAGGGCATGCCCGAACGCTGGGCCAGTAGCTCGGCCAGCCACTCGAAACCGGCATTGGAATAGATCCTCCGTTGGCCCGGCGCGCTGAGGGGCATGCGCCCCTCGGGGCCCAGGCCCGAGGCGTGGGCCAAGAGGTGGCGGACGGTGGAGCCCGGTGGTCCCGCCGGCTCGTCGAGATCCAGGGTGCCCTCTTCCACTGCGACCAGGACGGCCAGCGCGGTGACCGGCTTGGTGACCGACGCCCACGGATAGGGGCGATCCACATCGCCGACCCAGTTCGAGACGCCGATCGGTCCGCCGGTTGACCGAGAACCGACCACCCCGACGGCGGCAGCCGTCACCGGCCAGTGAACAACTTCGTCGAGAGGACCCACGTCGCAACCGATGGTAGACCGGCGACCGACCTGATCACGGCGTCATCGCTGGCTACTGTGAGCGGCCATGGCGGCTCCAGGTCTCCTTCCGGGCTGGAGCCCCTCGAGAAGCCGCCGGCGGCGGGCGGCAGCCCGTCCGACCCTGGGTACGGGCGCGGTGGCCGTGGTGGTGGTGCTGGCCGTGGTGGTCAGCGCCTGTGGCGGTCCGCCGGCCACATCGTCGCCGCCCAATTCGACGAAACAGTCGACGGGCCTCAACGCCTTCTACCAGACACCCGACCCGCTGGTCGCCGCGCCGCCGGGGACGATGATCCGGTCCGAGAAGCTCCCAGCATCAGCCGACCCTGGCGTCGATGCCAAGGTGTACCGGGTGCTCTACCACTCCCGATCGATCACCGGGAAGGACATCGCCGTCTCGGGGGTCATCGCCGTGCCCCTCCAGGCCCCCACATCGGGCGGCTATCCCATCGTGACATGGGCCCACGCCACCACCGGCATTGCCGATTCCTGCGCCCCGTCCCGCCAGCCGACGACCGGGATCGGCTATCTCCAGTCATGGATCGATGCCGGGTACGTGGTGGCCGCCACCGACTACGAGGGTCTGGGAACGGCACGTGTCCATCCCTACCTGGTCGGCGGGAGCGAGGGGCGCAGCGTCCTCGATGCGGCCCGGGCCGCCCGGCACTTCGTCGGGTCCCGCGCCTCTGACTCGGTGGTCATCGAGGGCCATTCACAGGGAGGGCACGCCGCGCTGTTCGCCGGCCAACTGGCTCACACCTATGCGCCGGAACTCCACGTGGTCGGCACCGTGGCTCTGGCGCCGGTGTCCACCGTCGCCGCCCTGGCCCCGGTCATTCCCGGGCCTGATCCCGATCCCGGCTCCGCCATCACCATCATGGCCCTGGCCGCGTGGTCCAAGGTCTACACGAACATGCCCCTCGGTCTGGCCCTGAGTCCCGCTTCGACCAAGATCGCCAACGCCACCATCGGTGCGGTGTGTGCGCTCCAGGTGAGCGACGCGTTCTCGAGCACGCCCACCGATCAGATCTTCCGGCCCGGTTGGAGCACGAAGCCGGTGGTCGCCGCCCACATCGCGGCCAACGATCCCGGGGGCATGCACACGGACAGCCCGGTCCTGGTCGTCCAAGGCACGGCCGATTCGCTGATCACCCCGACGACGACCGAGTCCATGGTCAGCAAGAGGCTGTGCGCCGGTCAGCACGACACCGTGCAGCTCGCCCTCTACCAGGGCGACGACCACGGCACGATCCTGACCGACAGCCAGGCGATGGTGGCCACGTGGGTGGCGGCCCGACTGGCAGGTTCACCGGCCACCAACACCTGTGGCCGTTCGCCCACCGTCTATCCCGGATCCGGTCTCTGAGCTCCACGCCCACTCCCGCGTCCTGAGCAGTCTGGGCGGTCAGATCCGGGCGGGTCAGACTGGGCGAGCAGTCGGGGCGGTCAGACGTCGAGGAAGCGGCGAACGGCGAAGGCCGACCCGATCACACCGACCCCCACACCGACCACCATGACCAGGATGCAGGTGGCGGCCACCTCCCACCCGCCCATGGCCATCTGAGCGGTGATGGAACCGCTGGCGTCATGGGGCACGTCGAGACCGATACCCCAGTACAGGCCGAGGACGGCCAGCACGGCCACACCGCCACCGAGCAATCCCTGAACCAGACCCTCGGCCATGAACGGTAATCGGATGAACCAGTTGGTCGCGCCGACCAGCTTCATGACCGACACCTCCCGGCGCCGGGCGAAGATGGCCATTCGGATGGTGTTCAAGATGAGCACCGAGGCCGAGAGCAAGAGCACCACGGCGATGGACAAGAAGACCCACTGGAGGACGTGGATGACGTTCTCCATGGTGTGGATCTGGGCGGTGGGCGATGCCACCGTGGCCACACCCGGCTTCCCGGTGAACTGCTGGGTGATGATCGAAGCCTGGGACGCCACCGTGAGATGACATCGCCAGGACGAGGGCACATCGGACACGCTCAGGGCGTTGGACAAGTCCGGCGGCTCGAGCTGCTTGGCCTCGGCAAAGTCCCAGCTCTGGCTGCGGGCCGTGCAGGACTTCACGAACGGGAGCTGTTTGAGCTCGGAGCCGATGGCGTTGTACTGCGAGGTGGGCGCTCCGGCCTTGACGAACACGGCCACGTCGACGCCCTGTTGCCAACGGGTGGTGGCGTTAGAGGCGCCCTGCTTCAACAGCAGGGCCGAGCCCACCAGGGCCAGCGACACGGCCACCGTCAGCACGGCGGCGATGGTCATGAGCCGGTTCCGCCACAGGTTGGTGCCGGCTTCCTTGGAGATGTACCCAACCGAGACAGGCATCAGGCCTCGATCACCAGGCCTCCGTCGAGACCGTTCCCGATCACCGTGCCAGTGGGCGAGCCGGCCCCTTGGGCGGCGACCGCACTATCGATGCCATAGACGCCGCGGGCCTGGTCGCGCACGAGCACGCCCCGGTCGAGCTCGATGACCCTGCGCCGCATCTGGTCGACCATGCCGGCGTCGTGGGTGGCGATCACCACGGTGGTGCCCGTTCGGTTGATCCGGTCCAGGAGCCGCATGATCCCGAGGCTGGTGGTCGGGTCCAGGTTTCCGGTCGGCTCGTCGGCCAACAGGATCAGGGGTCGGTTCACGAAGGCCCGGGCCACGGCCACACGCTGCTGCTCGCCGCCGGACAATTCGTGGGGAAGGTTGTTC
>DASZLD010000019.1:0-5562 GCA_035552655.1 Acidimicrobiales bacterium
AAAGCACCCCGTCCTGGCCCGATTGGGCTCCACCCCAGCAGAGTACGAGCAACTGGGCATCAGCAGCGATCACATCGAAGCCCGTGAAGATGGCATGCGGACCGACGGCGGGAAGGGCACGTTCGAGTGGTGGTACTTCGATGCCACCCTCTCCGACGGATCGACCTTGGTGGTGACCTTCAATACCAAGTTGGTCACGGACGCCGACCATCCCCTGGCCCCGTATGCCAACGTCTGCTTCGATCGACCCGACGGAACGAAACTGGACACGAACACCCCTGTCTTCACAGAGGATTTCAAGGCATCGACCGACGGGTGCGATGTGCGCATGGGGCCCAACACCTTCATCGGCGACCTCCACCGCTACGACATCCATGTCGAGACCGACCAGATCACCGTCGACGTGACCCTGACCGGCGAGGTGCCGGCGTGGCGGCCGAAGACCGGCCACTTCCTCTTCGAGGAGGACGAGCACCTCTTCTTCGCCTGGCTGCCCAGCGTGCCCCAAGGCAAGGTCACGGCGACGATCACAGTTGGCGGCGAAACCGTCGAGGTGACGGGCACCGGCTACCACGACCACAACTGGGGCAATTGCTCGATGTTGAAGGTGATCGACAACTGGTATTGGGGCCGCGCCCAAGTAGGGCCCTATACGGTCATCGCCTGCCTGGTCACCGGGGCCGAACGATACGGCCTCGCTGCCTTCCCCATCTTCCTGTTGGCCAAGGACGGCAAGGTCGTGGCCGATGACGAAGCCGTGGTCACCTTCGTCGAGAGTGATGTCCACATCGACGAGGACACCGGAAAACCGGTGGGCAACGTCCTCACCTACACCTATGCGGGCGAGGTCGGCTTCCGGGTCACCTGGGAGCGGAAGGAGACCATCTTCAGAGCGCAGTTCATCGATGCCCTCCATGGTCTCCAGCACTTCCTGGCCCGGCTGATCGGGTTCGACGGCGCCTACCTGCGCTTCACCGGCAACATCACCCTCGAGAAGCTGGAGGATGGACAGGTGGTGGAAACAGAGACGAACGAAGCCATCTGGGAGGAGATGTACTTCGGCCGCAACCACAAGGCCTGACCCGCTCGAGAGTCAGGACTTGGGCGCGGCCACCGCCAACATCTCGGTGAGGAGGTCCTCCCAGGGGACGGCACCCCAACCCGAACGGGCTGCCTCATCCTTGGCAATGGCCACCGCATCGTCGACCCACTGGATCTCGGCATCCTGGCCGGGGCCCACGCCGTCAGGCTTGGCACCGAACTCAACCCCGAAGATCATGTCTTTCCACAGCAGGTGCTTCTCCTTGAGGCCGGTGACCAGATGGCCGTGCTTGGAGCCGGGCGATGCTTCGGCCACCCGGATGGCCCAATCGGCACAGTGCCATGCTCGCCGGAAGTCGCCGTGGTGGGTCGTCGCCGCGATGCGGTCGGCGTAGCTCGAGAGCGTGGCCTTCCCCTCGTCGGGCAGGCTGGGCTCGATCTCGTCCACGAAATAGGCGATGATCGGCGACGGACTGACTGGATCGGACATGCGACCAACCTATCGCTGGTACCCACGCCGCTCAGGGGGTGTGGGTACCGTCCAGCTGGATCTGAGCGTTGGTGGGCAGCACCTCGACGATGACATCGGTGACCGGGAAGGTGAAGTCAGGGTACTTGCGCACCGCCTTCTCGCGGTAGCGGGTGGTGGAGTGCACCGGATCGGAGTCGAACTGGGGAATGACCTTGGTCCCGAACAGCTCGAGCATCTCGTAGACCTCGTCCTCGGCCATCGAGTCGGAGGGCAGCCCGAACACCAGCTGATCGCAGCCGACGGTCTGGTACTTGGCCACCTGCTCGGCCACCTCGTCGGGCTCGCCGCACAGGATCCAGCCCCCCTCGATGAGGGCGTCCAGGCTCTCCTCGTCGGGTACCGACACCGGCGGCTCGGGCCATACCGGGATGCCCTCCATGTGGGGAATGGTGTCGTGGTAGTTGCACACCATCGAGTACAGGTAGCCGCGGCCGGGTCGCAGGGCGATCTCCCTGGCCTTCTTGCGGTCGCTCATACAGATGACCGCATTGGTCATCATGATGTTGTCGTTCACGTACTGACCCAGCGGCTCGGTGCAGTTGGCGATGCCTTCCTTGTAGGCATCGATGCGACCCTGCAGGTTGTAGATGGGCTCGAAGTTGAAGGCAATGGCCCCGATGCCCAGCTCGCCGGCCTGGGTGAACGTGGTCGGGTTGCCGCACCCCACCCAGATCGGGGGGTGCCCGGCGCCGTAGGGCTTGGGCAGGATGTTGTGGGGCGTGGGCACGGTGAAGTGGTCGCCATCGAACGTGTAGTCGCGCTCCTCCCACATGCGGGGGATCTCGCGGATGACCTCGTTCCACTCGGCCTTGGTGGAGTTCTTGTCCAAGATGTTGAAGGCGGCGATCTCATGACTGCCTGCCCCCCGACCCGTCCCCCACTCGAATCGTCCCTCGGTCATGTGGTCGAGCACGGCGACCCGCTCGGCGCAGCGCACGGGATGATTGACGCGGGGCGAGAGGTTCATGATGCCGGTGCCCACATGGATCCGCTCGGTGGCACAGGCCAGATAGCCCATCACCACCTCGGGGGCAGACAGATGGCTGTACTCGGTCAGGGAGTGATGCTCGCCCAGCCATGCGTACTTCCAGTTGTACTTGTCGGCGTGGATGACATACCCCGTCTCCCGCTTGAACATCTCGTGCTCGCAGGCGGGGTCGAACGCCGCGGGACCGGGCACGTAGCCGTTGAGAAAAACTCCGAACTCCATGGCTGTGGGCTCCTCACTCGCGGTCCCTAATGGGGCGATTCGCTCCCCCACGGGGGCGATGGGGCACGGTAACACCTGGGCCGCTAAAGTGCAACGTGTTCCAGAAATGTGCCTGACCGTCCAGGTCAGGGCGGGGCAGCGTGCCCGGGGCGGACAAGATGCCAGGATGACCGGGTTCGATCCGGCCGGTCGGCAGCCGGTTGTTCGATCCGGGCCGACGAGAACGACCGAGGAGTGCACCGGTGGAGACCATCGACCGATTGATCCGAGACCGAGCCGAGGACGAACACCTCGGGCTGGCCTACCGGGACCGGACCTGGAGCCACGCCCAGGTGACCGCGGCCCAGGCCGAGCGGGCGGCGGCGCTGGCCTCGTTGCGCAAGCCGGGACCGTTCCATGTCGCCCTACTGCTCGAGAACATTCCCGAGTACGTCTTCTGGATGGGAGCGGCGGCGCTGGCCGGTGCGGTGATCGTGGGCGGCAACCCCACCCACCGGGGCGACGAGCTGGCCCGGGACCTCTCCCACACCGAGTGCCAGCTGCTGATCACCGACCAGCGGCTGGTGGCGCTGGTCGACGGCCACGACCTCGGTCCCGCCCTTCCCCCTGACCGCATCCTGGTCATCGACGATCCCACCGGCGACGCATCCCCCATCACCCCCTACGGCCAGCTGCTCTCCTCCGTGGCCGGCTCGCCCTTACCCGACCCGTCGGTCACCGGGGTGGACGAGGACACCCTGGGCCTGCTGCTGTTCACGTCGGGAACCTCGGGGGCGCCCAAGGCGTGCCGCTGCACCCAGGGACGCCTGGCCCGCATTGGCGCCATCCTGGCCCAGATGTACAGTCTCACGGCCGACGACGTCTGCTATCTGGTCATGCCCCTGTTCCACTCCAATGCGCTCATGGCCGGATGGGCGCCGGCGCTGGCCGGAGGGTCCACCGCCGTCCTGCGCGACAGGTTCAGCGCCTCCCAGTTCCTCCCCGATGTCCGCAAGTACGGGGTGACCTACTTCAATTACGTGGGCAAACCGCTCTCCTACATCCTGGCCACCCCGGCCCAGCCCGATGATGCCGACAATACCCTGGTCAGGGCGTTCGGCAACGAGGCGGCCGAGATCGACGTGGCCCGCTTCGCCGAGCGGTTCGGGTGCACGGTGCAGGACGCCTACGGCTCCACCGAGGGCGGGGCCTCGGTGACCAGGACCCCCGACACCCCGCGCGGCGCTTTGGGCCGAGCGCTGGCCGGGACCATGATCCTCGATCCCGAGACCGGCCAGGAGTGCCCGAGGGCGGCCTTCGACGAGCACGGCCGGCTGACCAATGCCGACGAGGCCATCGGGGAGCTCTGCTCCAAGGTGGACGGAGCGGGGTTCGAGGGGTACTGGCGCAATGACGAGGCCGAAGCGGTCCGGCTGCGCAACGGCTGGTACTGGACCGGAGACCTGGCCTATCGGGACGAGAACGACTTCTTCTATTTCGCCGGCCGGGACTACGACTGGCTGCGGGTGGACGGCGAGAACTTCGCCGCCGCCCCGGTGGAGGCCATCCTCAAGCGAAACCCCGACGTGGTGCTGGCTTCGGTCTTCGCCGTGCCCGACACCGTGGTCGGCGATCAGGTGATGGCCGCCCTCCAGCTGCGGGCGGGAGCCGAGTTCGACCCGGACGCCTTCGCCGCCTTCCTCGCCGCCGAGGAGGACCTGGGCACCAAATGGGGACCGCGGTTCGTGCGCATCGCCGAGGAGCTGCCCATCACGGCCACCACCAAGGTGCTCAAGCGCGTGTTGCGCACCGAGGGCTGGCATTGTGCCGATCCGGTGTGGTGGCGCCCGGCCAAAGACGCCCCCTACCAGCGGCTCTCCCCTGAGGAGTCCGACGCCCTCGACGCGGCTGTCGACGCCCGGTAAGACTCGAACGCCTGGGGTCTGACCCGGTCGGGCGTGACGGTGTGTGCCCGATCAGGGCGCGGTGTAGTCGTCGTGGTGGCCGCGGTGGCGGGAAGCTGATCGACCACGATGAACCCTTCGGCCAACGCGGTGACGTCGTCAGGCGGGTTGGTGGCCGTCGAGGAGCAGTCGGAGGTGGCCAGCGGATTCCCGCTGGTGCCCGGAGGCACGTTGACCGTGCCCCGGGGCGACCCGGTGGTGCCACAGGACGGGCCGTTGATGTTCACGATGGTGGACTTGGGCGTCTTGGTGACAGCCAGTTTCGATCGGTGGCTGTTGATCCAGGTGATGACGGCCTTGGCCGTCACCGGGTAGGCCACCGGGCTGCCCAGGCCCTGGCTGGTGGCCACGGCGGGGATGCCCAAGACGGCCGCGGCCCGGGCCGCACCTACGGTGCCCGACAGGTCGGCCACCGGCCCCAGGTTCTGGCCGAAGTTGATCCCCGAGACGACCAGGTTGGGCCGGATGTGCAGCTGGTCGATGGCAGCACGGATGGTGTCGGCGGGATAGCCCTGCACGGCGACAGCCGGATAGCCGCTGAGCGTCTTGACGTTGGTGGTGGCCAGCGTGCCCGGAGTCGTCTTTCCGCCCGTCCCGCTCTGGTTGGTGGCGGGGGCGACGACCTTCACGGTGACCTTGGGCAGCTTGCGCAGGGCCTGGACGAGGGTGTTGATGCCCGGCGAGTTGTAGCCGTCGTCGTTGGTCACCAGGATGGTGAGGGGCTTGGGGCTGGCGGCGCCTGCCGTCGCTCCGGTGAGGGCAACGCTGCCCACGACCAGGGCCGGCGCCGCCACTGCCACCGCGCTCCATCGCCTGAGACTGCTGACTCGACCCAT
>DASZLD010000020.1:0-8229 GCA_035552655.1 Acidimicrobiales bacterium
GGATGGGCCATGACCTCGTTCTCGAGCTCGACCGAGGAGATCCACTCGCCACCGGTCTTGATCACGTCCTTGGTGCGATCACTGATCTGCATGAAGCCCTTGGAATCGAGCGAGCCCACGTCGCCGGTCCGCAGCCAGCCATCGTGGAAACGATCCTCGCTCGGTTCGCGGTAGTAGGAGCCGGTGACCCAGGGGCCCCGGACCTCGAACTCCCCCACCGTCTCACCATCGTTGGGCAGGACCGAACCGTCATCGGCGCAGATGCGGATCTCGACGCCGGGAACGATCCGACCTGCCTTGCTGCGCCAATCCAGCTCGTCCTCGGGGGTGGCGCTGCGGGGTGGGATGGACAGGGCGCACAGCGGACTGGTCTCAGTCATGCCCCAGCCCTGGACCATGTCGATCCCGAACCGCTCGTCGAACTGCTTGATCATCTGCCGAGGTACGGCGGCGCCACCGCCCACGATCATCCGGACCGAGGACATGTCGACCTCGTGGGTCTCGGAGTAGCGCAGCACGTCATTCCAGATGGTGGGCACCCCGGCGGTCAGGGTGGGGTGCAGGACGGCGTTGATGGCGGCCAGCGGCTCGGCCTGGAGGAACTGCTGAGGCATGACCAGGTCCGCACCCACCATGAATGCGGCGTACGGGGTGCCCCAGGCGTTGGCGTGGAACATGGGCACGATGGTGAGCACCCGGTCCGTCTCCTTGATGCCCATCGACGAAGCCGAGGTCACGGCCATCGAGTGCAGGTACATGGATCGGTGGCTGTAGACGACGCCCTTGGGGTTCCCGGTGGTGCCCGAGGTGTAACACATGGCCGCCGCCTCGCGCTCATCCAGGTCGGGCCAGTCGAAGCCGGCGGATTCCGCGCTGAGCAGCTCCTCGTAGTCGTGTGTCTCGCCCAGCGGTGAGTCGGCACTGGGATCACCCCCGGCCACGATGAAGTGCTTGACCGTGGTCAGCTGGTCGCGCACCCGGGCCAGGAGGGGGACGAGCATGTCATCGACGATGATCACCTTGTCCTCGGCGTGATTGATCACATAGGCCAACTGGTCGGGGAAGAGCCTGACGTTGAGGGTGTGGAGCACGGCGCCCATGGACGGTACGGCCAGGTACACCTCCATGTGGGTCTGGTTGTTCCACAAGAAGGTGCCAACCCGATCGTCACCGGTGACGCCCAGCTTGCGGAGAGCGGCGGCCAGCTGGTCCGTTCGATCGCCGACCTCGGCGAAGGAGGCCGCGTTGTGCTCACCCGTCGGACCGGTCACCGTGAGCACCTGGCTCTCGCCATAGACGGTCCGTCCGTGGCGGAGGATCCCGCTGACGAGTAGTGGACCATCTTGCATGGTGCTGAGCACGGCGTACCTCCCTGGACTGGTGGGACGAGCTTATCGATGCCCGTCGGGCCCAGCGTTGGCAGGGCTTGCCATCGAGACGGCGCGATGGTGTACTACGAGTGCGCCACATCGTCGCCCGCCGTTTCCGGTGACAGATCGTGAATCGCCGCTCCTCGACGAGGACGGCATCTGAGTCGGCCGCTCACAGCACTCGATTGCGCTCGTGCGGTGCCCGTCGAGCACCGGTGAGCAGTGTCGCCGCGCCAACCGGCCTGCGAGTGACGCTTCGCGGCCCCAACCGCCCCACCGGGAGCTGGTAGCTCTCGATCGCTCTCGCTTCGGACGGCCCAGTCGGACGGTCCCGTACCCCGGTCACCGGTTCCGATCAGTGGCCACCCCGGTCGGGCCCCGACCTGTCGGCCAGTCGCTGTCCCGAACCGGGCTCGGAATCCAGAGGAGAAGCCCCATGCCCATGCGCACCGCCGGCGCCATCGGAGGCGGACTGGTACTGGTCGCCATGGTCCTGGCCATCGCCGCGGTCGCCGGCCTGGCCTCCCTGGTGGGGCTGGGCTCGACGATGCCATCCTCCAGCCTCACTCCTTCGGCCCAAGCGCTGGCCGACATCCCTTCCAGCTACCTGCAGTCCTACCAAGCCGCCGCAGCCACCTGCCCGGGCCTGCCCTGGACCGTGCTGGCCGGCATCGGCGAGGCCGAGACCGGTCAAGGACGGGACACGCAGATCTCCTCTGCTGGAGCCGAAGGGCCCATGCAGTTCGAGCCGGCCACGTTCGCCGAATACGACGAGCCGGTGCCTCCGGGCGGGGTCAACCCGCCCTCCCCCTTCGACCCGGTCGACGCCATCTACGCCGCCGCTCGGTTGCTGTGCACCGACGGGGCCAGGGATGGCGTCAATATCTCCGGCGCCATCTACGCCTACAACCACGACCAAAGCTACGTGGCCAGGGTTCTCTCCTATGCCGCGACCTACGCCGCTCCTGCCCCCGCCCCTGTCCCTGCCTCGACCGGCCCGGCTGCGGCCACCGCCATCAACTATGCCCTGGACCAGATCGGCACCCCCTACCTTTGGGGCGGCGAGACCCCTGGGGTCGGCTTCGACTGCTCCGGGCTCACCCAAGCGGCCTACGGGGCGGTCGGTATCACCATCCCCCGTACCTCCGAGGAGCAGTGGACGGCGCTCCCCCATGTTGCCCTCGACGATCTCCAGCCCGGCGACCTCGTGTTCTTCGACCCCGGCGAGGACGTCCCGGGCCTACCGGGCCACGTCGGCATCTACCTCGGCAACGATCAGATGGTCGATGCGCCCTACACCGGGGTCGACGTCAGGATCGACAGCCTGGGCGGCTCGCCGCCCTTCGGCGCAGCCCGGCCCAGCGAGCGATGATGCTCGCCTCGGCCGGTCGGCTCGAGCGGAACGATGAGTTCTGAGGCCCGAGCCCGTCCACCTTCTGGAGCGGCCACCCGGTCGCCCGGCAGGGAGCCCGAGATGACGTCCACCGTGGTGCGGTACCAGGCCAAGCCTGAGCGGGCCGAGGAGAACCAGCGATTGATCGAGGCGGTGTTCGCCCAACTGGACGAACGGGAGCCGGAGGGCTTCACCTACCAGGTCTTCCGGCTCGAGGACGGGGTGAGCTTCATCCACGTGGTGATCGAGCACGACGTCGATGAACCCGATTCGTTGCAGGCCGTGCCCGCCTTTCAGGCCTTTGTCGCCGATATCGGCGACCGGTGCGACGTCGCTCCGGTGGCCTTGGGGGCAACCGTGATCGGCCGATACCGCGGGCTCAGCGCAGGGCCAGCTGGCCCGGGGTGATGGGCGCCGGCAGCTCCGTCGTGCCCATCAGGTAGCGGTCGACCGAAGCGGCGGCCGAACGCCCCTCGGCGATGGCCCACACGATCAGGCTCTGACCGCGGGTCATGTCCCCGCACACGAAGACACCGTCAACGTTGGTCGACCAGCTCGAGTCGGCGGCCACATTGGACCGGCCGTCGACGTCGATGCCCAGCTCGGCCACCACGCCGCCCGGTTCTGGGCCCAAGAAGCCCAGGGCCAGCAACACCAGGTCGCAATGCAGCTCGAAGGCGGTTTCGGCGATGGGGGTGAACACCGGGCGACCATCGTTGCCGATGGCCACTTCCACCTCCTCGCCCCGCAGTTCGCTCACGTTGCCCGACCCGTCATCCACGAACTCCACCGTGGTCACCCCGAACATCCGCTCGCCGCCCTCCTCGTGGGCGGCGGATGTACGGAGGATGATGGGCCAGGTCGGCCAGGGGTTCTCGCCCAGCCGGTCCGAGGGAGGCTCGGGCATGATCTCGAGCTGGTGCACCGAGAGAGCGCCCTGGCGATGGGCCGTGCCCAGGCAGTCGGCCCCGGTGTCCCCGCCGCCGATGATGACCACGTGCTTGCCGTCGGCGGAAATAGGCGACTGGGACAGCGCACCCTCTTGGACCCGATTGGACGGCTTCAGGTAGTCCATGGCCGGGTGGATGCCGTGGAGCTCCCGTCCGGTAGCCGGCAGGTCGCGGGGGACAGTGGCGCCCCCGGCCAGCACGACGGCATCGAAGTCGTCACGGAGCGACTGGGCGGTGACCACGGTGACATCCTCGGCGGCCGCTCCCGGCACCTCCGGCGCCGGTGCTCCCACCGAAACGCCACATCGGAACTCGACCCCTTCGGCCGTCAGCTGCCCCAGCCGGCGGTCGAGGACCGCCTTTTCCATCTTGAACTCGGGGATGCCGTAGCGGAGCAGACCGCCGGGCTTTTCCGCCCGTTCGAAGACGACCACCTCGTGTCCGGCCCGGGCCAGCTGCTGGGCCGCGGCCAGGCCCGAGGGTCCCGAGCCCACGACGGCCGCTCGCTTGCCCGTGGAGGTCACCGCCTTGACCGGTTCGACCCAGCCTTCGGACCAGGCTCGCTCGACGATCTCGTACTCGATCCGCTCGATGGTCACCGGGTCGGAGTTGATACCCAGCACGCAGGCGCCCTCACAGGGCGCCGGGCACAGCCGCCCGGTGAAGTCGGGGAAGTTGTTGGTGGCGTGCAGGCGGTCCATGGCCTCGGACCAATCGTCCCGGTAGACCAGGTCGTTCCACTCGGGGATCAGGTTGCCCAGCGGGCACCCCTCGTGGCAGAAGGGGATGCCGCAGTCCATGCAGCGCGCCCCTTGCTCGCGGGACGACTCGACCGGGAAGGGCTCGTAGACCTCTTTCCAGTCGCGCAAGCGGACGGGAACGGGACGCCGTGGCGGCAGCTCCCGCCCGAATTTCTGGAACCCGTGGATGTCACCCATGATCGATGCCCCTCAACCGTGCGGTGCGGCCATGACCGCCTCGTCCACCGACCGACCCTCGGCCACGGCCAGCTCGGTGGCCTCGAGCACCCGCCGGTAGTCCCGGGGCATTACCTTCACGAACGACTCCCACGTCGTGGACCAGTCCAACAGGATCTGGCCGGCCACCTCGGAACCGGTCTCGTCCCGGTGCAGGATGATGCGGTCCTTCAGCCAGATGCGGTCGTCGGCCGACAGGGGCTCGAGATCGACCATCTCCGGGTTGTAGAGGCCGTTGAAATGGTCGTCCCGGTCGTAGACGAAGGCCACGCCGCCGGACATGCCGGCACCGAAGTTCCGGCCGGTGGACCCGAGGACCACCACCCGCCCGCCGGTCATGTACTCGCACCCGTGGTCGCCCACGCCCTCGACCACGGCGATGGCCCCGGAGTTCCGGACACAGAAGCGCTCCCCCACCTGACCGCGGATGAACACCTCGCCCGACGTTGCGCCGTAGAGGATCACGTTGCCGGCCACGATGTTGTCCTCGGCCACGAACGGCGACTGCTCGGGGGGCTGGACGATGATCCGGCCGCCGGACAGGCCCTTGCCCAGGTAGTCGTTGGTATCGCCGAACAGGCGCATGGTGACGCCCTTGGGCACGAAGGCGCCGAAGCTCTGTCCGGCCGAGCCCCGGAAGGTCAGGTCGATCGAGCCCTCGGGCAGGCCGAGCCCGCCGTGACGCTTGGTGATCTCGTGGCCGAGCAGGGTGCCCACCGTGCGATCGACGTTGGTCACCGCCAGCTCGGCTCGCACCGACCCCTCGAGCTCGATGGCCGGCCGGCACGCCTCCATGAACTGGTGGTCGAGAGCCCGGTTGAGCCCGTGGTCCTGCTCGTGCACCTGGTACCGCACGGCTCCCTCCGGTGCCTCGGGAGTAGCCAGGATGGGGGCCAGGTCGAGGCCGGAGGCCTTCCAGTGGTCGATGGCCGTGGCCGTCTCGAGCAGTTCGACCCGTCCGATGGCCTCTTCCAGCGAGCGCAGACCCAGCAGGGCCAAATACTCGCGGACCTCCTCGGCGATGTATTCGAAGAAGGTCTCCACGAACTCGGGCTTGCCCGCGTAGCGCTTGCGCAGCTCGGGGTTCTGGGTGGCGATGCCCACCGGGCAGGTGTCGAGGTGGCAGACCCGCATCATGATGCAGCCCGACACAACCAGTGGGGCGGTGGCGAAGCCGAACTCCTCCCCGCCCAGCAGCGCGCCGACCAGGACGTCCCAGCCCGTCTTCATCTGGCCGTCGACCTGGACGACGATGCGGTCGCGGAGGCCGTTGGCCATCAGGGTCTGCTGCGTCTCGGCCAGGCCCAGCTCCCAGGGGATGCCGGCGTGCTTCAACGAGGTCATGGGGGCGGCGCCGGTACCACCGTCGTGACCGGAGATGAGCACCACGTCGGAGTGGGCCTTGGCCACCCCGGCGGCCACCGTGCCCACGCCCACCTCGGCCACCAGCTTCACGTGGATCCTGGCGTCGGGGTTGGCCGACTTCAGGTCGTGGATGAGCTGAGCGATGTCCTCGATGGAATAGATGTCGTGGTGGGGCGGCGGTGAGATGAGCCCCACCCCCGGGGTGGTGGATCGGGTCTTGGCGATCCAGGGGTACACCTTGGAGCCGGCCAGTTCGCCCCCTTCGCCCGGCTTCGCCCCCTGGGCGATCTTGATCTGGATGTCGTCCGAGTTGACCAGGTACTCGCTGGTCACCCCGAACCGGCCCGAGGCCACCTGCTTGATGGCGCTCCGCCGCAGGTCGCCGTTGGCGTCAGCCGTGAACCGGTCGGCATCCTCGCCGCCCTCCCCGGTGTTGGACCGACCGCCGAGGCGGTTCATGGCGATGGCCAGCGTCTCGTGGGACTCGGCCGAGATCGACCCGTAGGACATGGCCCCGGTCGAGAACCGGGCCACGATGTCCTCGATCGGCTCCACCTGCTCGATGGGGATGGGCGGTCGCTCGCCCGTTTTCAACCGGAACAGGCCGCGCAGGGTGGCCAGCTTGGTGGCCTGGTCGTCGACGGCCCGGGTGTACTCCTTGAAGATCTCGTAGCGCTTGGACCGGGTGGCGTGCTGCAGCTTGAACACCGTCTTCGGGTTGAACAGGTGCACCTCACCGTCGCGGCGCCACTGGTACTCGCCACCGGTCTCCCGCTCCCGATGGGCCAGCTCGGTGGGCCGGTCCAGGTTGGCCAGGTGGTGCCGGGCGATGACCTCTTGGGCCAGGACGTCGAGGCTCACGCCGGCGATGCGGCTGACCGTCCCGGTGAAGTACTCGTCGATGACGTCGGGGGCCAGGCCCACCGCCTCGAACACCTGGGCGCCGGTATAGGAAGCGACGGTCGAGATGCCCATCTTGGACATCACCTTCAAGACGCCCTTGCTCGCCGCCTTGATGTAGTTCTTCTGGGCCTGGCGGGGCGTGACGCCGGCCAGCATGCCCGAGGCGATCATGTCGTCGATGGTCTCGAAGGCCAGGTACGGGTTGATGGCTGCGGCGCCGAAGCTCTTGAGCAGGGCCATGTGGTGCACCTCGCGGGCGTCACCCGCCTCCACCACCAGGCCCACCCGGGTCCGGGTCTTTTCCCGCACCAGATGGTGGTGGACGGCGGAGACCAGCAACAACGAGGGGATGGGGGCCCACTCGGCCGTGGAGTTCCGGTCGGACAGCACGATGATGTCGGCACCGTCGGCGATGGCCTCGCTGACCTTGGCCCGCACCGCCTCGATGCCCTGGCGGAGTGCCTCCCCGTCACCGGCCACCTCGAACAGGCCGTCGATGGCGAAGGCGCTGAATCCCGGGGTCTGACCGTCCTCGTTGACGTAGAGCAGCTTGGCCAGGTCGTCGTTGTCGATCACCGGCATGGGCAGCACGATCTGCCGGCACGATTCGGCCGTGGGCACGAGCAGGTTGGCCTCGGGACCGAGGGTCGACGCCAGGGAGGTGACCAGTTCTTCACGGATGGCATCCAGGGGTGGGTTGGTGACCTGGGCGAAGAGCTGGGTGAAGTAGTCGTAGAGCAGCCGGGGCCGGTCGGACAGGACGGCGATGGCCGTGTCGGAGCCCATCGAGCCGCGGGGCTCGATACCGGTCTTGGCCATGGGGGCCAATAAGAGGCGCAGCTCCTCGGTGGTGTAGCCGAACAACCGCTGGCGGCCGATGACCGAGGCGTGCTGGGGGGTCAGCATGTTCCGGGGGGGCAGGTCGTCGAGATCGATCTGGCCCTCTTCCAGCCACTGGCCGTAGGGGCGCTCGGCGGCCAGCGAGGACTTGATCTCCTCGTCGTCGAGGATTCGCCCGGCCTTGGTATCGACCAGGAACATCCGGCCCGGCTGGAGGCGGCCCTTGCGCACCACCTTGGCCGGGTCGACATCCAAGACGCCGACTTCGCTGGCCAGCACGACCAGGCCGTCGTCGGTCACCCAGTAGCGGGCCGGGCGCAGGCCGTTGCGGTCGAGCACGGCACCGATGGTGGAGCCGTCGGTGAAGGCCACCGCCGCCGGGCCGTCCCACGGCTCCATGAGGGCGGCGTGGTAGCGGTAGAACGCTCGAC
>DASZLD010000021.1:0-2576 GCA_035552655.1 Acidimicrobiales bacterium
GACTTCGGTGTACGCGTGAAACTGCATCGAGTACGTCGCACGTCCCTGGGTACGCGACCGCAGATCGGTAGCGTAGCCGAACATGTCGCTCAACGGTACCTGTGCTCGGACGATGTGGCTGTTTCCCCGCTGCTCCATCCCCTCCACCTTGCCCCGGCGGGACGAGAGGTCGCCGATCACGTCGCCCATGTACTCCTCCGGCGTGGTGACCTCGACGGCCATCACCGGCTCCAGCAGGACCGGGCTGGCCAGGTTGGCCGCCTTCTTGATGGCCATCGAGCCGGCGATCTTGAACGCCATCTCCGAGGAGTCGACGTCGTGATAGGAGCCGTAGGTCAGGATGACCCGGATGTCCACCGTCGGATAGCCGGCCAGGACGCCTGAGGTGATCGACTCCCGGATGCCCTGGTCGATGGAGGGGATGTACTCCTTGGGGATGGCGCCGCCGGTGATCTTGTCGACGAACTCGTAGCCCCCGCCGGGGCCGGTGGGCTCCACGGTGATGACCACGTGGCCGTACTGGCCCTTGCCGCCGGTCTGGCGGATGTAGCGCACCTCGACCTTTTCCGCCGACTTGCGGATCGTCTCCCGGTAGGCCACCTGGGGCTTGCCCACGTTGGCGTCGACGTTGAACTCGCGCAGCATCCGGTCCACCAGGACCTCGAGGTGGAGCTCGCCCATCCCGGAAATAACGGTCTGGCCGGTCTCCTCATCGGAATGGACCCGGAAGGTCGGGTCCTCCTCGGACAGCGCGAACAATGCCTTGGACAGCTTGTCCTGGTCGGCCTTGGTCTTCGGCTCCACCGCGACGTGGATCACCGGCTCCGGGAAGGTCAACGACTCGAGCACCACCGGCTGAGCCGGGTCGCACAAGGTGTCGCCGGTGGTGGTCTGCTTCAAGCCGACCGCGGCCACGATGTCGCCGGCGAAGCAGGCATCGAGATCCACCCGGGTGTTGGCGTGCATCTGCAGCAGGCGGCCGATGCGCTCCTTGCGGTCCTTGGTCGAGTTCAACACCCCCGACCCCTTGGTCAGGGACCCCGAATACACCCGGAGGTAGGTCAGCTTGCCGACATAGGGGTCGGTCATGATCTTGAAGGCCAGCGCCGAGAAGGGGGCGTCGTCGGTGGACGGCCGCTCCAGCAGCTGGTCCTCGTGGCGGGGGACGATCCCGACCGTCGGGGGGACGTCGAGCGGGCTCGGGAGATAGTCGACCACCGCATCGAGCATGGGCTGGACGCCCTTGTTCTTGAAGGCGGAGCCGCAGAGGACGGGCACGGCCTGGTTCTTCAGGGTGACCGCCCGGAGGGCGTTCTGGAAATCGAGAGGAGTGATCTCCTCTTCGGCCAGGTACTTCTCCATCACGGTGTCGTCATGGTTGGAGAGGACGTCGACCAGCTGGTGCTGGGCCTCTTCGGCCTCCGCCTTCATGTCGGCCGGGATCTCTTCGTCCGACCACTCCTCGCCCATGCTGGCGTCCTCGGGCCAGACCAGGGCCCGCATGCGAACCAGGTCGATCACCCCGCGAAAGCCGCCTTCGACCCCGATGGGCAGCTGGATCACCGCCGGCACCGCATCGAGGCGGTCCCGGATCATGTCGACGCACTGCTGGAAGTTGGCGCCGGTCCGGTCCATCTTGTTGATGAAGCAGATTCGGGGGACCTCGTACTTGTCGGCCTGGCGCCACACCGTCTCGGTCTGTGGTTCGACTCCGGCCACCGCGTCGAAGACCGCCACCGCGCCGTCGAGCACCCGCAGCGAGCGCTCGACCTCCACCGTGAAGTCGACGTGCCCGGGGGTGTCGATGATGTTGATGATGGTGTCGTGCCAGACGCAGGTGGTGGCGGCCGAGGTGATGGTGATGCCGCGCTCTTGCTCCTGGACCATCCAGTCCATGGTGGCGGCGCCCTCGTGGACCTCACCGATCTTGTAGTTCTTGCCGGTGTAATAGAGGATGCGCTCGGTGGTCGTCGTCTTGCCCGCGTCGATGTGGGCCATGATCCCGATGTTTCGGGTATGGGTCAGGGAATGGGTTCGGGTGGGCGTTTCAGCCATAATTGATCAGCTCTCGGGTAGTGCTTCGTAGGTCGTGCCGGCGTGAGAGGTGCGGTTCCCGCACCGCCTTACCAGCGGTAGTGGGCGAATGCCTTGTTCGACTCAGCCATCTTATGGAGGTCCTCACGGCGCTTGGCCGCTGCACCGATGCCGTTGGCGGCGTCGCGAATCTCGTTGGACAGCCGTTCGGCCATGGTCTTCTCCCGGCGCTGCTGGGAGTAGCCCACCAGCCAACGGATGGCCAGGGTGGTGGCCCGGCGGGGCCGGACCTCGACGGGAACCTGGTAGGTGGCGCCGCCGACCCGGCGGCTGCGGACCTCGAGTTCGGGCCGGGTGTTCTCGACGGCCTTCTTGAGGACGGCCACCGGATCGTTTCCGGACTTCTCCCCGACGTCGGACAGGGCGTCGTAGACGATCCGCTCGGCCAGGGTGCGCTTGCCCCGGCTCAGCACCCGGTTGACCACCTGGGTGACCAGCACCGAGTGGTAGACGGGGTCGGGGACCAGTTCGCGTCGGGGGGC
>DASZLD010000022.1:0-3776 GCA_035552655.1 Acidimicrobiales bacterium
CGGGCGTCCCACGTCGAGTCGAACAGTTCGAAGAAAAGAGGGTGACCGTGGCAAAACGAGTGGTCTTGGCTTACAGCGGAGGGCTAGATACGTCGGTGGCCGTCCGCTGGCTCATCGAGAACGAGGGGGCAGAGGTCATCGCCGTGGCCGTCGACGTGGGCCAGAACGCCGACGCCGACGAGGCCGATTGGGACGCCATCCGGGAGCGGGCCTTGGCCGCCGGGGCTCTGGAGGCCACCGTGGTCGACGCCCGGCGCGAGATGGCCCAGGACTTCTGTGTCCCCGCGCTGATGGCCAACGCCAAGTACGAGGGGAAGTACCCGCTGGTCTCGGCCCTGTCCCGGCCGGTCATCGTCCGTCACCTGGTGGCCGAGGCCAGGCGCCACGACGCCCATGCCGTGGCCCACGGCTGCACGGGCAAGGGGAACGACCAGGTGCGTTTCGAGGTCGGTACCCGGGCCCTCGCTCCTGACCTCGAGGTCCTGGCCCCGGCGCGGGTGTGGGGGCTCAGCCGTGCCGACTGCATCGAGTACGCGGCCACCTGGGGCATCCCGCTCTCGGTGACCAAGGAGAAGCCCTACTCGATCGACGAGAACCTGTGGGGCAAGGCCATCGAGTGCGGGGTCATCGAGGACCCCTGGAACCAGCCGCCCGAGGACGTGTACACCATGACCAGGCAGACGGCCACCGAGCCGGTCGAGATCGTGGTCGGCTTCGAGGCCGGGGTGCCGGTGTCGCTCGATGGTCGGCTGCTCGATCCCGATGTGCTCATCGCCGAGCTCAACCAGGTGACCGGCGCCTACGGATTCGGGCGTCTGGACATGGTGGAGAACCGCCGCGTGGGCATCAAGAGCCGGGAGACGTACGAATGTCCGGGCGCCCTGGCATTGTTGATGGCCCATGCCGACCTGGAAGACCTCACGCTGGAGCGGGACCTGCATCACGAGAAGGCCCGCCTCGAGCCCCGTTGGTCCGAGCTGGTCTACGACGGGCTCTGGTTCTCACCACTCAAGCAGGCGCTCGACGCCTTCTTCCTCGAATCGCAGACCTACGTGACCGGTGAGGTCCGCTTGCGGTGCGAGCCCGGCAAGTGCTTCGTGGTCGGGCGGCGTAGCCCGGTAAGCCTCTACGACTACGGGCTGGCCACCTACGACGCCGCCGACACCTTCCACCACGAGGATGCCGCCGGCTTCGTCCGGCTCTGGGGCCAGGGCGTGGCCATTTGGTCCGCCCGCCAGCAGGTTCCCTCCAAGCCGCCGGGCTCCGCTGCCCCCGGATCGGCTGCCCCGGTCTCGGCTGCCCCCGGATCGGCGACCCCGGGAGCAGCTGCCCCCAGCGCCGGCGCCCCTGACTCGGCTGATCCCGACTCGGCTGGTCCCGACTCGGCTGGTCCCGACTCGGCTGGTCCGGTGTCGGCCACCCCCGGGTCGGCTGACGGTGCATCGGGTATTGGTTCCTCATGACCTTGTGGCATGGTCGGCTCGGTGGTGGCACGGCGGACGAGGTCATGGCCTTCTCCGTCAGCCTGCACTTCGATCAGCAGCTGGCTGCCGACGACCTCGCCGGGTCGCGGGCCCACGTGCGGGCTCTGGGCCGGGGCGGCATCTTGGACACCGACGAGGTGGAGGCACTCCTCGCCGCCCTGGACAAGGTGGAGGGGGAGCTGGCCGCGGGCACGCTGTCTTTCGTCCCTGACGACGAGGACATCCACACCGCCGTCGAGCGGCGGGTGACCGAGCTGGCCGGCGACGTGGGGGCCAAGCTGCACACCGGCCGAAGCCGGAACGACCAGGTCGCCACCGACCTGCGGCTCTACACCAAGCGGGCCCTGCGTCAGGTGGCCACCAGGGTCATTGCCCTCCAGGAGGTCCTGCTGGCCCGGGCCAAGGAGGCGGGCGACACCTACCTGCCCGGCTACACCCACCTCCAGCGGGCCCAGCCCGTGCTGCTGTCCCATCATCTGCTGGCCCACGGGTGGGCCTTGGCCCGGGACGTGGACCGGTTGCTGGCCACCATCGACCGGCTGGACGTGTCCCCGCTGGGTGCAGGGGCCCTCGCAGGATCATCCCTTCCCCTGGACCCCGATGGCGTGGCTGAGGAGCTCGGCTTCGCCGGGAGGTTCGAGAACTCACTCGATGCCGTATCCGATCGGGATTTCGTGGCCGAGGCTCTGTTCGATGTGGCCCTGCTCGGGATCCACCTCTCACGCATGGGGGAGGAGCTGGTCCTGTGGTCCACCGAGGAGTTCGGTTTTGCCGTCCTCGACGACGCCTACGCCACCGGCAGCTCCATGCTGCCGCAGAAGAAGAACCCGGACGTGGCCGAGCTGGCCCGGGGCAAGACGGGTCGGTTGGTCGGGAACTTGACCGGGTTGTTGGTGACGCTCAAAGGCCTGCCCCTCTCCTACAACCGCGATCTGCAAGAGGACAAGGAACCTCTGTTCGACTCGGTGGATCAGGTGCAGCTGGCCCTGTCGGCCCTGGGCGGCCTGCTGGCCACGGTGGCGTTCGACAGGGGGAGGATGCAGGCTGCCGCCGACGGGCCCGCAGCGGCCGCCGTCGACCTGGCCGAGTGGCTGGTGGAGCAGGGAACGCCGTTCCGACAAGCCCACTCCATCGTCGGAGGCCTGGTTCGGGATTCGCTGGAGCGCCACGTGCCTCTGGCCGAGCTGGTCGAGGCCCACCCGGCCCTGGGGACCGAGGCGGTCGCCCTGCTCGAGCCGGGAGTGGCCGTCACCCGCCGGACCACGCCCGGTGCGGCCGGGCCCGTCCCGGTGAAGGTACAGCTGGAGCGCTTCGTCCACCGGGTGGAGTCCGACCGGAACCGGATCGGGTCGCCCTGATCGGTGACCGGAACCACCCGGTGACCAAAGGCGTCGTGACCAAAGGCGTGGCCAAGGGGACAGCCAAGGCGTTCGGCACCCCCGTCGATCGAGCTGCGCTGGAGGCCGACTCCCTGGTGGTGGCCCCCTGGTTGCTCAACAAGCTGCTCATCAGGGATAACCGCGTCGGCAGAATCGTCGAAGTGGAGGCCTACCGGGGCGCCGAGGATCCGGCGTCCCACGCCTATCGGGGCCAGACCAAGCGAAATGCCGTCATGTTCGGCCCTCCCGGTCGGTTGTACGTCTATTTCACCTACGGCATGCACTGGTGCGCCAACGTGGTGTGCGCACCTGAGGGACTGGCGCAAGCGGTGTTGGTCCGGGCCCTTGACCCCGTGGCCGGGGTGGAGGCCATGCGGATCAGCCGTCCAGCGGCGAGGCGAGACCGTGACCTGTGCAGTGGACCGGCAAAGCTGTGCCAGGCACTGGGGATCACGGGGACCGACAATGGGGTCGACCTGTTGGACGGGGTCGCTGTTCCGGGCGCTATCGTGCTCTGCGACGACGGGGTGCCACCGCCCAGCCAACCGGCAACGGGGGGTCGGGTGGGGATCACGTCGGCCACGGAGGTTTCGTGGCGCTGGTGGGTGGCAAACGACCCAAATGTGTCCCGAGGGCAGGCAATTCGTCCTCGAAAGCGGACCGGGCCCGATTGACACACCAGGCAGGACCATGTAGAGTAATCAGTCCCGGTGAACGCCCGTCAGGGCGTCGCCAGGCACCGCAGGGAAGGGCTTCGGCTCGACCTGCTGGAACTCCGGCACCAACGCTTTTGGGCGTGTGCTTGGTCGCTCCTTGAAAACGGAATAGTGATAGCCAAAAGCCAGTGCGGGCGATCGCGTCTTGACGCGGTCGCTAAGTCAATGCACTGAACGGACAATGTCTGTTCTTTGCC
>DASZLD010000023.1:0-8762 GCA_035552655.1 Acidimicrobiales bacterium
ATCCTCGGCGAGGAGGTCTCCCCCGCCGAGTACCACGCGGTGCCCCGGGTGACGTTCACCGACCCGGAGATCGGGTCGGTCGGCCTGAGCGAGGCCCAGGCCCGGGACCGCGGCCTCGACGTGCGGGCCAGCTGCTATCCCGTCCCCCAGTCCACCCGGGGCTGGATCCACAAGGCGGGCAACGACGGGTTCATCAAGTTGATCGGCGACGCCGACCGGGGTGTCCTGGTCGGGGCCACTTCGGCCGGTCCGGTCGGCGGCGAGGTGCTCAGCCTGCTGACGCTGGCCGTCCATGCCCAGGTGCCTATCGCTCAGCTCCAGCACATGATCTACAGCTATCCGACCTTTCACCGCGCCATCCAACCCGCGGTGGAAGACCTGTTGCAGGGCGGCTCGGGCAGCTAAGTCTGCGGCGGTGCGAAGAACTCGAGCGCGATCTGATCCGGATCACGGAACGACAATCCCGATCCGTAGCCGGCATCGACGATGCCACCATGGGCGATGCCCAGCGCTTCCAGGCGTTCCGCCCACTGCTCGAGCTCGCTCCTGTCACTGCAGTGGAAGGCGAGATGATCCAAACCTACGCGCCGCTCGTTGAAGGCAAGGCTGTCTACCGGGTCTGGGAACTGGTGGAGGCCAACCAGAGTTTGGCCACCGACGAGCCAGACAACGTGACGAAACAATCCCGTCTCTTCGTCGAGCACCGGCTCTGCGCCAAACAGGTTCTGGTACCACGGCACGCTGCGGCCGAGATCGCTGACGGTCAACGCAACGTGGGTAATAGTCGGGAACTCGGGCATGCAGTGCTCCTCGCTTCAACGCCTGGCCCAGATCATAACCCCTGGTCGTCATGCTGAACGGGGCGAAATTCCTGCCGCATTGGGGGTCAACGGATTTGGCGTGGACCCGGCTCAGCAGTAGGGGGAGGCCAGGGTCAGGAGGAACTCGCCCCCCTCGGAGGCCCAGGTGGCCTCGACCACGAACCCCGAGGCCACCAGCTCCTCTTCCAGGGCTTCGGGCGTGAACTTGCAGCTGATCTCGGTGAGCATCTCCTCGCCGGCCTCGAAGGTCACGTCCAGGTCGAGATCGGCCACCCGCACCTGTTGGGCGACGGTGGAGCGGAGCCGCATCTCGATCCGGCTGTCGGCCTCGTTCCACAAGGCCACGTGCTCGAATCGCTCGGGGACGAAGTCCGCACTCAGCTCCCGGTTCAGCACGTGGAGGACGTTCCGGTTGAACTCGGCCGTGACCCCGGCGGCATCGTCGTAGGCGGCGACCAGTCGTTGCCGGTCCTTGACCAGGTCGGTACCCAGGAGGAAGCGGTCGGACGGGTCCATGGCACAGTCGAGGTCCATGAGGAACCGGCGTCGCTGGGCCGGGTCGAGGTTGCCGATGGTGCCGCCGAGAAAGGCGAAGAGGCGAACCCCACCGGTGGGAAGATGCTCCAGGTGCCGAATGAAGTCCGCCACCACCGCGGTGACGGTCAGGCCGGGGAACTCCTCGGCCAACTCCAGCGCCGATGTCCACAGGGTGGTCTCGCTCACGTCCAGGGGGATGAAGCGATGAAGGGAACCCGTGGCCTGCATGGCTTCGAGCAGGATTCGCGATTTGTCGCAGGTACCGGCGCCCAGCTCCACCAATGTGTCGGCCTTGGATCGTTGGGCCATGTCCTTGGCGTGGGCCTCGAGGATGGAGCGCTCGGCTCGGGTGGGGTAGTACTCGGGAAGCCGGGTGATCTCGTCGAACAGCCGGCTGCCCCGGTCGTCGTAGAAGTAGACGGGGGGCAGGTGCTTGTGCTCGGCCGTGAGCCCCACCCGCACGTCGGCCTCCATGGCGGCGCGCAGATCGTCCGGCGTCAGATGCACCTCGACCGTCGGTCGGACGACCTCGCCGTGTGTGGGCTCAGACATCCTTGGCCAACCGGAGCCCGCTGAACGCCCACCGGGCCGCAGGCGGGAAGAAGTTCCGATAGGTGGGACGGACGTGGCCCTGTGGGGTGGCACAGCAACCGCCCCTCAGGACGTACTGGCTGACCATGAATTTGCCGTTGTACTCGCCCACCGTCCCTCGAGCCGGCTCGAAGCCGGGATAGGGGCTGTAGGCGCTCGAGGTCCATTGCCAGACGTCGCCGAAGGGGCTCGAGCGATCGCCGGTGATGGGGGAGGGATGGAGGACGTGGGGATCGAGGAAGTTCCCGTCCACCGCCTCGGCCGCCGCGTGTATCTCCCATTCCGCCTCGGTGGGCAGCCGGGCACCGGCCCAGCGGGCGTAGGCGTCCGCCTCGTAGTAGCTGAGATGGCACACCGGCTCCGCCGGGTTCAGGCGTCGAGACCCGGCCAAGGTGAAGATGTGCCACTCGTCGTCGACCCGAGACCAGTACATCGGGGAGTCCCACTGCCCGGCGATGGCCGCCGCCCATCCGTCGGACAGCCAGAGGTCGGAGTGGTGATAGCCACCGTCGTCGATGAACGCCAACCATTCGCCGCAGGTGACCGGTCGACGCCCCATGGCGAAGGGCCGGACGTAGACACGGTGCCGAGGTGACTCGTTGTCGAAGGAGAACGTGTTTCCGTCGTGGCCGATCTCCATGGTGCCCGACGGGTGTCTGACCCACGACAACGGGGGCATCTCCGACGGCGCCGGCACGTCGAGGTCCCCATAAGCGGGGTCGAGTGGGTTACACGACAACACGTGCTTGATATCCATCAGGAGAAGCTCTTGGTGCTGTTGTTCGTGATTGATGCCCAGCTCCACCAGGGCCAGCCCGTCTTCGTCGAGCGCATCGTCGAACAGTCGGCCCATGGCCGTGTTGACGTGCCGCCGGTACGAGGCGATGTCGTCGATCCCCGGACGGGACAGCAGGCCTCGCTCGTTGCGGGCGTGCCGGGCTCCCACGCCCTCGTAGTACGAGTTGAACAGGAAGCCGTAGGCGGGATGGAAGGGCTGGTAGTCGCTCAGCCTGGGGGCGAGCAGGAACGTTTCGAAGAACCACGAGGTGTGGGCCCGGTGCCACTTGGTCGGGCTCACGTCCGGCATGGACTGGACGGTCTGGTCTTCGGCCGAGAGCGGCTCGGCCAAGGATTCGGTCAGCGCCCGTGTCTCGCCGAAGCGGGCAGCAAGCGTCTCCTGATCCAGGGCTGTCGAGAGTTCGATGGCCTCCCACTCCTTCCGGTACGGTCCGGTTCCGCCACCTCTACCGCGCTCAGCGGCATCCCACGTAGGTAGACAAGATACCCGGACCGCCACCGAACCGAACATGCACCCCCCCGGCGATGGAAATGCGACATGGATGCCGACATGGATGCCGACAGGGTGAGGTCGTAGCTTTGGAGCAGGCAATGTCGGCGCCGACCAGAACCCAGGTGCACGCCTGGTGGCTGGGCGCCAGAAGGGAAGTCGCCGTGGTCGAGACGAACGATGAGTACCCGTCCACCAGCGGGTTTGGTGACGGGAGCCGATATGAGCGGGGTCGGCCCGGCTACCCGGACGAGGCCCTGGCCCTGTTCATCCGGACCTTCGATCTGGGTCCGGGAAAACGGGTGATCGACCTGGGGGCGGGCACGGGGAAGTTCACCCGTCAGCTCATCCCGTCCGGCGTCGAGATCCTGGCCGTCGAGCCCTCACCGTCCATGCGCTCGGAGCTGGCCCGGACCCTGCCCGAGGTGGAGCTGGTCGACGGGAGCGCCGAGAGTATTCCCGCGCCCGATGCGTCGGTGGACGCAGTCTTCGTGGCCCAGGCCTTTCACTGGTTCGACCCCGATCGTGCCCTGACCGAGATGGCGCGCGTCCTCCGGCCCGGTGGTGGGCTGGGTTTGATCTGGAACGAACGCGACGAGACGGTCGAGTGGGTGAGCACGCTGAGCCGGGCCATCGAGTGGCCCGAACGCGGTCCCTACGAGGTGGGTAAGGACTTCCGGCCCGTCGTATCGACTCACCCGGCCTTCGCTGACGTCGACCGGCACCGCTATCAGTTCCACCAGATCCTCGATCACGCCGGGCTGATGGATCGCATGGCCTCGACCAGCTACATCACGGCCATGGAGCCCGACCAGCGCGAGGCCTACCTGGTCCCCTTGGCCGAGCTGGTGTCCCGGCTGCCCGAGCCCGTCGACCTGCCCTACGTCACCAGCGCGTATACGGCCCGACGCGTCTGAGGCGAGCCGAGCGTGCGACGCGGCCTACCCGCCCTGCGTTGAGGACCAGGCTGGACCGGCAGGTCCGTAGGGCTCTTGCGGCCCGTAGACGAGCAGGCTGCCATTGTTTTGCAGGGCGACGGCGTCCGACCCGGTCCCCGAGGTGCCTGAAGACCAAACCGACTGAGACCCGGCCGAGAGGACGAGGTTGCCGCTTGTCTGCATCGCCACGGTGGTGGCGCCCATGCCCGTCGTGTTGGTCGCCCACACAGGACCGCTCGGACCGTAGACAACGAAGTTGCCGTCCTCTTGGAGTACCGCCGAATAGCGCCCGTCCAAGGAGTGCAGTGTGCCGCCGATCCCCAGCGAGCTGCCTGCGTTCAACACGTCGTTCACCCCGACGTAGGGGCTCGCCTGCCCGGGTGCCAGGGTCGGGGCCGTCCCCGACGGTGGCAACGGGGGCCCCTCGTAGTTGGGCGCCGACCCAGTGCTGAGGAACTGGCTGACGGCACTGGCTTCGGCCATGCCGAACCGCAGGCCTCCCGATGTGTAGTCGCCGCAGGCGGGAACGGTCGTGGAGAGCGGGCAGAAGTGGAACCCGTCGGCGGCCCGAACCGGGTTCTGCCCCCCTGGCGCGCAGTACGGCTCGAAGGAGAGGCAGGGCAGGGTCCAGGCGAATTGTCCGCCGTCCTCCACCGAGGCGCCAGCATTCACAAACGTCGTGTTGGGGACGTTCGCCGCCACTTGCGCGTAGATCTCGTTGAGGTGGTCCCAGTTGGCGTCGGCCGTCTGGACCGCCGAGTAGGGCACCGGGTACCCGATCAGAAACGTGTGCACCCCGGCGCTCGAGAACGTCTGGGCGATGGTCGTCACCTGCTGCTGGTAGGCCTGATAGTAAGCCGGGCTCTCGTAGGGATAGTCATCGCACCCGTCGTTGCTACCGACGAACTCCAAGACGGCGACCGACATGAGGCCGCTGCTGGCGTCCGACTGCATCTGCTGGGACCACGTGCACGGCGTCGTCCCGGGGAAGACGTTGTTGACCACCTGCGCCTGGCCGTTGACCGTCACGAAATAGTCGAAGTAGGTGCCCGCCTGGTTCGGCACCGACATGCTGTCTCCGTACAGGATCACCTCGGGCGGGGAGAGCTGGCAGGCGCTGAGCCCGATAGCCATGGCCGTGGTGGCCAGTGCCCCGGTCCCCAGGCTGCGGGCGCGCCGTCTCCGGAACCAGAGGCCGGCGCTGCTCAGCCAACTGGCGGTCCGGTACCTGAGAGACCGAGGCATTTCCGTGGCCGCCGCCAGTTGTCCAGCCGTTGGGCCCACGGGCGGCACCCAACCGCGGTCAGGGTGTTCGTGGCGATGGCCTCGGCGGGGTATCCCCCGGACGTCCCTGCCGCGATTGCTGCCGGCCATCGCCCCATCTTTACCCGTCTTGAACAGTTGTCACCCGTCCCAAACAATTGCAGTTCGAACCTGAGCCCGGCCGTCGTGTGACGGCGGTGGTGTGACAGCGGCCACTCCAGATATTTTGAGCCGGCGGTGGGAATCGAACCCACGACCTGACGATTACAAGTCGTCTGCGCTACCAACTGCGCCACACCGGCCGGTCGCCAGGCCGGAGCCCGCTTCCCCGGCCAGCCTACCGGGCAGGCCGTCGGACTCCTGGCTGGCCCGGGCTGTTCGCCTCGCCTGATGGGAAACGCTTGCGCCCGAACGTCCTGGTTGGCAGGCTGGCACCCCAATGACCGACAGCTCTGCATTCGGCGAGGAACTGCCACCGCCCCCCGACGAACCCGACGAGGGACCTCCGGTCGGGCGGGCTGTCGTCCTGCTGATCGTCTTCGTCGTGGTGACGGCCCTGCTGGTGGGCATCGTGAACCGCCATCCGTCGGCCGTCACGGCCACCACCACCTCGACCACGGCGCCTCACACCACCACCACGACCCCCGGGTCCACCACCACGACCATGCCGGAGGCCCAGGTCCCGGTGCTGGTGGCCAACGGCTCGGGTGCGGTCAATGCCGCCACCACGTTCTCTAACGAGCTCCAGACGGCAGGCTGGACCATGCTGCCGCCGGTCAACGCCACGGTGACCGGTCTGGCCACCTCGAGCGTGTACTACGCCGCCCCCGTCTTCAAGTCATCTGCCCAGTCCATCGCCAGCACCCTGCACCTTCCGGCCACTGCGGTGAAGCCGCTCACGTCGGCTGTCCCAGTGGCCAACGTGGTCGGATCGGGGGTGGTGGTGGTGATCGGCGCCGATCTGGCCCCCGTCTCGGGCGCGACCACGACGACGGCAGCGCCGGCGACCACGACGACCACGGCCCACTCGACCACATCGACCACCAAGAAGACGTGACGGGTCCGCCGGAGTGGGCGGCGCGGTTCGCCCCCTTTCTGGCCGACCGGGCAGGGAGCGCGGTCCTCACCGATTTCGACGGCACGCTGGCCGCCATCGTGGCCGACCCGGCAACGGCCCGGCCGCTGCCCGGTGCCCGGGAGACCTTGGCCGACTTGGGCCGGCAGTTCGCCACGGTGGCGGTGATTTCCGGTCGACCGGCGTCGTTCCTGGTGGACCAGCTCGGTGGCATCGCCGGTATCCGCCTAGTCGGCTCCTACGGGGCGGAGTGGGCCGGAGCCGACGGCATCATCACCACCGACCCGACCGTCGACCAATGGCGCTCAGCGGTGGCCGAAGCCGGAGCCATGCTGGCGGCAGACGCCCCCGCCGGGGTGTTGGTCGAGAACAAGGCCCTGTCGCTGACCCTCCACTGGCGAAGGGCCCCCGAGGCCGAGCCCTGGGTCGTCGACGCCGCGGCACGGGAATCAGAGCGCTCCGGCCTGGAGGTGCACGCCGGACGCCAGACGGTGGAGCTGCGCCCCCCTGTCCCCATCGACAAGGGCTCGGTGGTCGAGCAGCTGACCCGGAGGTCCCGGTGCGCCTGCTTCTTGGGCGACGACATCGGGGACCTCCCCGCCTTCGCCGCCCTCGACCGGTTGGCAGCCGGGGCAGGGGCCACGGTGGTCAAGGTGGCGGCGGCCGACCAGGAATGCCCGCCTGAGATGGCGGCATCGGCCGACGTCATCGTGGAAGGCCCTCCCGGCGCCTTGCGCCTGCTGCAGTGGCTGGCCCAACCGGTGTAGCTGCTGGTCAGGCGATGCGATCGGCCTGGGCCAGCTGGTCGTTGAACCAGTCTGCGGGGGTCTTGGCCACAATCAGCTCCCGGAGGGCCTTGGCCGCGGCCGCCCGCTCATCGGGCGCCATCCTGAGCGCCTGGGACAAGACGGCGGCGGTGCCGCCCACGTCGAAGGGGTTGACCTCCAGAGCCGGGCCGGCCAGCTCCTCGAAGGCGCCAGCCTCTCGCGACAGGGCCAAGACGCCGTCGGTGGTGTTGACCACGGGGCCCTCTTTGGCCACCAGGTTCATGCCGTCGCGGATCGGGTTGACCAGTAGGACGTCGTAGCGGGTGAGGGCGGCCAGCGATCGCGGGTAGTCGTCCTCCACGTGCAGGACGATGGGCGTCCATCCGGGGGTGGCCCAGCGCCGGTTGATGCGGGCGACGGTCGATGCCACTTCGTTCTGATAGGCCAGGTACTCGGCCAGACCCTGCCGGGAGGGATAGGCCAGGGCCACGAAGACCACCCGCTCGCGCCACTCCGGTTCGTGGGCCAGGAGCTCCTCGTAGGCCCAGAATCCGCGCAAGAGGTTCTTGGACAGCTCCATGCGGTCGACCCGGAGGATCACCTGGCGGCCGGGACCACCGATCTCTGACTCGAGCTGGTCGCGTGCCTCGTCCACCCCGGGTTCGGCGATCGAGGCCATGAGGCGGTCGGGGTCCGGCGCCAGTCCCGAGACGAAGGTCGTCGGCAGTGTCCGATCGGGGCTGAGCTCCTCGTGGCAGGCCCGGTAGCCGGCAGCCCAGCGCTCGGTGTGGAACCCGCACGCCCCGAACCCGGCCATGCCGGCCAACAGCTCGTCGATCACGGCGGTGGGCAGCATGCGCAGCACCGAGGGGTCGGCGAACGGGGTGTGGGTGAAATGCACGGTCCGCAGGTCGGGTCGCCGGCGGGCCAGCTCCGAGCCGACCAGGGTGAGGTGGTAGTCCTGGACGAGGACCCGTCCAGCTTCGGGGGCCACGGCCGCCACCCGCTCGGCGAACAGCCGGTTGTACTCCCGGTAGGCCTCCCACGCCTCGGACCACCGGCCATCGGACCGAGGGCGTCGGGCCGCATCAAACAGGTGATGGTGACAGAACCACAGGGTGGCGTTGGAGACCACGTCGTAGGCCATCCGATAGATGCCGGGCTCCGGATCGAGCAGCTCGATGCGCAGTCCGTCCTCGACCATGAGGCCCTGGTCCATGGCCTGCCGATCGGCGTCGCTCAGGGCGCAGGCCACCCAGGTGGCCCCGGTGCCGGCCACCATCGGGTACAAGGAGCCGGCCAGCCCCCCGGCGCCGTGACCCCTGACCAGCTGGCCTTTCTCATCGAGCCGGAACGAGAGCGGCCCCCGGTTCGAGACCACCACCAGGTCCTCGAAGGACCCCTGGGATCCCGGATCTGGGCGGTCGGCCATGGAGCGCAAGCTAGTCGGATCGCGGCGACTTCAGCGCCGGGGGCATCGGG
>DASZLD010000024.1:0-19228 GCA_035552655.1 Acidimicrobiales bacterium
CGGCTGCGGTCGGCTCCGGCACCCTCCGCGCCCCATGTGCCCGTCCTGTCACTCCACCGAGCAGACAGTGGTGGACCTGGCCGGCACCGGCGTGGTGTACAGCTATTCCGTCCTGCACCATCCGCAAAACCCGGCCTTCACCTATCCGGTTCTGGCCGTCCTGGTCGAGCTGGACGAGGGCGTCCGGATCCTCTCCAATCTTGCCGGCATCGACCCGGGATCCGTCTCCATCGGCCTCCCGGTCGAGGTCCGCTTCGAGCCGACCGGCGACGGTATGGCCGTCCCGGTCTTCGTCCGCCGCGAGGTGGGTTCATGAGCCCGAATCCGAGGCTGGGCGGCGCCGCGGCCATTGCCGGTGTGGGCCAGACCGAGTTCTCCAAGGCGGCCGGACGGAGCGAGACCCAGCTGGCCAGCGAGGCCATCGTGGCCGCACTGGACGACGCCGGGCTGTCCACCGACGATGTCGACGGCTTGGTGAGCTACACCATCGATCCCGTTGAGGAGACCGAGCTGGTGCGGGCCCTCGGGATTCCCGAGGTCAACTTCTCCAGTCGCGTTCCCTACGGGGGCGGTGGTTCCCAAGGGGTGCTGCTGCACGCCGCCACCGCGGTAGCCGCCGGGGCAGCCAAGGTGGTGGTGGCCTACCGCTCGATCCGGGCTCGGTCCGGGGATCGGTTCGGGCGCGCCGCGGTTGGCCCCCGTGCTACCTCGGCCCACTCGGGTTCGACGGCGATGCAATGGTGCACGCCTTTCGGGGTGCTGACCCCGGCATCGTGGATGTCGTTGAACGCCACCCGCTACATGCATGCCTCCGGTGCCACCAACGAGGACTTCGGCCGGGCCGTGGTGCAGTTCCGGGAGTACGCGGCCAACAACCCCAACGCCCATTTCTTCGGTCGCCCCATCACCTTGGAGGATCACCAGGCGTCACGCTGGATCGCCGAGCCGTCGATGCGCCTCTTCGACTGCTGCCAGGAGACCGACGGCTCGGTGGCGCTGGTCATCACCAGCAGCGACCGGACCGACGGCCCTCAGGAGCCCATTGTCATCGCCGCCGCGGCCGGGGCCGGACTGTTCGAGGAGGAGATCGCCAGCAACCATTACCGGCCCGAACTGGCCAAGATGGACGGTTCCATGGCCACGGCCAACCACCTGTTCGGTGACTTCGGAATCACGCGGGACGACATCGACGTGGCCATGATCTACGACGCCTTCTCGCCCATCCTGCTGATGCAGCTCGAAGCCCTGGGTTTCTGCGAGTTCGGCGAAGCCAAGGAGTTCGTGGCCGATGGGCAACTCGGGCCCAAGGGCGGGCTTCCCTGCAATACCAACGGCGGCCTCATCGGCGAGGGCTACATCCACGGGCTCAATCTCACCCTGGAGGCGGTTCGGCAATTGCGGGGGACCTCGGCCAACCAGCTCGACGATCCCCGAACCGCTCTGGTGTTCGCCAGTCGGACCGGCGTCATCTTGCAGCGGATCTGACCAGGTAGTTCCGAGTCGCCGTGAGCCCGCCACCCGCCGTCCCCTACTGGGATCCATACGACACCGAGATCGACGAGAATCCCTACCCGATCTGGAAGCAATTGCGAGATGTCTCCCCGGTCTACCGGAACGAGGAGTACGACTTCTGGGCTCTGAGCAGATTCGACGATGTCGAGGCGGCCCACAAGGACCCGGCGACGTTCAGTTCGGCTTATGGGACGGTCCTGGAGCGCATGTCCGGCGACGTCGATGCCACCGGGATGATGATATTCATGGACCCGCCGGAGCACTCGCACTTGAGGGCCCTGGTGTCCCGGGCCTTCACACCGCGGCGGGTGGCCGCCCTGCAGGACCGTGTCCGGGCCTTGTGTGCAGAGCTGCTCGATCGCCACCGGGGGAGCACCGGTTTCGACTACGTCCAGGACTTCGCCGCTCAGCTGCCGTCCCGGGTGATCTCGTCGTTGGTCGGAGTCCCTCCCGAGGACCAAGAGGAGCAACGCCGGCGGGTGGATGGGATGTTCCACATCGAACCGGGTGTGGGGATGGCCAACGACACCTCGATCCATTCGGCCCTCGCCCTGATCGGATACTTGGCCGACCTGGTCGACCAGCGCATGGCCGAACCGCGAGACGACCTGGTCAGCGATCTGGTCAGGGCAGAGATCGTCGTCGAAGCCGGTGGCACCCGGCGACTGACGGCCGAGGAGAGCACGCAGTTCGCCCTGCTCCTCTACACGGCGGGAACGGAAACGGTGGCCAAGCTGCTGGGCAATGCCGCCGTGGTCCTGGCCGGCTACCCGGATCAACGTCGTGCCCTGCTGAAAGAACCCCAGGCCATTCCGAATGCGGTCGAGGAATTGCTCCGCTTCGAACCACCGTCGCCCATCAACGGACGGTGGACGACCTCGGACGTGTCCCTCCATGGTGTCGAGATCCCCAAGGGCTCGAAGGTTCTCTTACTGACGGGGAGTGCGGGCCGAGATGACCGGGTCTATGTCGATCCCGACCGCTTTGACGTCCATCGCAACACGCCGCGCCACCTCTCCTTCGGTCATGGCGCCCATTTCTGCATCGGCGCCGCCCTGGCCAGGCTGGAGGGCAGGATCGCCATCGAGGAGACGCTCATGCGCTTCCCGGAGTGGGACGTCGATCGTAGGGGGCTCCGCCGGGCCCATACCAGCACGGTCCGGGGCTACCGACAGGTCCCGGTTCTGCTCTAAGCCATCGTCCGCAACGGGAAGCGGCGGATCGTCGCCCGCTCAGTACCGCCGTCGGGCTAGAGGTTCCAGACCCGGGACGCGTTCCCACTCACGATGAGCTCTCGCTCGCCCTCGTCGACGCCGGCGAACATGTCATTGACGATGGCATGAGAATTGGGCCAACTCGACACCGGATGCGGGTAGTCCGAGGACCACATGATGTTCTCGATGCCCAGCCGATCGTGAGCATGCTGGACGGCATCGGGCTCGTCGATAAAGGTAAGGAACACGTTGTTGCGGAAGTAGTGGCTGGGAAGCTCGGTGATGGCCGGGAACTCGTACCCCTGCCGGGTCATGAGGTCATCGACGATGTACAGCCACCATGACACCCAGCCCAGACCGGGTTCGACGAACACCACCTTGAGCCGGGTGAACCGCTCGAACACACCGCCCATGATCCACATCCCCAATGCCTCTGCCGCCGAGAGGGGCACGCAGGGGACGAAGATTCCCTTCTGCGGCGTCGGGTCCCGCATGGCCAGGTCTTCGAGTGCCGTGTTCATGCCGATGTGGCAGCAGATGGGCAGGTCGGTGTCCTGGATGGCGGCCCAGAGCGGGTCATAGCGTCGGTCCCAGTAGTCGGGAAGCCCGAGCTCGGCCGGAAACACCGGCAGTTGGAGCGACTTGCACCCTTGTGCCGCCGCTCGCTTCACTTCGGCCACGGCCGCGTCGATGTCGTGGATTGGGATCTGGTAGGACACGATCAGGCGTTTCGGATCGGCGGAGGCGAACTGGGCCAAGGTGTCGTTGAACGCCCGTGTCGATTCCTTCCACCCGTTCTTGACCATGTACAGGTAGCGGAATGCGCTGACCTCGCAGTAGGTGGCCGATGCCGCCACCCCATCGACGTCCATGTCCTTCAGGCGCTCGTTGGCGTCGGTATGTCCCAAGCGCTCGCTCGCCGCATGTTTGCGATTGCTGCCCATGCTGACTGTCGGGTCGGGAGCCAGACCCTCCTGCTCGCGCCAGCGTTGGTTGGCGGTCGATGAAGCCATAGCCATGACCGACTGGCGGAACGTCTTGACGGCATCGTCGTAGTCATCATGAAACTCGGAAGCCAGGTTCTGCTTGACGCTCTCATGGCTCAAGTCGACGTGGTCATCCGAAGAGATCAACCGTTCAGTCATTGCAGACACCATCGGATCCTCCTTCGACCGGCAATAGCAACTACTATAACCCGCCGCCACCTGGGTTGCCCGTGCCATCGTGCCCGTTCTCCCCTGAGCCCGGGATCGCCTTCGCACTATGGTTGGGGGGCCGAACCGGGTGGCCTGGCTGCTGACGTTGCGCTGAGGGCGCCATCGTCGCTAGGTTGCCAGCGCTGGGCATAGTAGTCACTATTATCTTCGGGGAGGATCCTTCGTGCCTCATGCCATTGCGCCGACTCCGGATCGAGACGACGAGTTCTTCTGGGCGGGGGTGACGGAGGGAAAGTTACTCGCCCGTCGGTGCGCGAACTGTCATCGACTCCAGCACCCTCCCTCGCCCATGTGCCCGCAGTGTGGCTCGCTGGAGTGGGCCGACCAAGAGCTGGCTGGTCGAGGAAGGCTGCACAGTTGGATCGTCTCGCACCATCCGACCGAAGCGGACGAGGCGGCCAGGATCGTGGCTTTGATCGAGCTCGACGAGGGAATACGGCTGGTCTCGAATCTCCAGGACATCGAGCCCAAAGAGGTGGAGAACGACATGGCCCTCGAGGTCGTGTTCACGGACGTCGATGGCGTCCGGCTCCCTCAGTTCCGGCCGGCTCCCCCAAAGGAGGCCTGATGCCATCGATGAAGAATGGAGCGGCGATCGCGGGCATAGGCCAGACCGAATTCTCCAAGGACTCAGGGCGCAGTGAGCTCCAGCTCTGTGCCGAGGCGGTCCGAGCGGCCATAGCCGACGCGGGGCTCGAACCCTCCGACATTGACGGATCGGTCACGTTCACCATGGATACGAACGACGAGGTGGCCCTCATGCGGACCGTCGGCATCAAGGCGATGCGTTGGACCTCACGCACTCCTTTCGGTGGCGGTGGCGCGTCGGCAACGATGGAGCAGGCGGCGGCGGCGGTCATCTCGGGCGCCGCCGATGCGGTCGTCGTCTACCGAGCTTTCAACGAACGCTCCGGGCGACGTTTCGGCCAGCCCATGGCGGGACCGCTCCCTCCGGCCCTGAACTGGTACCGCCCCTACGGGCTGGACACGCCGGCCAAGATCTATTCCTTGTGGTTCCAGCGCTACATGCACCGCTACGGCGTCAGCAACGAGGACTTCGGTCGCTATTCGGTGGTGGCTCGCAAGCATGCGGCGACGAACCCGAATGCCTGGTACTACAAGCAGCCCATCACGCTGGCCGATCATCAGAACTCGCGTTGGATCGTGGAGCCCATCTTGCGGCTACTGGATTGTTGCCAGGAGAGCGATGGAGGTGTTGCGCTGGTCGTCACCCGGACGGACAAGGCCAAAGACCTACGGCAGCCGCTGGTTCGGATCCAAGGGGCGACGCAGGGCAACCTGTTCGACGGCGACACCATGTTCAACTACTACGGCGCCGATACGGCGCGCTTCGAGGAGGCCGAGTACACGGCCAGTCAACTTTGGGAGACGACCGGTCTACGTCCCGGCGACATCGACGTGGCCATGATCTACGAGAACTTCAGCCCGGTGGTGTTCTACCAACTCGAGGCCTATGGCTTCTGCGGACTGGGCGAGGCCAAGGACTTCATCGCCGAGGGCAACATCGAGGTGGGGGGCGCGCTGCCGGTCAACACGAACGGGGGGTTGCTGGGTGAGGGCTATATCCACGGAGTGAACAACATCATCGAGGGCGTTCGCCAACTGCGGGGAACGGCGGCCAACCAGGTGTCGAACGCTCAGCACGTCTTGTGCAGTGCCGGTCGGAGCGCCGTCATCTTGGCGGGCGCCGACTGACTACGGGGCAGCACGCCCAGCGGGATGCTCGTCTCCCATCGAAGCCGTGCCCAGATAGGCGGAGTGGAGCACCCCCTCCACCTCGGTCGCCGGACCGGCGTGCACGACGTGTCCACCGGCCATGACCACCCCAACGGTAGCCACGGTGAGGGCGGTCCGGGCGAACTGCTCGACGACCACGACGGTGACGCCGTCGCGGGCCAGCTGGGCCACGTGGGTGTACAGCTCGTCCACCACGATGGGGGCAAGCCCCATCGACAGCTCGTCCAACAGCAGGAGCCGGGGGCGGGTGGCCACGGCCCGAGCCATGGCCAGCATCTGCTGTTCACCGCCTGACAGCGTCCCGGCGTGCTGGTCCTTTCGCTGGGACAGGCGCGGGAACCGCTCGTAGGCACGAGCCTCCACTTCTCTGCGATTCGCCCCGCTGTGGGTCATGACCCACAGGTTCTCTCGGACGGTCAGGTTGGGGAACACCCCTCGACCCTCGGGAACCATGCACAGGCCCCTCCGGGCCAGAAGCGCCGCGCTCTTTCCCGTGGCCCGCTCACCGTCGAAGTGGACATCGCCCGCAGTGGGGGCGAGCAGGCCGGCGATCACGGCAAGGAGCGTGGACTTCCCCGCCCCGTTCGCTCCGAGTACGGCGGTCACCGTACCCGTCGACACCGTCAGGTCCACGCCATGGAGGGCCTCGACCCCCTCGTAGGCGGCATGGACGTTGCGAACTTCGAGCAGAGGCTGGTCAACCATCGGTCGCCCCGCTCAGAGAACCCAGATAGGCCTGCTGGACGTCTGGGTCCTGCTGGACCGCGGTTGGATCGCCGGTAAACAACACCCTGCCGTAGTCGAGCACGATGACCTGTCGGCAGACCCCCATGACCAGTTCCATATCGTGTTCGACCAGCAACACCGCCAGCCCATCGTCAGCCAGGCCACGCAGGACCGAGGCGAACCGGGTGGTTTCCTCGGAGTCCTGGCCCGAGGCGGGCTCGTCCAGGAGCAGCACCTTGGGCTTGACGGCCATGGCCCGGCCCAGCTCGACCAGGCGCCCGGTTCCGGTGGGGAGGGCATCGGCTCGCACCTCGGCCACCGAAGCCAGGCCCAGATGGTCGAGCAGGCTCTCGGCCACCGCCTGGGGATGCACGGTGTCAGTACGGGAGAACCGCCGCTGTCCCATGGAGGCGGCCACAGCGAGGTTCTCTCGGACGGTAAGGGTGCCGAACAGCTCGAGCCGTTGGAAGGTGCGCCCCAGGCCCAATCGCGCTCGGCGGTGGGGCGAGAGTCCTCGCAGATCGCGCCCGCTCAGCCGAACCGTCCCGCCCACCGGACGCTGCATGCCCATGATGACGTTGAACAGGGTGGTCTTGCCCGCACCGTTGGGACCGATGAGCCCGGTGATGCTCCCATCGGGTGCCTCGAGGCTCACGTCGGACAGCGCGGCCAGCCCCCCGAAGTGGACCGAGATGTCGGTGACCTCAAGTCCCATGGCCCGGGCTCCCTGCCGGAACCACCACCGCGTTGGCGGTGTCGCCGGCCGGCGTTTCCACCGGTGCACCGGTGCGTGGCCCCGTATTCGCCTCACCGACTACGACCATCCGACGGTCGGGCAACCCGAAGGCCGGCGGTGCGGTGCCGGCCCGGTAGTCGACGGTGTAGGCAACACCGGGCATGCCGATGACCGCAGCGAGGTCGATCCACGTCATGGTCCAGTTGTCGATGACGCCGCTGAGACGTAGAGCCCAGACACCGACCACGACCACCACGAAGGCCCCGAGCAGCCAACGCCGCTTGACCACCGACGACCACACCGGGCGCAATCCCGAGGGGATGGTCCCGTTGGGGGTCGTCCCCACCCCGGTTCCCGCCGCTCCGACCAGTACCGAGGTGAGCTGGCTGAGCGACGGGAAGAAGTTGGCCAGCGTCGGTCCCCCGAGGAACAGTCCGCAAGCCACCCCGGCCCCGACCGAGCTGATGCCCACCACCACCATGACCAACAGGATGGACAACCCGGTGAAGAACTGGAAGACATCGGGGGCGGCACTGCCCAGAGACTCGCCGTAGAGGCCGCCGCCGATACCGGCCAGCGCCGCCGACAGGGCGAACACAGCCAGCGTGGAGGCCCGGGCGTTCATGCCCAGGGTGGCACAGGCGGCCGGACTGTCCTTCAACGCCATGAGCCGTTGCCCGAAGCCCGAACGGCGGACGGCCACCACGATCAGGCACAACAGGGCGAACACCACCGATCCGGCGATGAACTGGGCCTCCTTGCCGGTCAGAGCCGCACCACCCACCCGGAAAGGGGAGAACACCAGCGAGCCCGAACCAAAGGGCGCGAACTGGTGGCCGAAGAGGTCGAAGGGCGGAAGTGGGAAGACCCAGGCGTCCATGGCCACGGCGAACGCCGCGGTGGACAGGGCGAAGTAGATCCCCGAGAGCCGCAGCGCAGGAAGGGCGACGAGCAGGCCGACGATGGCGCACACGCCCGCCGCGGCCAGCAGCGACAGGGGATTCCCGTGGGCCCCCAGGTGCCCGACGACGGCGGCCCCGATGCCGGCGAAGGTCATCTGGCACAGCGACAGCCGGCCGGCGAAGCCGACCAAGGGGATGAGCGAGAGACCGATGATGGCGAGGCCCCAGACCCGGTTGAGGCTGAACAGATCAGAGCTGGACACGACCATGGCCAGCATCACCGTGCCGGCAATCACGCAGACGCTGAAGGTGGCCGTGCCCCGCCAGGAGGGCCGCAAGGCCAGCTCGCGGCTGCGAAGGAGGCGATGGCCGCGCAGACGGGACTGGGGCAGGGCCAACAGGGCGATGAACAGCACCACCGCCGGGACGGCACCGCCGAATCCCTGGACGTAGGGGTTCTGAGGGAGGTAGGCCACCGAGTAGCTGACGGCCAGGCCGAGGATGAGGGCGCCGACGAAGGTCATGGGGATGCTGCGCAACCGGCCGATGACCGAGGCGGCATAGGCGCTCACGATCAACAAGGTGAGAGCGGTGGCCGAGAGGGTCAAGGTGGGAGCGACCAGGATGCCGGCCAATGCGGCCAGCACGCAGCCGATGACCCAGGCGGCCCGGGCATTGGCCACGCTGCTGGAGCCGTTCAGGGCGGTGAGGGTCCGATCGTCGACCGTTGCCCGCATGGTGACGCCCAGCCGGGTGCGGTAGAGGAGGAGGCGGAGGCCGATGGCCACCACCAGGGCCACGATCAACACGGTGAGGTCGTTATAAGAGATGCGAACCGGACCGAGCACCAAGGTGTGGCCCAAGAACAGCGGGGGAATGGTCCGGTAGGTCGTCGGGTTCCACACCCACTGGGCGATGCCCAGGAACGAGAGGCCCAGGGCCAAGGTGACGACGAGCTTGGACGCTTCCGAGGTGCCCTCCAGCCGGCGCATGACCCCGGCCTCCATGGCGATGCCCAGCAGAGGGGCCAGGACGAACAGGCATATGAGAATGGAGGCCACGGTGGGCCAGCCCCATCCCACCCGCATCTGCCAGTAGGCGAAGGCGGCGATCATGCCGATGGCCCCGTGCGACCAGTTGAAGATGCCCGTCGTCGTATAGGTAAGGGTCAGTCCGCTGGCCGTGATGGCGTAGATCCCCGCGGTGGCCAGCCCGCTGATGGTGAAGATCAGGAATTCATGCATACCGGGGCCTACCAGGCGCAGCTCCGTTATCCACCGGTGCTCTTCAGGTGGATCAGCCCCTTCGGATCGCAGTTCCAGATCCCACTGTTGGGCTTGGTGACCGCCGTGTTGTAGACGAACTTGTTGGGCTTGACCGTCATCAGGACGAAGCAGGCGCTGGGGATCGGGTTGGCGTTCGACATGGCCAGCTGGGCCACCGGGGCAGCGAGCCCTCCGCCCGTCCAGTTCTTCTGTGCCGCCGCGTTCTTCAAGACACACGAGACGGTCACGTTGGTCCCACAGGCGGCGGCCGATTTGGCGAAGAGGACCCAGGAGTTGAAGGCGATCTCGTCGCTCCAGTCGACCGTGTCACCACTGGCGTACTTGTGCATGATGCCCTGGAGCTGTTGCAGGCCAGGGCTTTTCGAGGCCAGCTCGAAGGGCCAGTTCTGGATGGCCACGTACGTCGCCGGGAATTGCGCCTGGGTCGCCGCCTTCACCGTCGCCGCCGCATAGAACTGGGTGGTGAGGAGCATGAAGGCCGGGTTGTAACCGACCGTGTTCATGGCCTGGACATACGGGGTGATGTCCGAGTCGTCAGAGGGCTGCAGGGCCTGCACGCCCTTGGACTGGGCCTGCTCGACGTAGGGCTTCCAGTCGGTGACGGTCAGAGGCGGCTCCTGGAAGTCCACCGTCCGGTAGCCCTGGGCCTCCGCTGCCGTCTGCCACTTCTTCTCCGGTTCCAGGATGCTGGGGTTGTTCTGACCGCCGGTGCCGAAGAACTTGATGGCCTTGGGGTACTTCTTGGCCAGGGCGCCGTACCAGCCGGCCGAGACGATCGAGTTGTTCGTTCCTTCCGGGTTGACCTGGAGGGCCGCATCCACTGCCGCGTCGGAGACGGTGAAACCGGTTATCTGCCCCAGCCCGCAAGCGACACGGACCGACACCGATGGCTGATCGAGCGCCATCCCACCCCCGACCGACATGAAGTCCTGCTGGCAGGCCTGGTTGGTGACCTGGGCCGCATTGAACAATGCGGCGTCCCGGTCATGCACCACCAGTTTGCGACCGTTGATCCCGCCCGCTGCGTTGCACCACTTTGCGAACGCCCCGGCCGCCTGGAAGAACTCGACGTTGAGCCCCGGCTGCACCGTGTTACCGGGGTCAGCGAAGGTGGCAACATCGATGCTCTTCGACGACACGCCGCGAGTGGTCGATGTACCACCGCTTCCGGGTCCGCAGATCGTGCCCACACCAGGCCATGTGCCCTTGGCCGAGACGGTCGCCCCGCTCGCTGCCGACATTGATCCAGTAGCGACCCCACTGGAGATCACCAGCGATGCTGCCGCCACCACCAGACACATAGCTATGGTCCGCCAACCGACGATCTTCGACCTCATGATGCCTCCCCCTCGCCGCAAGCGCTGGCGCGCTACGGAACGTTGTCGCCCAGCCAGCGGGTGCACCACCGAATCGGCCGACTGGCGACTCCCCATGTGGGTCCGTGCCCACGCGGTTCGGGGGGTTGCGAAGCGGCGTCCGTGCTGCCGTTCATTGGCTGTTGCCCCGCAGAACATACAGCCCACTGGAGAACATATCAAATATTTATTACCGTAACCTGGGAACCATTGGAAGCACTATGGGAACCATAGGAAGCACTATGAACACCATAGGGCGGACTATGCTCCGAAACGACCTGTCGGTCGACGGCAGGCGAGAAAGGCACTTCGATGACTGGCGTCACCAAGGTTCCGGTAACCGTCGATGTCGACGATCGTGCTCTCGCCGGATGCCGCCGTATGGCCGCCGACCTGTTCGTACCCGATCAGGCTCACGCATCGGGCTTCGTGTGGTGCTGTGTGCCCGGAGGCGGTATGGCCCGGACCTACTTCGACCTCGACGTGCCCGGTGCGACCGACTCCTACAGCATGGCCAGATTCGCTGCTGAGCGGGGGCACTTCGTCCTCACCATCGATCCTCCGGGCGTGGGGGAGAGCGATGCACCCACCGACGGATACGACCTGACGCCCCAGCGGGTCGCAGGCCTCCTCGATGTCGTGGTGTCGGTGGTGCTCGACCGGTTGTCGCTGGGCCAGGTGCCGCGTGTGTCGCCGGGCGCCCGACTGAAGGCCATCGGCGTAGGCCACTCGGCCGGAGCGTGTCTGGTGGCCTGTCAACAGGCGTGGCATCGTACGTTTTCCGCCCTTGCTCTTCTCGGGTTCTCCAACAGCGGACTTCCCTCGGTGCTCACTGACGAAGAAGCAGCATTTATCGATCGCCCCGAGGAGCTGGTTGGCGCCCTACCCGAACTGGTGCGGGCGCGATTCGGCCTGCCGCTACCCGAGGGAAGCAGCGCCGAATCGGACATGCTGTTGGTGGGAGCACACTCCAGCGAAGCGAAGGCGGCCGCTGCTCGCGCCGGTTCTCGGTTGCTGGGCTTGGTCGGCTTGACCTGCCTGGTACCCGGGTCGATCCAGCCCCAACTGGACCACGTCGATGTTCCGACATTCGCCGCCGTGGGCGAGCACGACATCGCCGGCCCTACCGCCGCGCTCCCGGGCCAGTTGCCGGCGTGTCGCGACCTGACGCTGGTGATGTTGCCCGGTGTCGGACACAATCACAACGTGACCGACGCTCGACTCGAGCTGTGGGACAGGCTCGAACGCTGGGTGGCGTCGCTTCGGCACGATCGATCTCCGTCGAGCAGTGAGGCGCCCCCACCGTGATCACCTCGGTCCTGGGGGAGTGGCGGAACGATGGCCGTCGTTCCGGAATGCGATGCGCCAGGACGGACGAGCGCTCCCGTAGAGTGTCGACGTGACCATTGCCGCCAAAAAATCACCGAGGGGCGTTCGGAGGCCTCAGGACCCCTCCGTGGGCGAAGGCGAAACAGCGACCAAGCGGCGGGTCATCGATGCTGCGGTGGCATGCATTCTCGAATGTGGGTTCTACCGGGCCAGCACCAATGAGATCGCTCGTCGGGCCGGGGTCACCTGGGGTGTGATCCAGCACTACTTCGGAACTCGAGAGGCCCTCATGCTCGCTGTCCTGCAAGATGGCGCCCGCCAGTTCGCCGAACTGGTGGAAGAGGCCCACATCGACGAGGACACGGCGGAAGAGCGGGTCGAGCATTTGATCGACATCCTGACGTCTCACTACGGCCACCCGGAATTCTTGGCCTACCTGCAGGTGCTCCTCAACATGGACCATGATCCTCGTACCAGCGTCGAGGTCCGCAAGACAATGCGTGAGGTGGCAGCGCGTTCCCAAGATCATGTTCGGAGACTGTTGCGGGAGGCATTGGGCCCGGCAACCAGCACGCCCGACCTTGCTACCACGGTATTTATCGTGCTCCGGGGGTTCGCCATCAGCCAACAGCTCCAAGGCACGATGGGGTACGACGTTTCCTCCCCCAAATCCGATCGTGCGGCCCGCCAGCGACGAATTCTCGCTGGCATATTGGCCCCCTATCTCGAAGAGGCGTGAGCCCGACCCCCACCTGATCTCGGCCGGGCAGCTCCTGCTACAGTTGCCATACCAGGTGCTATGGAGCGCCCGGCGAGCGGGGGTACGACGGGCAGGTCGCCGATGATGCGGCGCTGCCGTCACGGGCCCGGACTCAACGGAGGGACGGATCCATGAAAAGCGTGCTCGATGGCATTCGGGTCCTCGATCTATCGTGGGGTGTCGCCGGCCCCATCACCGGCATGCTGTTGTCAGACAACGGCGCCGACGTGGTCAAGGTCGAGCCCCCCGGTGGCGATCCGTTCCGCTCATCTCCTGGCTACGCGGCGTGGCTCCGGGGTCGCCGCAGCGCCGAGCTGGACCTGACCGGTGGCGCCGATCGCCACACGTTCTTGGAACTGGCCCGCAGCGCCGACATCGTCCTGGAGAGCTTCGCCCCGGGGACGACCGCGCGGCTGGGCATCGACGCCCACACGCTGTTGGCCCAGAACCCGTCGCTTGTCTACTGCTCGATCACGGGTTATGGACCCCACCCCGGTCTCCGCGGCCGACCCGGCTACGACGCACTGGTGGCCGCTCGATTGGGCCTCCTCCACGAACAGCGGGGCCACCTGGGTGGAGCGATCCCCCACATGCACGGTGAAGACCCGTACCTGCCCGACCTCCCGATCCCCGATGGTATGGAGCCAGGCTCACCCCGTTCCGGCCCCATCTTCACCTACACGCCGTGGCCCAGTATCTGTGCGGCCTACCTGGCCACCACGGGGATCAATGCCGCCCTGTTGGCCCGGCTTCGCACTGGTCGCGGCCAGCATGTGGAGACGTCGCTCCTCCAAGCGGCGCTCTCGCTCACCGCGTCAAAATGGGTGCGGGCCGAACGCAACGACGAGCCCCACTACCGCACGTGGATCTACGATCAACGGGCACCGAAGGGGTTCTTTCAGTGTGCCGATGGGCGCTGGGTGGAGCAGTGGGTCCCCAATCCCCGGTTCGTCATGTCCAGCGCGGCGGGGGAGACCCTGGCCCACCGCCGCGACGTCGACAGCGTGCGCGACGATCCCGATCGCATCGGTACGGCCCCGGAGAACATCGTCGTGCTGGCGCACTACTTTCCCGAGATGGTCGAGGCCTTCGCCCGTTTCGACAGCGACGACTGGGTGCGGGTGGCCGAAGAGGCCGGCGTCCCCCTGCAGCCGGTGCGCACACCGGAAGAAGCCCTGGCCGACCCGGCGTTAGTGGCCGAATCGGCCGTCGTGAAGGTGGATCACCCCGACCACGGACCCCTCCACCAAGTCGGCATCCTCTACGGGCTGAGCCGAACCCCGGGCCGGGTCCAGGGTCCGGTACCGCGGGTCGGTGAGCATACGGCACAGATCCGAGCCGAGGCTCGAAGGGCACAACCGGTGCCCGATGCCGGGCCACCACGGGACGCCTCACATGCCGCCCCACTGGACGGCGTGACCGTCCTCGACCTCGGGTTCGCCGTTGCCGGGCCATTCGGGACCCAGGTACTGGCTGATCTGGGGGCCGACGTCATCAAGGTCAATGCCACCCGTGATCCGTGGTGGCACGCCAACCACATTGCCTACGGGGCCAACAGGGGCAAGCGCAGTATCTGCATCGACCTGAAGACGCCGGAAGGCCTGTCCGTCCTGCACCGTTTGGTCGAACGTGCTGATGTGGTCCACTCCAACATGCGTCGAGATGCACTTCGCCGCCTGCACTGCGATGAAGTGTCACTGCGCGCTGTCAATCCGGACATCATCTACTGCCACACTCGTGGCTTCGACCGTGGGCCGCGGTCCGACTCGCCCGGCAACGACCAGACAGGCTGTTCCCTGGCCGGGGTGACGTACGAGGACGGTGGCACCCACGACGGCGGAAAGCCGTTTTGGTCGCTGACCTCGTTGGGCGATACCGGCAACGGCTTCCTTTCGGCCATCGGAGTGATCCAGGCTCTGTACCACCGGGCCCGGAGCGGTGAAACGCAGAGCGTCGACACCTCCATCCTGAACGCCGGCCTCCTGGCCGCGTCGATGACCTCGGTGAAAGCCGACGGCACCTCAGTGCCGCGCCCACGAGTCGACCGGATGCAGCTCGGCCTGCATCCCCTCTACCGGCTGTACCAGACAGCTGATAGCTGGGTCTGCATCGCCGCCACCAAGGACGAGCACTGGCGGAGCCTCCTCGACGCCCTCGGCCACACCAGTGTCGGCGACGACCCCCGCTTCGGCGATGCATCCGGCCGTGCGGCCCACCGACAGGAGCTGGACGAGCTCCTCGAGCCCCTGTTCCGGGAGCGCACCGCCGCCGATGTCTTCGCCGTCCTCGACGAGAACGGGGTCCCGTGCGAGATCGCTGATCCTGAGTTCTCCCGCCACGCATTTGACGATCCCGAGATGCGGGAGCTCGGGCTGCTGGTGGAACAGCACCATCCGAAACTGGGGCGGTTCGAGCACTTCGGCACCACCATCTCCTTCTCGGACACCCCCGGACGGATCTGGGGGCCACCTCCGGTGGTCGGTCAGCACACCCGCGAGATCATGCGTGAGTACGACTTCGGCGATGACGAGATCGACAAGTTGCTCGCCGGTGAAGCCGTATTCGAGGATCTGTGGGTCGACTGACCCAGCAGGGCGAGGAAGGGAAGGTGCCCCGGTGACGGTGGTGTCGACGATTGGTACTCAAGGGCCCGAGACACTTGGGTGCCACATCGAGGTAGACGTATCCGACCTCGTACCCTTTCCGGGCCCGGTGATGGTCCGGGGGTGGGTGCGGGCCCCGCTCCGCCTGGACCCATCCAGGCCCCCGGTTGTTCTCTGCTGCCTGCCCGGCGGGCGCTGTTCGACGGAATATTTCGACCTCGAGGTCCCTGGCCATCCTGACTACAGCATGGCCGAGTACCTCGCCTCACGCGGCTACGTCGTGGTCGCCTTCGACCATCTCGGCGTTGGGGCCTCCACCGAGGTGGCGGAGATCGTTCTGGTCACCCCGAAGATGGCCGGTGTCGTCAATGACCGTGCCTACCGGTTCGTCCTCGACGGGCTGGCCACAGGAACTCTGCTCCCCGAGCTCGGCGCGCTGGCTGGGATATCGGCGGTCGGGGTCGGTCATTCGATGGGCGGCATGCTCCTCACCGTGCAGCAGGCCCGCCATGGCACCTTCGATGCCGTAGCTGTCCTGGGTCACGGTGGTATCGGACTCCCTGAGTTCCTGACCGAGGCCGAACGCAACCTGGCCGACCATCCGCCGATCCGCGAGGAAGATGTGGTGGAACTGGCCCGAGCCCGCTTTGCCGGCGTGCCGCTTGAGGGAACCTCGCAGCCCGCCCCGGGTTCGTTCCTGGCACGCGACGTGCCCAAGGCGGTCCGAGCAGCGTACGCGGCCCAACAGACCGCGCATCCGTTCTCGTGTGGCCTGACCTCGATGCTGCCGCACGCCACAGACGGAGAGAAAGCTGAGATCGAGGTACCGGTGTTCCTCGGGTTCGGCGAAAAGGATCTCATTCGTGACTTCATGGGCAGCGCGGCGGCATACACATCCAGTCAGGACATCACCCTCTTCGTGCTTCCCGGTTCGGCCCACTGCCACAATCAGGCATCATTGCGCACTGTCCTCTGGGATCGGCTGGCCCATTGGTCGAACGGCGTCTCGCCTGATCACCCGTAGGACGGCCGCATCAACGGCTCGCCGGCCAGGGGCCGATGCTGTGGCGCTGGTGAGCCCGTGGCGCTGGACGGCCGGGTCCGCCGCCAGCCACCGGCCATATCAACTACTATGGTGAGCGGAAGCTACGAAGGGGGATTGGACCGTCATGGCGCGCCGATTGATCTCAGCCGACTCTCACGTGCGGGTCCCACTCGATGTCATACGCGAGCGAGTTCCTGCCTCACTGCACGAAGCCTTCGACGACGCCATCAGCATGCAGGCGGCCGATGAGAAGAGGCTCAGGGGCGGCAAGGAACTGGACATGTCCGATTGGGACATGGATGCCTTTCGCGATCCCGGTTACTCGGATCCCGTTGCCCGGCTGGCGGCCATGGATCGCGACGGAGTACAGGCCGAGGTCCTGTACTCCGAGGTCTCTGCCTTCCGGCACTTCGGCTTGGTCAAGGGGGACTGGAAGCCGATCAGCCGGGCCTTCACCGATCACCTGAGCGATTTCGCATCGGTGGACCCGAAACGGTTGGCTGTGTCCTACCAAGTACCGATCATCGATATCGACTACGCCGTGCAAGAGGTGCTGCGCCTGGCCGACCTAGGGGCCCGTTCTGTTCACCTTCCCAACTTCCCGTCCGAGTTGGGCCTGGCCGACTATCACGACCCCTCCTATGACCCGTTGTGGGCAGTCCTGTCAGAGACAGGTGTGGCCATCTCGCACCACCTGGGGACGGCGCCCTATCTCTACGACGTGTTCCAGCGGGATCCGACACCGCAATGTGGCATCTTCACCTCGTTGCCCGCGCTGACCCTGGCCCAAGTCATTGCCTGGTGGATCCTCACGGGGACGCTCGAGCGCTTTCCCGAACTGAAGATCGTCTTCGTCGAGCCCGGCTTGTACTGGGTGCCCGGGTTCTTAGCATCCCTCGATCGCAAGTCCGCCGGACCTTATGACTTCCCGGGCATGAAGCTCAGGCCGAGTGAGTATTTCCGTCGCAACATGGCCGTCACGTTCATGGACGACGAGTTCGGGTTGCGACAGCGCCAGGATCTTGGCGTGGAGAACATCCTGTGGTCGACCGACTTCCCGCACCCGGCCACCACCTGGCCACACTCGCAGGAGGTTGTGGAGCGCCAGTTTGCCGAAGTCCCCGAGCCGGAGCGGGAGCTCATATGCGCCGGCAATGCCTCCCGGTTGTACAACCTCTGAGTGCGTCAATCCTCGGGCGTTTGGTCATCCGACTTGAAACGGGCGGATCGAGCAACGAATTCGGGTGAGTCCATGGTGCCGGTGACCAGCAATCTGTCTATATGGCGCTGCACGGTACGGTCCTGAACGTCGGCGTACATGTCTACGGCGAGCTTCGTGACCCCGAGCACCTCGGCCGGAACGGTGATGAGGTCCTGGCAGAAGGCTTGAACGTCTTGCCGGAATGTGTCGGCCGGAAACACCGCGTTGACCAGGCCGATCTGCTGGGCTTGCTCTCCGCTCACCCGCTTTCCGGCCATGGCCATCCATTTGCCCCACGCCGGTCCGACCAGGCGGGTCAACCGGCTCATGCCTCCGCTCCCGGCAATGGCTCCGAGGTGTACCTGGGGGAGACCGAACTCCGCGGTCGGGGTGGCGAAGCGAAAGTCGCATGACACGGCCATCTCCAGCCCGGCTCCGAGACAGTGGCCCTGGGCAGCAAGGATGATCGGCTTTTCGATCGTTTCCCATTCGTCGTAGAGGAGATGATGGCTCCGGTAGTTGCGCCGAAAGTTCCAGCCAGGGTGGACCTCTCCCGTTTCAGGGTTTCCCGGACGTGTCCCGTACGAGCTGGTCAAGTCCAGACCTGCAGTGAAATAGGGACCGTTTCCCGTGATGACCATGCATCGCAGATCGTCGCGATCAGCCAGCGCCGTCGTGGCCGTCCACAGTGCCGTCGACATCTCCTCATTGATGGCGTTGTGCTTGTTCTGCCTGTCGAACGTCACGGTGACGACCCCACCATCCTCAGTGATTGCGGCATGGGACGGATCGGTCATCTCGTGTTCCTTCCGTAGGTCGATGTGTGGATGTGGGCACCAGGACAGAGGGCCCGGTGAGGGGAACCGAAGTGTAATGAAGTCGGCCCGCCGCGCCGTTGGTCCGAGACGGTGGAGCAGAACAGCGGGGAACAGCCCTGGCCCGGCTCGCCGTCGGGTCATGGGCCAGCGTAGCTCCGCACCACCGGGGGCTAGGATGATAAAATATACAAGTGAGCACGAGTGGTAGGTGCTCCAGCTGCTGACCTACAGATTGATTGGGGAGGAAAGGGCCATGGCCATCAGAGATCTCGGCTTTCCCGTATTCGACGCTGACAACCATCTCTACGAGACGCGCGATGCGCTCACCAAGTACCTCCCTGAAGCCCACAAGCATGCCATCGACTTCGTCGAGGTCCATGGACGTACCAAGATCATGGTGCAGGGCCAAATCAGCAACTACATCCCCAACCCGACGTTCGATCGCGTCGGGCGACCGGGCGCCCAGGAGGAGTACTTCAAGTCGGGCAATCCGGAGGGAAAGTCGTACCGCGAGATCATCGGCCGGGGGATCGACTGCCCTCCTGCCTTTCGCGAGGCCAGCGCCCGTCTGGAACTCATGGACGAGCAAGGTATTGACTACGCCATGATGTACCCGACGCTGGCCAGCCTGATCGAAGAGCGGATGAAGGACGACCCCGACTTGTGCGGGGCGGCCATTCATGCCCTCAACCAGTGGATGCTCGAGGCTTGGCCCTACGCCTACGAGAACCGCATCTTCTCCGCCCCGGCCATCACGCCCGGCGTC
>DASZLD010000025.1:0-2278 GCA_035552655.1 Acidimicrobiales bacterium
GAGGATGGTGAACCGCTCGTTCGGGGCCCTGGCGTCCCCCCTGGTCAACTCGTCAACCCAGACCGGGCGCGACCTGGCCACGACCATGCTCAATGCCGCCGGGACCTCGAGCACCAGGGCCGGCCTGCAGCAGATGCTCGACCATGTGGTCAGCGAGGCCACTGCCCAGTCAGGTGACGCGGCCAACCTGGTCCCGCCGGCCGCGGTCGGCTCGCTCGATCAGCAACTGGTGGCCGTGTTCGCCGAACGGGCGGCGGCCGCCACCTCGGTGCGCACCACGGTCGACGGATTGCTCGGCCTGGTCCCGCTGCCCGTGGCCGGAGCCCCGCCCACGTCGGCCCCGGCCCCCGCCCCCTCGCTCACCACCACCCAGGCCGTCGCCGCCCTCTCCGCCGTCGGCACCCAGATTCGCAAGGCTGATGCCGACTACGCCGCCGTGCGGCGGGCGCTGGCCCGCGCTCCCGGTCCGGTTCGCCTCCCCCGCTCCTCCTGGGTCACCGGTCCCGCAGCCACGGCACCACTCGGAACCGCCCAGCTGGCCGCGGCGCCCCCGGCGTTGGTGGCCTCGTCGGCCCTCAGCAAAGTCCATCAACTGTTGATATCGGCCGTGGGCCTGTCTCCCCCCGCCGTGGGGACGGCGGGCACCGTGGGAGACAATTGCCCCAACCCTTCTTCCCGGCCAGCAAGCCCACCGCCCAGCCTGTTGCCCCCGACCAAGAAGCTCTCGGCTCAGGTGACGGTGTCCAATTGCGGGAACGTGACGGAGAAGGGGGTGGTGGTCTCGCTGACCGTTCAGCTCGCCCCCGGGTCACCACCCAGCAAGGCCGCATCGTCGGCCCCGGCCTCGTCATCGTTCCGGCGCACCATCGTGCTCGGACCGGGCGGATCCAGGAGCCTGTCCATGGGGCCGCTGGCCGTGGTGCCCGGGAGTCAATACGTGGTCACCATGGCCCTGGCCTTCCCGTCCGGTCAGACCAATCCGGCAGGGACGACCCAGGCCTTCCTGGTCCAGATCTCCTCGTGACCCCTCGCCCCACCCGCCGACCGCGACCATCGGCGGACTCGGGGCCAAATTCGAGCCCAGCCGAGCGGCCCGACTGGTTTATCCCCCGGCCCGACCATCTAGGATCAGCGACGGAGACGAACAGAAGGGTTTGAAGTCAGTGGCCGAGAGCATCACGATCACCGACAACCGCACCGGCGAGTCACTGGAGATCCCGTTCGAACACGGCGGCATCTCGGCGGCGGCCTGGTCCAAGCTGCTGCCCGGCACCTGGTTCTACGACCCAGGGTTCACGTCGACAGCCGCCTGCGAGAGTGCGATCACCTATCTGGACGGCGAGGCCGGCATCCTCCGCTACCGGGGCTATCCCATCGAGGAGCTGGCCGAGAGCTCGACCTACCTGGAAGTGGCCTACCTCCTGTTGAACGGCGAGCTGCCCACGCCGGCGCAGTACGAGACGTGGAGCCACGAGATCACCCACCACACGTTCATCCACGAGAACGTGCGCAAGCGCTTCTTGGACGGGTTCCACTACGACGCCCACCCCATGGGCATGCTGGTATCGGCCGTGGCTGCGCTGTCCACTTTCTACCTCGACGCCAAGGACATCTTCAACGCCGAGTCCCGCGACAAGCAGATCATCCGGCTCATCGCCAAGATGCCCACGCTGGCCGCCGCCGCCCATCGCTTCAGCGTGGGCATGCCCTTCGTCTACCCCGACAACTCGCTCGAGTTCGCCTCCAACTTCTTGTCCATGATGTGGAAGACGGCCGAGCCCCGCTTCGAGGCCGACCCCGTCCTGGCCCGAGCCCTCGACGTGCTCTTCATCCTGCATGCCGACCACGAGCAGAACTGCTCGACCACGGCCATGCGGGTCGTCGGTTCGTCCCATGCCGACCCCTATTCGGCCACCGCCGCCGCCGCCGCCGGCCTCTACGGTCCTCGTCACGGCGGTGCCAACGAAGCGGTCATCCGCATGCTCACCGAGATCGGGTCCATTGACAATGTCCAGGACTTCGTCACCTCGGTGAAAGAAGGGACCGGCGGTCGCCTCCAGGGATTCGGCCACCGCGTCTACAAGAGCTACGACCCCCGGGCCACCATCATCAAGAAGATCGCGGACCAGGTGTTCGAGGTCACCGGGAAGAACCCGCTTCTCGACATTGCCCTCAAGCTGGAGGAGATTGCCCTCTCCGACGACTACTTCATCTCCCGCAAGCTGTACCCCAACGTCGACTTCTACTCCGGCCTCATCTACCAGGCCATGGGCTTCCC
>DASZLD010000026.1:0-5114 GCA_035552655.1 Acidimicrobiales bacterium
AGCGAAGACCCAGAACAAGCCGGACCCAGCATTCGTGCCCGTGGTCAACAAGGCAGTCGCCGGGTTGAGTGGAGCTTCGGCCACCCAAGGCTCCGCCGCCGTTGTCTCCCTTGCTCTCGAGCTCGAGAACATCGCGGCCGAGACCTACGTCAATGACGTGCCCAATTTGAAGTCGAAGTCCAACAAGGCGCTCATGGCGTCCATCATGGGCATCGAGGCGCAGCATGCAGCGGTCCTACTGGCCGTCCAAGCGTTGCTCGCCGCCGGCGCTCCGCAGTTGATCACGCTCACGCCGACCAACGTGGCTTCACTCCCGGCCGCGGCTGGCAGTGTCGGCTTCCCCAATGCCTTCTATCCGACGAATTCAGCCGCCCCCGCTAACCAAGGAGCCGTCAAGTGAGAATCAGACGCCACGAGATTGCGACCAGTGAGGCCGAGATACTCGAGATGACCGAGGATCTGGATCAGATGCACAACGATCAGGGCGTCCCGGCCCTCCAGACGAGCATGGCCGAATGGCATGACCAGATCCGCTCGGGGACGAGCAAGCCTACGAGTAGGCGAACCTTCCTCCTCGGCGTGGGCGGGGCCGTTGCCGGTGCGGGCGTGCTCGCCGCTGTCGGCGCTACGCCGGGCCTGGCCGCCGCGGCCACTTCGGCATCGGTGACCCCGGCCACCAGTGGCAACCCCGAAAAGGGGCTGTCGGGTGACCTGGCTGTGGCCGCCTTGGCCGCCAGCTTGGAGAACCTGGCCATCTACGCCTACCAGAGCGCGATCAGCGCGGCGACGGCGGGCAAGCTGGGCACGGTTCCCCCTGCGGTGGTCACGTTCGCCCAAACGGTGCTGACCCAGCACACCTCCCACGCTGCGGCGTGGAACAGCCTGCTGACCGGCAGTGGCAAGAAGGCGGTCACGGTGACCGATCCCAAGCTGACCCCGACCGTTCAGACCGCGTTCGGCAAGGTGACCAACGTCACCCAGCTCGGCGAGCTGGCATTGATGCTCGAGAACATCGCCGCCCAGACCTACCAGGCCGAGGCCTCGATGTTGAAGAGCAAAAAGGCGATCCAGGTGGCTTCCACCATTGCCCCGGTCGAAATGCAGCATGCAGCCATCCTGTATTTCGTGCTGGGCATGTACCCCGGAGCCCAGACGACTTCGGGAACCCCACTCGCGTTCAACCCGACCTCCATGGCGGCCTGAGCGCGAAATTCCAACCTGCGCCGGTGCGTGGCTCCCCTCCTCGCGCCGGCGCAGGTCACCCATCGGCACCACCCATATCTTCCGCTCTCGAAAGGAGCCTTCCATGATCGCCTCGATCGCAGGTCCTGACTCTCTCATCATCCTCCTGGTGGTGGTTGTAGTGCTGTTCGGCAGCACCCAGCTTCCAAAGCTGGCCCGGTCCATCGGCCAGGCCAAGACCGAGCTCAAGCGAGCAACCGAAGAGCACCCCGAGCCCGTGGCCGTGGTCTCGCCCGTCCCGGCCAGTACCCCGGTCCACGCGTCGACGGTGCCCGCCACTCCCACGACGGTCACGGTCCCTGCCGACCATCTCGTCTCCTGATCCCGCCCTGTGCAACGGAGGTCTCAAATGACCAGGTACCTGAAACAGACACCCGATATCGAAGCCACGGGTCATCGGTCGCCACGATCCATCGGGGCGAAGGCCCGACCCCACCGGAAGGTGGGTCTGGTCGCCGTTGCGCTCTTCGGCGTGGCCGTCCTGGCCGGCGCCTGCAGTTCCGGCGCCTCCAGCTCCAGCACCAGCACCACTGCCTCGGGGGGGGCGAGCTCGGGGGGCGGTTCGCCGTCGACAGGCGGATCGGCGACCATCACCATCCAGAACTTCAGCTTCTCGCCGGCCAAGATCACGGTAACCCCGGGTGAGAAGGTCACCGTCACCAACAAGGACTCGGTGGCCCACACAGTGACGGCCAACGACAAGAAGTTCAACACCGGTGACATCGGCGCAGGCAAGACGGTGACGTTCACCGCCCCCAGCTCGGCCGGCAGTTACCCGTACATGTGCAACATTCACCAGTACATGACCGGCATGCTCACCGTGAAGGGTTGAGCGAGCCGTGTTCTCACTCGATCCGGCCAAACTGCTGCTCATCGCCGTCGTGGCCCTCGTGGTCCTCGGCCCCGACAAGCTCCCGGCCGCGGCTCGGAAGATCTCGGCGCTGCTGAAGGACCTTCAGAGGATGCGGGCCTCACTGGAGACCGAAGCCAAGAAGTTCACGGGGGACCTTCCCTTCGGCGATGAGCTGCGGACTGCCCGGGAGACTTTCGGCAAGGTGAGTGCTGTCACCGATCCGCGACGGGCCCTTTACCGGGCGGCCGGTCTCTCGGGTGCCGGCGGGGCGGAGCATGAACAGGCCGACCGGGGTACTGATGCCGTGATGGTCCCCGGCTCCATAGACGTCTCGTTCCGGGAGCCGACCCAGAGCGGCGGCACCGGTCCGTCCCACGACACCCCCCTGGTGGGTACCAGCCCGTTTGCAACCGTCTCTACCGGTGCGTCGCCGAATTCCGCATCCGTCGACCGAGGCCGGTCACCGAACTAGCGCCGTCGTTCCGGCGTGAACCGTGAACCACACTCATCATGGCCCTCCACCTCCCTACCATCGACAGCCCTCGCCAGGGCACTCCCTCGACACCGGCTACCGGCATGCCCTTGCTCGGACACCTGGCCGAGCTGCGAAACCGGCTCCTCATCTCGGTGGCCGCCGTCATCGTCGGGGCCATCGTCGTGTTCGTGCTGTTCGATCACGTGCTGGGCGCTTTGCTTACTCCCTACTGCCACACGGTGGCACCGGGTCACTCCTGCAACCTCTACGTGACCGGACCCCTCGACGGCCTCTCGATCCGGGTGAAGGTTGCTGCCTACGGCGGGATCGTGCTGATGTCGCCGCTCCTGTTGTGGCAGGTGTGGCGTTTCATCGCTCCCGGGCTGAATCCCGGCGAGAAGCGCTATGCCTACCCGTTCGTGGCCTCCTCTCTCCTCCTCTTTCTGGGCGGAGCTGCGGTCGCCTATGCCGTATTCCCCCACACGCTGCAGTTCTTGGGAACCATCGGAGGGCCCTCGTTGCGGCAGATCTACAGTCCGAGTAGTTACATCGGCTTGCTGCTGTTGATGATGGCTGCGTTCGGCATCACCTTCGAGCTCCCCGTTCTGCTGGTGTTCCTACAGATCGCTGGGGTGGTCACACCCCAGCGCTTGTCGTCGTGGCGCCGATGGGCGATTGTGGCGCTGGTTGCCTTTGCCGGAATCATCACGCCGAGCTCGGACCCCTTCTCGATGTTGGCTTTGGCCGTGCCCCTCCTGGCGTTTTATGAGCTCTCGATCGTGGTGGGACGTCTGATCCTCCGGTCACGGGCAACGGCCCCATGAGCATCGGGTTGGCCGCTCGATCTCCATTGACGCACACGGTCGAGGTGCCGGCCCAAGCCCCGGACCCACCTGGCCGGACGGATCGGTGGACCAGCCGGCTGATCGGTCGACGGGGGCTCCAGCTGGCTCTCGGGTGGCTGTGGCTCCTGGACGCCCTGTTACAGCTGGAGGCGCCGAACTTCGCCCGGGACTTTCCCCTCGGTGATCTGGCCCAGTCCGTCATGGGGGCACCGGGATGGGAGAACCGAGCCGTCTTCTCGAGCATCAGCCCGTTCGTGGCCCACTGGCCCTGGTGGAACCTGGCATCGGCGCTGCTCCAAGGCACGATCGGCATCGCCCTGATCATCGGGTTCCGAGTCCGCGGGGCACTGCTTGTCTCCATCCTGTGGTCGGCGACCATCTGGCTGATCGGAGAAGGATTGGGCATGTTGCCGACCGGTTTCGCCATGGCCCTGTTCGGTGCTCCCGGCGCGGCCGTGCTGTACGGAACGTTGGCCGGTTTGGCCTGGCCGGCCAAAGACGGTCGGTCCACCCGCCCGGTGGCCAGGCGCTCATGGGCGGCCTGCTGGTCGATCTACTGGATGGGGGCGGCCGTGCTTCAGCTGCCCTTCGTCTACGCCACCGGCCAGGTCTTCCGGGCTGGATTTCAGGAATCCTCGAGTGGTCAGCGGTCGTTCCTGGCCCGGGCCTCCCATGGCTCGGCCGACCTGGTGCTCCGCCATCCGGCCACGGCGGCTGCGGTTCTCGGCCTGGTGGAGCTGTCGGTGGCGGTGGGTTGGTTGCTCGACAGGCATAACCCCCGACGTTGGCTGGGATTGGGCATCGGGATCTCCGTGGTCTTCTGGGTGGTGGGGCAAGGGCTCGGTGGGGTGCTGAACTGGGGCGCCACCGATCCGGGCACCGCGCCGTCAATCGTCTTGTTGGCTCTGGCCGCTTGGCCCCGCCGGACTCCTCGACCCCGTAGCCAACCGAGTGCGGTGGCCAGGCCACTCCTCCCGGTCTCGACACCATCCAACTCCGCTCTGGCTCCGAACTAGTGACATGAGCCAAACCACACCACTGGAGAGTCGCGGAACGGATCCTCGCCCGTCGAGATTGGGGGGCCGGATGGTAAGCCTCATGGGTTCGCCCGGTCCGATCGTGAGTGGACTGGCGTGGATCGGTGCCATTCTGTTGGTGCTGTCTGCGGTCATCCATCTCCATTTGTGGTCACAGAGCTATCAGCACATACCGACCATCGGCCCACTCTTTCTGGTCCAGGGGATCGTCGGCATCGTCCTGGCCGTCCTGGTCGCCGTATTCCGGCGGCTGGTGGTGCTGGCCGGGGCTGTACTGTTCGCCATCGGCACCATCGGTGGTCTGTTGCTCTCGGTGTACGTCGGCCTGTTCGGCTTTCAGGACAGCCTCAGCGCTCCCTACGCCACGTCATCACTGATCGTCGAGGCCATGGCCTTCGTGGTGCTGGCCGGCGCGGCCGCGTTGACGCTGGTCCTGCGCCGCGAGGTCCTGGTCCACGGAAGGCCCACTGTCACTCCTGCCGGATGAATCGCCGGCACTGATTCCGACGTTCGTCGATCTCAGCCTTCGCTGTCGGCTCCCCGCGCTCGGTGTTGGGTAGACCCCGCCGCCAGTAGGCCTTGGCCGAGACCTGGTCCGGATCGAGTCTCCGCTCGACCAACGCCTGTTGGAGGGCACGCACGACCCGGCTCTCGGCGGCAAC
>DASZLD010000027.1:0-11326 GCA_035552655.1 Acidimicrobiales bacterium
TACTCCGAGACGGTCAACCTGTCGATGAACCAGACGTTGGCCCGATCCATCAACACCTCGATGGTGGCCATCATCCCGGTGTTGTCGGTGCTGGTGGTCGGCTCGGTGATCCTGGGGGCGACCTCGTTGGAGGACTTCGGCCTGGCCCTGGTCATCGGGCTCACCAGTGGGGCGTACTCGTCCATCTTCATCGCCTCTCCGCTGCTGGCCATGATGAAAGAGCGAGAGCCTCGCTACGTGACCATTCGTCAGCGGCTGGAGACGCGGGGCGACCGGTTGGGGGCCCTCACGCCCTCCGCTGTCGCAGCCATGTCCACCGCCGGAGCCACCCGTGGGGGCGGCCGGGGGCGGCCCCAGAACACCGGTGTCATCCGCCCCGGAGCATCCCGGGGAGCAGCGCGTCAGGCGACCGCCACGGGAACGGCGCGCCCAGGTGCAGCCAAGAGCGCGCAGCCCACGGCCAAGGGCCAAGGAGCCCGGACTTCGTCGCCGGGAGGCGGGTCGAACCGCCCCGCCGGCACCCGGCCGCCACCTCGTCCTCGCAAGGGGAAGGGCAAAGGCGGCAAGGGCAAGCGTCGCTGACCAGCGAGTGTCGGGGGCCAGCGGGTGGGAACACCCATCGCTGCCCTTGGTGTCGGCCTCGGACTGCGCCCTTCGGTGTGGTTCCGACGCGTGCCGCCCTCCAGGTACCGTGTAGGCATGGCGTTGGCTGCGCGAGCCCCTCTGGAGGGGACCGAGACGAAGGGGCGAGAAGCCCAGGTCGAGAGCGCGCTGGACCAGACTGAGGCCGATCTGCTGGCCAAGGTGATCGAGGCGTTTCTCCGCCGTCATCCCGACGAGGACACGGCGATGATCGAAGGAGCAGCGGAGACGGCCGCCGTGGCCCATGCCGGACAGATGCGGCGGTCGGGCGAGCCCTACATCACCCATCCCATTGCCGTGGCCGGCATCGTGGCCGAGTTGGGCCTCGACACCCAGACCATCGCCGCCGCCTTGCTGCACGACGCGGTGGAGGACACCGGCGTGACCAACAAGGTCATCAAGCACGACTTCGGTGATGCCGTGGCCGCCATCGTCGAGGGCGTGACCAAGTTGGACCGGCTCCAGTTCGACTCCAAAGAGGCGCAACAGGCGGCCACCGTCCGCAAGATGCTGGTGGCCATGGCCGATGACTGGCGGGTGTTGATCATCAAGCTGGCCGACCGGCTGCACAACATGCGCACCCTCTCGGTGATGCCGGAATGGAAGCAGCACCGGACGGCACAAGAGACGCTCGACATCTACGCGCCCTTGGCCCACCGCCTCGGTATCCAGGAGGTGAAGTGGCAACTGGAGGACCTGGCCTTTGCCACCTTGCACCCCAAGCGCTACGCCGAGATCGAACAGATGGTGGCCAGCCGAGCGCCTCTCCGGGACGAGTACCTGGCCCGGGTCCTGGTGGCCGTGCGCGAGCGGTTGCACGGCTCGGGGATCAACGCCGAGGTGACCGGCCGGCCCAAGCACCTGTGGAGCATCTACGAGAAGATGGTCGTTCGGGGCAAGGAGTTCGATGACCTCTACGACCTGGTCGGGATGCGGGTGATCGTCGAGGCGGAGAAGGACTGTTGGGCCGCACTGGGCTCCATCCATGCCATCTGGCCTCCGGTCCAGGGACGGTTCAAGGACTACATCAACTCGCCCAAGTTCAACCTGTACCAGTCGTTGCACACCACCGTCATCGGGCTGGACGGGAAGCCAATCGAGGTCCAGGTGCGGACGCACGAGATGCATCGCCGAGCCGAGTACGGGATTGCCGCCCACTGGGGTTACAAGGAGAAGCCGGGGCGCGACGGTCCCGACAAGTCCGCTCGCGAGAAGAACGCCAAGGCCAAGGCGTCGGGGGACACGCAGGTGCTGGCCGACCCGGGTGCGGAGGTCCGCGGCGAGGGCGGCGGGTCCGGCCAGGCCGGGGGCGATGCCACCCGCACCAGGACGGGCGACCCGGTCAAGCAGGCCGGGCCGACCAAGGGGCCCAAATCCTCCAAGAAGGGCCGCGGCAGCTCGAACACGGCCGAGGCCGACCGGCGGGCGGAGCGACAGGCACTGGCCCGAGAGACCTCGTCGACCATCGCCGAGATCGAGTGGATGCAGCGGATCGCCGACTTCCAGAACGAGACCACCGATCCGATCGAATTCCTGGAGGCCCTCAAGCTCGACCTCGAACAAGACGAGGTCTATGTCTTCACGCCCAAGGGCAAGGTCATCGCCCTGACGGCCAACGCCACCCCGGTCGACTTCGCCTACGCCATCCACACCGAGGTTGGGCACCGTTGTGTCGGGGCCACGGTGAACGGCCGGCTGGTGCCGCTCGAGACCACGTTGAACTCGGCGGACACGGTGGAGATCATCACCTCCAAGGCACCCACGGCTGGGCCGTCCCGGGACTGGCTCAACCTGGCCGCGTCGTCGCGGGCCCGGACCAAGATCCGCCAGTGGTTCTCGCGGGAGCGGCGGGAGGACGCCATCGAGATCGGCCGGGAGGAGCTGACCAAGGAGTTGCGCCGGGAGGGGCTACCCGTCCAGAAACTGGCCTCGGACCATGCGCTGGTCGAGCTGGCCGAGACCCTGAACTACGCCGACCTCGACGCCCTGCACGCGGCGATCGGCGACAATCGGATCTCGGCCCGAGCCGTGACCCAGCGCCTGATGCGCGAGCTCCGGGGCGGCGTCTACGACGAGCAGCTGCCGGTCACCGCACGACGCCAGTCCACGGCGGGGCGCCCGGGGCAACGATCGGACGTCGGCGTCTATGTCGAGGGTCTCGACGACCTGGTGGTGCGCCTGTCCCGATGCTGCACGCCCGTTCCCGGCGACGAGATCATCGGATTCGTCACCCGGGGTCGGGGAGTGTCCGTCCACCGCGCCGACTGTTCCAATGCCGCCTCGTTGGCCAGTCGGTCCCGGGAGCGGCTGATCGAGGTGGAGTGGGACCATCGCTCCTCCGGAGTCTTCGTGGCCACCATCGAGGTGGTGGCCATCGACCGGTCGCGTCTGCTCACCGACGTGAGTGAGGTGGTGTCCGAGCACCATCTCAACATCCTGGCCGCCAACACCCAGACCGACTCGGACCGGATCTCCCGCATGCGCTTCGACGTGGAGCTGGGCGATGCCAACCACCTGGAGTCGGTGCTCAACTCGATCCGTCATCTCGACGCCGTCTACGACGCTTACCGCATCCTGCCCGGGAAGAAGGACTGAGCGCCGATGAGCGACGACACCGCGGCGGCGCGCGCCCCGAGTGGGACCCATGACGTCCTGTGGCCCGAGTCGAGCCGGTGGGAAACACTGCTGGCCACCTTCGCCGGCCTGGTCGAGGCGGCGGGCTATGGCTTGGCCCATACCCCATTGTTCGAGGACGTCAAGGTCTTCCGCCGGGGCATCGGCGAGGCGAGCGACGTGGTGGGCAAGGAGATGTACGAGTTCCAGGATCGGGGCGGCCGTACCCTGGCCCTCCGGCCCGAAGGCACCGCCCCCATCGTGCGCGCCTACGTGCAGCACCGACCACCGTTGCCGTGGAAGGCGTGGTACGCCACACCGGCCTTCCGCTACGAGCGTCCCCAGGCGGGCCGGTATCGCCAGCACCACCAGCTGGGGGTGGAGGCGCTGGGCCCTGAGGACCCCGACCTCGACGTCGAGGTGATCGGTCTGGCCCACGGACTGTTCAGTGCCCTGGGACTGACCGATTACACGCTGAAGCTCAACTCGATGGGCGACGCCGAGTGCCGCCCCGCGTACATCGAGCTGCTGCGCTCCTACCTGGCCGAGCGGCGGGACGAGCTGTGCCCCGAACATCAGGAACGGCTCGAGGCCAACCCCCTGCGGGTCCTGGACTGTAAACGGGAGGCGTGCCGCAAGGCCACCGCCGATGCCCCCCGTCTGGTCGACCATCTGTGTGGCCCGTGCCGGGAGCACTTCGATCGGGTCCGAGCCGGCCTGGAAGCGCTGGACATCCCCTACGAGCTCGACCACCGGCTGGTCCGCGGCTTCGACTACTACACCCGGACCACCTTCGAGTTCGCATCCCAAGCCCTGGACGCGGCCCAGAACGGCATCGGCGGGGGAGGCCGCTACGACGGCCTGGTCGAGATGCTGGGCGGCCCGGCCACACCGGGCATCGGCTTCGGTATCGGCATCGAGCGGGTGCTGCTGGCCTGTGATGCCGAGGGCGTGTTCTCGGTATCGCCCCCGGTGCTCGATGCCTATGTGGTCGACGTGACCGGAGGGGAATCGGCTCGAGACCTCACCGCCGAGCTGCGCCGGGCCGGCCTGCGGGCCGACCGCGCCTTCGACGGGCGGTCGATGAAGTCACAGTTGAAATCGGCCGACAAGTCCGGGGCCCGGCTGGCCCTGATCGTGGGCCCCGACGAGGTGGCGGCGCGCACCGTGTCGGTGCGGCCCCTCCGGGGTGAAGGCACCCAGCAGACCGTGTCCAGAACTGAGGTGGTCGACGTTGTTCGTCGTTCCGCCCAGTGACGTGAAGGAGAGCACAGTGGCCGAGCCCACTCAAGTAGACACAGTGGCCGAGCCCACACCGGAGAGCACAGTGGCCGAGTCCACTCGAGAGGACTCACCATGACGGCATCGCCCGAGGACATCGTCGGGACGAGTGACGCCACGTCGATGCGCACGCATCTGTGCGGGCGGGTTGCCACGGCCGAAGTCGGCACCACCGTGCGACTGTGCGGGTGGGTGGGGAAGCGCCGGGAGCACGGAGAGCACCTGGCTTTCGTCGACCTCCGTGACCACACCGGCATCGTGCAGTGCGTGGTGCCGGGAACGGTGGATGTCCGCAGCGAGTACGTCATCGCCGTCGAGGGCGTGGTCCGCCACCGACCCGAGGGAACGGTGAACCCCGAACTGCCCACCGGCGAGATCGAGATCGGCGACTGCACCGTCGAGGTCATGTCGGTGGCCGAGCCTCCCCCCTTCGCGGTGGACGATCGCGTGGATGCCGACGAGCCCGTCCGGCTCCGAAACCGGTTCATCGACCTACGCCGACCCCGGATGCAGGCCAACCTCCGACTGCGGGCCCAGGTCAACGCGGCGCTGCGCTCGGCCATGGTTCGCCAGGGGTTCTGCGAGGTGGAGACGCCCCTGCTGTGGGCGCCCACCCCTGAAGGAGCACGCGAGTTCGCCGTGCCCAGCCGTTTGCACCAGGGCTCGTTCTACGTGCTGCCCCAGAGTCCCCAGCTGGCCAAGCAGCTCCTGATGGTGGCGGGCATGGACCGCTACTTCCAGATCGCTCGCTGCATGCGGGACGAGGACCTCCGGGCCGACCGGCAGTTCGAATTCTCCCAGCTCGACGTGGAGGCGTCCTTCGTGGGCCAGGACGATGTGCTGGCCTTCGTCTCCGAGGCCGTGCTCGATGCGGCCGAGGTGGCGACGGGGGAGCGCCCGCCGTCCATCGAGCAGATGACGTGGTCGGACGCGCTCGACCGGTTCGGCACCGACAAGCCCGACCTCCGTTTCGGCATGGAGCTGGTCGACTTGTCGGCGGTGTTCGAGAAGACCGAGGTCAAGGCGTTCAGCGCGCCGACCGTGAAGGCCATCCGGCTCGAGGGCGGGTCGACGCTGACCCGCTCCAAGCTCGACAACTTGACCGACAAGGCCAAACAGCTGGGGGCTAAGGGGCTGGCCTGGTTCCGGGTGACGTCGGCTGAGGGTGCCGAGGGTGCCGGTGGGGCCGAGGGTGCCGGTGCCGGTGATGCCCTGGGGCTCGATTCGCCGCTCGACCGGTTCCTGTCCGACGAGGAGCGCGCCGCCCTCATCGCCACCATGGAGGTTGCCGCCGGGGACCTGATCCTGGTGGTGGCGGACGAGCACCGGCTGGCCTGCACCGTGCTCGGCCAACTGCGGGTGGAGCTCGGGTCCCGGCCGGTGAGCGAGGGACCGTTCCGCTACGTCTGGATCGTGGACTTCCCCATGTTCGACGGGGTGGACGCCGACGGCAATCCCGTGGCTGCCCACCATCCCTTCACCATGCCCCACCCCGATGACATGGACCGGCTGGAGTCGGATCCGGCATCGGTCCGGTCGCAGGCCTATGACCTGGTCCTCAACGGGTGGGAGCTGGGATCGGGCAGCGTCCGGATCCATCGAGCCGATATCCAGAGCCGGGTGTTCGCCGTGCTCGGTATCACCCCCGAGGAGGCCGAGTCCCGCTTCGGGTTCTTGCTCGGGGCCTTCCGCTACGGCGCCCCGCCGCACGCTGGATTCGCAGTGGGGATCGATCGCTTGGTGGCCATCTTCGCCGGCGAGGACAGCATCCGGGAGGTCATCGCCTTCCCCAAGACCCAGTCGGGGTCGGACCCCATGACCGGGGCGCCCAAGCCGCTGGCCGCCACCGCCCTGGCCGAACTCGGGCTCCGGCTCGCGCCCCGCAAAGACTGAGCGGCCGGTTCACTGTGGCCGCCGACGACCTGTTCTCCGGGGCGGCGGAAGAGCGTCTGGCCTCGCGGGCGCCCCTGGCCGCCCGGCTGCGGCCGCGGACCCTGGACGACATCATCGGCCAGGCCCACCTGGTGGGGCCGGGGGCGCCGCTGCGGGCGCTGATCGAATCGGATCGGCTGACCTCGGCCATCTTGTGGGGCCCGCCGGGTACGGGGAAGACCACCCTGGCCTCGGTGGTGGCCACAGCCACGGCCAAGGAATTCATTCCCCTCTCGGCTGTGACCGCGGGGGTGAAGGACGTCCGCGAAGTGGTGGAGGGCGCCCGGCGGCGCCTGGGCGAACAGGGCCGCGGCACGATCCTCTTTCTCGACGAGGTGCACCGGTTCAACCGGGCCCAGCAGGATGCGCTGCTGCCGTCGGTGGAGGAGGGCCTGCTGGTGCTCATCGGGGCCACCACCGAGAACCCGTTCTTCGAAGTCAACGCGCCCCTGTTGTCCCGGTCGACGCTGTGGCGGCTGGAGCCCTTGAGCAACGAGGAGCTGGGCGAGGTGGTAGCGCGCGGCTTGAAGGCCGAAGACGCCGAGGCCGAGCGCGACGCGGTGGCCGCTCTGGTCGGGTTGGCCGACGGCGACGCCCGGGCCGTGCTCACCACCTTGGAGGTGGCGTTGGCCCTGGCCGGCGAGCACGCCGTGACCATCGAGGACGTCGAGCGTGCCCGCCATACCCGCTTGCACCACTACGGCGAGGACGACCACTACGACCAGGTGAGCGCGTTCATCAAGAGCGTGCGGGGCTCGGATCCCGACGCCGGCCTGTACTGGTTGGCCCGGATGCTCGAGTCGGGGGAAGACGCCCGGTTCATCGCCCGGCGTCTGGTCATCCTGGCCAGCGAGGACATCGGCGAGGCCGATCCGCTGGCCCTGGTGGTGGCCGATGCTGCCGCCCGAGCGGTTGAGTTCGTGGGGTTGCCCGAGGCCCAGCTGAATCTGGCTCAGGCGGTGGTACATCTAGCCTGCGCGCCCAAGTCGAACCGGGTGACCGTGGCCCTGGGCCGGGCCCAACAGGACGTGCGCCAAGGGCCTCGGGGCGACGTGCCCGCCCATCTCCGTGACTCGCACTACCAGAGCGCGGGTTCGATCGGGCACGGGAAGGGCTACGTCTACCCCCACGACGAACCCGGGGCCTGGACCGATCAGCAGTACCGGCCCCCCGAGCTGGGGGACACCCGCTACTACGAGCCCAGCGATCGCGGCCACGAAGCGGTGGTGGCCGAGCGGTTGCGCAGGTGGCGGGGCGAAGCGGGAACGGCGTCCGGGGACGACGAGGAGAGCCGTGGTTCTGGCGCTGCCGAGGAGGTCGGTGCGTCCGGGCCCCTCGACGAGGGCGGGGGCTCTGACGAGGCCTGAGGCGCCGTATGAGCCGTGCCTGACCAGCGGTGAGGAAATGGGGACGTGGCCGCACGAAAACAGCCTGACGAGCCGTGAGGACACGCGGGCACCTGGTTGAGCCAGACTGTCCGCCGTGATCCGGTTCGTGCGGGCCCGTCCCAGGTCCCAGAGGTCGGGTCGCGGCCGGATGGGAAGCCGAGCTGCCGCTACCGCGGCGTCGGTCTTGGTGTTGGCCGGCATGGGCACGGTCATCGGCGTGGCTCCGGCGGGGGCAGCGACACCCTCCGTGCCTGCGACATGGTCACCAGGAGCAACGGGCGGATCTTCTGCCAGCACGACCGCTTCTTCCACCACGACCGCCCCGAGCTCGGCGACCACATCCACCACCGAGGGCACGGTCCCTACTACCCCATCCACCAACCCTTCCACCTCTTCATCCCCTTCCTCTTCGGCCAGCACCCCCACCCCATCAACCGGTTCGACTGCGATCCCACCGACCAATGCGACCACGCCGACTCCTTTGGCGGCAGGCGGCGGCCAGACCACCCAATTGCCAGGCTCCATCCCACCGTTGCCCAACGGGACGGCGGTGGTCGGGCCGACCAACGCCTCGACCCCGCTGACTGTTGATGTGGCCCTCAAGCCGCGAGACGAGGCTGCCTTCGATGCCTTCGTCAACGGGGTAACCACCCCGGGGTCCCCGACCTACCACCACTATCTGAACGCTGGAGCGTTCGGCCCCATGTTCGGCCCGACGGCCGGGACCATCGCTTCGGTCCGGGACTGGCTGTCTGCGTCGGGGCTGCAAGTGGGTGAGACGTCGAGCGACGGGCTGTTGATCCCGGCGACCGGGACCACGGATCAGATCGAACGGGCCTTTGCCGTCAACCTGGTCAACACCCAGTTGCCCAGCGGTCGGCTGGCTCGAGCGAACACTCAGAACCCGACGGTGCCCGCATCCCTGGCCAGCTCGATTCAGGGTCTGGTGGGACTGAGCACCGTGGCCCAGCCGGAACCTCAGGCCTCGTTCGGGCCCACGGGAACCACGGAAAGCCCCGATAGTGGTGGGACTGCACCGACAGCAGGCCCCTTGGCGCAACAGGCGAACGCATCGGGGCCCACGCCATGTAGCGCGGCCACCTCGGCCGCCACCAGTTTCGGTTCGTATACCGCCAACACGATTGCCGGGGCCTACGGGCTCTCGAGCCTCTACGGGCAGGGTCGCCTGGGAGCCGGTATCACCGTGGGCATCTTCGAGCTCGAGCCCTACCTGCCCAGTGACGTCCAGGCTTACGAGACCTGTTACGGCATCTCGAATCCGGTCACCAATATTCCGGTCGACGGGGGAGCGGGGTCCGGCGCCGGCAGCGTGGAAGCCGCGTTGGACATCGAGAACGTCGCCGGACTGGCCCCCGGCTCCTCGATCAAGGTCTACACCGGGCCGCCGACCAGCTCGGGGATCGATGTCTACAACACCATGGTGCAGAGCGATTCCGCCCAGGTGCTCACCACCAGCTGGGGTTTGTGCGAGTCGGCGTTCACCCAGCAAGCAGCGAGCGCCGAGAACACCATCTTCAAGGTGGCGGCGGCCCAGGGACAGACCATCTTCGCCGCCGCGGGCGACTCCGGGTCGGAAGACTGCAGCTTCGAGGGCCAGACCGGTCTGGCCGTGGACGACCCGGCCAGCCAGCCCACCGTCACCGGGGTGGGCGGTACCTCCCTCTCGCTGTCGGGGTCCGGGGGCGCTTCGACCGAGACGGTGTGGAACGACAGGTACGGGGCAGGTGGTGGTGGCGTCTCGTCCAACTGGACCCAGCCGTCGTCGCAGACCGGTCCGGGCACGACGACGACACCCACGGCCTGCCCGCTGAGCTCGGGCTCGGGCACGCAGTCCTGTCGAACGGTTCCCGACGTGTCGGCGTCGGCCGATCCGGCCCACGGCTACATGGTCCTCTGGAAGGGCGGGTGGGTTGCCGTCGGGGGAACCAGCGCCGGTGCCCCCCTGTGGGCGGCGCTGACGGCCGTGACTGATCAAGGATGCAGTGCTCCGGCCGGTCTCATCAATCCGGCTCTGTACGCCGCTGGATCGAGCGCATCACCCTCCTTCACCGACGTCACTGCGGGGAACAACGATCTTCTCGGCGTCCACGGTGGTGTGTACGCGGCGACGGCACACTACGACAGGGCCACGGGATGGGGGACGCCCAAGGCGGGCTCACTGATCACGGCCCTCCAGCCCACAGGCGGTTGCCCGTCGGTCACCGGGCTCAGCCCTTCGGCGGGGCCCCTCAGCGGGGGCGGGACGGTGGTGATCGCCGGGTCAGATCTGGCTATGACCACCTCGGTGCAGTTCGGCTCGGCCAGGGCCACCGTGACCGCTCGCACAGCCAACTCGGTCACCGTGACCGTACCCCCCGGAAGCAACGTGGGATCGGTCCCGGTAACGGTGACAACGCCGACGGGAACGAGCGTCGTCTCCTCCGCCGCTCTATACACGTACTCAGCAGTGCCAACGGTTAGCTATTGGCTGGCAGCATCCGATGGCGGGATCTTCAGCTTCGGCGCCGCGGGCTTCTTCGGCTCCACCGGCGGCCAGCACCTGAACCAGCCCATCGTGGGCATGGCCACGACCCCGGATGGTCAGGGCTACTGGCTGGTCGCCTCCGATGGCGGCATCTTCACTTTTGGCGACGCCGGCTTCTTCGGCTCCACCGGGGGTCAGCACCTCAACCGGCCCATCGTGGGCATGGCCGCTTCGGCCGACGGAAACGGCTATTGGCTGGTCGCCTCCGATGGCGGCATCTTCACCTTCGGCGATGCCGGCTTCTTCGGCTCCACCGGCGGACAGCACCTGAACCAGCCCATCGTGGGCATGGCCACGACCCCGGATGGTCAGGGCTACTGGCTGGTCGCCTCCGATGGCGGCATCTTCACTTTTGGCGACGCTGGCTTCTTCGGGTCGGAGGGCGGCCAGCACCTCAATCAGCCCATCGTGGGCATGGCCGCTTCACACGACGGAAAGGGCTACTGGCTGGTCGCCTCAGACGGCGGCATCTTCGCCTTGGGTGATGCCGGCTTCTTCGGATCGGAGGGGGGTCAGCCCCTGAACCGGCCCATCGTGGGCTTGGCCGCAACCAACGACGGAAACGGCTACTGGATGGTCGCTTCCGACGGTGGGATCTTCACCTTCGGCGACGCCGTGTTCGAAGGTTCCACGGGTGGCCAACCACTCAACAAGCCCATCGTGGGCATGGCCAGCTAGCTCTGCCGCTGCCCCGCATCGGCCTTCTGTCCCGCATCGGCCTTGCGTCCATCGGCCCCCCTGTTCCGTCTTGTTGCTGCCTGCACCTCCTGAGTGAGTAATACACCCTCCTGCGATGATTCATGTATGGCCACAATGGACCAGCGCAGCAAGCGAAAGGACAGTCGGGGACCGGCCGCTCGGGACACCGCCCGTTCGACCAACCGGTCGAAGAACGGTTCTGGCGCCTCGTCCTCTGGTGCCTCTG
>DASZLD010000028.1:0-14520 GCA_035552655.1 Acidimicrobiales bacterium
CGATGGCGGTAACTGCTACCAGCCCGGGGAGTACTGCCGGAACTCGGACCATGGGGCCAGCGGCACGGCAGGGAACGGCGAGGCGATCGTTTGTCAGGACAACGATGGGTGGCGCTGGGAACCAGCCTGAGCCGGCACTACCTGCTCCACAACTGCCGCCGTTTAAGCCTTGGTCCGACCTTCCATCGCCTACATCACAGCAGGTCAGACTGCCTATCGTCGTCGCACAACTTCAGTCACCTCGCGAAGCGAGCCCGATCACGGTGAGCAGTGGGCTCGAAGGAAACGCTATCCCGCGGTGTTACTCTTCGACCGAGCCTCGAGAGGGGAAGATGGTGCGGGCGGACGCAGGGAACCGACACAGCGACTATGGCCGGTGACCTCGCCCTCCTCGGAGAAGCCGTCCCCCCCGGTTGCCGACCACCCGACCGAGCCGAGGCCCCGAGAGCTTGCCCGTGGGCTCTCGCATCGGCAGATCCAGTTGATGGCGATCGGCGGAGCGATCGGCGTCGGGCTCTTCCTCGGTTCGGCCAATGCCATCCACGACGCCGGGCCGGCCGTCGTGCTCAGTTACGTGGTGGCAGGAGGGGTCGTCTTCTTGGTGCTGCGGGCGCTCGGCGAGATGGCCATGGACCGGCCGATCTCGGGCAGCTTCGCCAGCTACGCCGGTGCCATGCTCGGTCCCTGGGCCGGCTTCGCCACCGCCTGGACCTACTGGCTCATGTGGATGACCACGGTGATGGCGGAGATCACGGCGATCGGCATCTACGTGCGGTACTTCTTCCCGGGCACCCCCCAATGGCTTCCGGCCCTCATCGCCCTCGTCCTGCTGGTCTCGGTCAACTTGATTTCCGTGCGCTGGTTCGGGGAGATCGAGTTCTGGTTCGCCTTGGTCAAGATCCTGGCCATCGTCACCTTCGTGGTGGCGGGGCTGGCAATTGTGGCCTTCGGCCTCCACCACCTGGGCCATCACGGCGCCGCCAATCTGTGGTCGGAAGGCGGGTTCTTCCCCAAGGGGGTGCTCGGTCCGCTCGTCGCGCTCCAGATCGTGACCTACGCCTTCTTGGGCGTCGAGATGATCGGCGTCACCGCCGGGGAGGCGCGAGAGCCCCGGCGAGAGCTGCCCAAGGCGATCAATCGCGTCGCCTGGCGGATCCTGCTCTTCTACGTCGGCGCCATCGTCGTCATCCTCATGCTGATCCCCTGGAACCAGGTGGGGATGGGGGAGAGCCCCTTTGTTCAGGCCTGGCAGGACATCGGCATCCCGGGGTCGGCGGCGATCTTCAACGTGGTGGTGCTGACGTCGGCGCTGTCGTCGTCGAACTGCGGCATCTTCATCAGCGCCCGCATGCTCTACACCTTGGCCGGCGATGACCATGCGCCACGACGGCTCGGCGACCTCAGCCGTACCCGGGTGCCGGCGTTGGCCATCATGGTCTCGGGCGTCGTGCTCCTCATCGGTATCGTGCTCAACATCTTCATTCCCGCCCAGGCCTTCTCCTACATCACCAGCGTGGCGACGGTCGCCGTGCTCTGGGTCTGGGCCATGGTGGCCATCAGCCACCTCGTGTACCGCACCAAGGTGCGAGAGGGCCTACTGCCGCGCCAAGACTTCCGCCTACCCGGCTCACCGTGGACGAACCTGGTTATCTTGGCCTTCATCGTGCTCGTCGTGGTGCTGCTCTTTGTGACCAAGGACCAGCACATAGCGCTGTACGCCGGTGGGGTATGGGCGCTGTTGCTGGCCGCCGGGTGGACTATCACCCGGCGCGCCAAGAGGCGGCTGGCACCGCTCATCGAACTGGCCGCAGAGGTGAAGTAGGCAAGGGGCAAGGACGGCCTCGCCGCTTGCGGGCTGTCTGGCGGGTTGGCTGTGGGTTAGCTGGGCGGGGCCTACGACGATTGCGCCGTCACCCAGCCCAACTCCGAGACGATGTTGACGGTTGAATACGAGTGCCTACGGCCCACAAACCGCTCAGGACGCGAACCTTCGCCTTGCGATCGACCAGTAACCGAGAGCCTGACGTTCGGCACTATCGGCGTCGCTGCCACTAGTGCGCGGTGAGAGTTCGGGGCAGAATCGCGGCGGACTCGAGTTCGGCTCGGAGTTGGCGGGACGAGCGGAACAGGACGGTCTGGATACCCAGGCTGCCGGCCGTCTCGAGGTTCTCCTTCTTGTCGTCAATCATCAATGTCGTCCTCGGCGCCAAGCCAAATCGGTCGAGCAGCCGCATGAAGATGACTGGATCGGGCTTCGCCACCCCTTCCCGACCGGAGACGACGGTGCCGTCAAACCAACCGAGGAACGCAAATCGCTCTAGGCGGAGCGGATACGTCTCCGCCTCCATGTTGGTCAGGGCGTAGCAGGGCAGGCCGGTTTCTCTCACTGCTTGGAGGACTTCCACCGATCCAGCGTCGACGCCACCGATCATCTCCTCGCTGCGTCTCGACCATGCCCAGATCAAGTGGGAAAACTGGGGATGCCTGGAGGCGAGTTCGGCGCATGACGGCGCGGTCGGCACGCCCCGATCATGCGGCGCGTGCCAGGCCGGCGAACAGATCTCGGCCAGAAACCGTTCCATCTGGGCCTCGTCCGCGAACAATTTGCGGTACAGGTGCCGAGGGTCCCAATCGAGTAGGACGCCGCCGATGTCGAAGACCACCGCCTTAACCGAGGGTTGCTCATAATCAGTGTGAGAACGCACACTGATTATGGTAGTTTGAACATTATGGATGTTCCAACGAGGCAGCACATGATCATGCAGGCCCTCCGCCAACGCAGTCCGGTGTTGGTGGGGGAGCTGGCCGCCGCCCTGGAATGCTCTGAGATGACCGTGCGACGTGACCTCGAGTCGCTGGAGCGCAGTGGGGGCCTGCGACGGGTGCACGGGGGCGCGGCGAGCATCTTTCTCAGTGCCGAGGAGACACCGTATGGCCTTCGGGCCCTTGAGGCCCGCGAGGCCAAGGCGACAATAGGCGCAGCTGCGGCCAGCCTCCTGGCTGACGGCGAAACGGTCATTCTTGACGGTGGGACCACCGCCATGGAGGTGGCTCGAGCGCTTCGCAGCCGGCGGATGACCGTCATGCCGCTCGCTCTCAGGCCAGCCTTTGAGCTGCATGAGTGCCCAGGCATCAAGCTTCTCCTCCCAGGCGGCGAAGTCCGTCCGGGCGAGTTGTCGTTGATGGGCAGTCTCACCGAGTTCTCTTTCTCGCAGCTCCGGTTCGACACATGCGTGATGGGTCCCTGTGGCATCGACGCCAAGGCGGGCATCACCACTCACCTACTGGCCGAGACGGCGGTAAAGCGTGCCGCGGCCAAAGCCTCGCAACGGGTGATCGCGGTGGCCGACTCCTCGAAGCTCGGCCGGGTCGCGTTCGGCCATATCTGCGATCTCGACGACATCGACATCGTCCTGACTGATTCCGAGGCTGACCAACAGATGGTGGAAGAGTTGCGGGAGGCGGGAGTCGACGTACGCTGCGTCTGACACCGATCCGGGCCCGGAACCAACCAGCGGCACCAGCCGCGACGGATCGTTGGCCACGGGTAGCCGTCATCGCCGTGTTCTTCGTGCACGGTTTCCTGTTCGCCTCCTGGACGGCCCACATCCCGCAGGTGCAAGAGCGCCTCAGCCTGAGTGACGGCCGACTCGGAATCGCGCTGCTCGGGGCCCCCATTGGCTCGATGCTGGCGATGGTGGTGGTGGCCCACCTCTTACCGGCAGCGGGAAGCAGGCGGATGGTGCGCCTGGCCCTTCTCGGCTACTGCGTTTCGGGACCGTTCATCGGGCTCACCCGTTCGTTCGGTTCGTTCTTCGTCGCCTTTCTGGTCTGGGGCTTCTTCCAGGGAATGCTTGACGTGTCGATGAACACCCAAGCCATCACTGTCGAGCGGTTCTCGGGCCGCGTGCTGATGCCAGGATTCCACGGATCGTGGAGTACGGGTGCCCTGGTCGGTGCGGTCACCGGGGCAGCTGCGGTGGGGCTGGGCCTTTCCCTGAGCGAGCAACTGCTCGTCCTGGCAGCACCGTGCCTCCTGGTGGTTGGCTGGCTTACGACGTCGATGATCCCCGACCGGCGAGTGGGTAGCGACCTCAGGTCGTCAGAGGGCAGGCCAGACAGGCGCGGTGGCGTGCTTCAGGGTGCGGTCATAGTGCTCGGGGGCATCGCCTTCGCCGACATGTTGTGCGAAGGGGCCGCAGCCGACTGGGCCGCGGTCTATCTCCACAGCTCGCTCCACGCCGTGCCCCTGGTCGCCGGACTGGCCTACGCGGGCTATGCCCTATCCATGATGGCCGTTCGGCTCTCGGGCAATCGGCTCTTCACCAGGTTCACCGCCCACCATGTGCTGCCGTTGCTCGCCGCCATCGCTTCACTCGGGTTCGTCGCCGGCCTGGTTATCGCTCGTCCAGCAAGCATGCTGGTCGGATTCGCCTTGCTCGGCGCCGGACTCGGAGGCGTCATCCCGATTGTCCTCAGTTCAGCCGGAGCAGTGGGCAACGTGAACACCGGAAAGGCGGTGGCTGCGGTGGCCGGCTGCGGCTGGGCCGGCTTCGTGGTGGGGCCCGTCATCATCGGCGAAGTCGCTTCAACGACGACTCTGCATACCGCATTATTTCTGATCCCAATTCTCACCGGAACCGTCGCTGTGGCCACGGGGACGGCGAAGGTGCTGCGGCACCGGGCGACCGGGTGACCCGCTGGCGATGGCCATCGCGTCGAGGGGACCAGCGGGCCTGTGACCAGTGCCCAGGCCCCCAGGCTTCGAAACGACCCTCATGCACCGCGACCGGGGGGTCAACATGTTTGTCTGCCTACAACGATTGCGCCGTCACCCAGCCCAACTCCGAGACGATGCGGACCCCCAGATCCGGGTCGTACAGGGGCGAAAGGGTCTCTGTCAATGCCGCGCAGAAGGCGTCGTAGCCGACCAACTCGATTGCCGGCACCGCCGGTCCGGCGGCGGCTAGGGCACGGACGGCAGTGGCGACGTCCGGCCACTCGTTGATCGCCTCAACGGTGCCCCGTTCGATCACATCGAAGCCGCTTGTGGCCAACATGTCCTCCACCACGCCGACTCGCCCGGTGTCTCCTTGCTCCATACTCGCTGACTGGTGGCTCGGTGGCGACAGTTCGATCACCTTCGTGAAGTACGGCATGAGCCCGATCCGGTCCAGGCGGCCCCAGAAAGTCAGACCCAGCCGCCCGTCATGGGCCAGGACCCGTCTGGCCTCGACGAGAGCCGGCTCACACCCCTTCCAGATGCCGTTGAAACTGGTCACCACGTCGAAGCTGTCTGGTGCGAACGGAAGGTCGAACATATCGCCAACCCGGAAATCTCCGTCCGGAGTGCGCGCCCTGGCGATATGGATCAGCGCTTCGGAGGCGTCGAGGCCGGCCACGTCGGCAGCACGTCGCCGCGCCGTATTTGCCGCCATACCAGAGCCGCAGGCGATGTCGAGGTAACGGGTACCGGCACCTACATGGACGCGGTCAAAGATGAGGTCGTTGGCCACTCGTGCGTAGGGTTCATTCAAGTAGGCCCAGTCCAATGCCCTGGCTCCCCAGCCTCGTCCCGCTTCTTCCCACCCCACTACGCAGCACCTCCTATTGGTCCAGCCGATCAAACGCTACAACTCCTCCTGATCACGGCACCGGTGTCGAAGCGGGCCACCAGCTCGTTGAAGTTCGAAGAGGAGTGTCTCCGGCACACGCTGTTGGGCCTACCTGAGCTTGCCGGCCTAGAGCAATGCTCGGACGCGGTAGCCGCGCAGTCAGCGGCGTGCACCAGCCCGTTCAGGGCGAGTTGAGCTCCACGGTCAGCGAGGAGGGGGCGGCCGGTGTCCTCTGGATCTGGTACTGCCCGCCGACGAGCTGTTCCAACTGGGACGGGATGGGTACGAGGTGGGGGGTGTCGGTGGTGGCGATTGTCACCCTCAAGCTGTCACCGGCCGCCAGGGTGGCAAGAGTCGGGAATACCTGGATTTGATACTCCTCGGTGGCCCCGGGCACCACCGGTTCGGCCGAATCCTGGGTATAGGGGTGGAAGGGCAGGATCGTTGTGCCGTCTGCGCTCCAGGAGCGTGAAGGGTCGACTGCCCGCAGCGATCCGAGCAGCGCCCCTTCGGTCAAGGGGTATGAGCTTCCATCGGGGGTGACCTCCTCCACCTCGGCAGTCCACTCCGTCTGGGTGGTATTTGCCGAGGCATACACCGTGGCCGTGATGGGTCCGCCGAGAGTCATCGCCTGGCTGAGGGGCGCCGTGGTGTACGTGGTCTCCCACGGGCCGACCTGCGCGGTGTTGTCCTCATCGGTGCACGGGGCCAGGACACCGGCCTCGGAGGCCGCGATGGAGATCCCGCCCATCGACCATTGGTCGAGCGGCCGACCGCACGGGCTGCCCGACGGGCTCCAGTCGACGGTGTCGCTTCCCGCCTCGGACGGCCCAGGCCGAGCCGTGCTCAACGTCCCGCCAGCGCCGAAGTAGTAGGTCTGCGGGCTCGACCCGGCGAAGGGATAGGTAGTCGTCTGGTCGAAGGTGCCGGTGCCCAGGTCGTAGTAGTGAAGCGGTGTCGGAGTCGTGGCCATCCCGGTGTTCTCACCCTTCAGCCAGGTATCGAACCACTCCAGCTCCAATGGATCGACGTCCACGCTGGATCCATTGATGTGCTCCCAGGGACCGTCGATGAGTTGGTACCGGCCGGTGGTCGGCTGATTGGGGAGCATCGGTGCGGTCGTCGCCCGGCCGTCGTAGGCGTTCTGAAAGGCGGCGTAGTTCAGCGGTTCGCCGTTCTGGAAGATATCGAATTCACCGCCGACCAGATAGGCGGGTATCCCGTTGGCCACGATCTGGGCCAGCAGATTCGAAGGGTTGCGCTGCTGGTAGTAGGTCCCGTCATAGGCCTCGTCACCCCCGCTGAGCACGTTCGCCTCCGTCGCCGCGTCGTAGCTGGCCAGACCGTTGGCGTGGTCCAACTCGATGCCGGCCAGGTCACTCAGTAGGCCTGGGTCGTCGGCCGTGTCCCCCACAGGGTTGGCCGTGTTCAACGCCCCAGTGAGGCCCAGGTACGTTTCCGAGAACTCGAAGTCGACCAGCCCGCCCATGAATGCAGTGTCGCGGTAGATGTCGTTGGCCGAGACCATCGGGAAGATGGCCTTGAGGGGCGAGTTCTTTCCCACCGCCCCGGCCAGGAGCAATTGGTTGATGCCGAGGTAGGAGGGCCCGTAGGTGGCGACCTCCCCGGTGGAGTTGGGTAGGTGGGCCGCCCAGTCGAGGACCTTGATGGCGTCCTGTTGCTGGATCGGGTCGAACAGACCCCATTCGCCGTTGGAGTCGCCTGTGCCCCGTACGTCCATGACTACTTCGATGTAGCCGCGCTCAGCCAGGTAGTCATCGGCGCCCCCAGTGGCGGCGCCGGCCGACGGCGCCTGCGCCGAGCCGACCGAGCTGGAGCCACCCTGACCCTTCCCGTAGGGCGTCATGGTCAGGAGCACCGGGAACTTCCCAGGTGCTGCAGAGCCCGATGCAGTGGTCGGGTAGATCTCGTTGACTCGAATCGTGGTGCCTCCTGCACCGGCGACGGGTATGTCGTCGATGGAGGCGGTCCCGTAGACGGCGTTCTCCGGTGTCCAGGTACTTCCCGGAGCGGCGCTGGCCGCGGTCACGTCGGCCGGCAGCTCGGGGTCTAGTCCAGTCAGGCTCGACGGAGCCGATTCAACCGCCGGGGCCCCTGGGGGAGGGGACGGCACGGTCGCGCCGGCGGGCAACGCCGCAGCTACTACCAATACCGCGAGACCGGCGAAGCCACTCAGTGCCCACCGCCGCCTGCCGCCAATCGTCCTTCCCAGACTCATCGCTCCCATTTCCGAGGCCGGCAACCGATGTCTCGGTTCCAACTCTTCTGTTCGTGATTCCACGTGGCGTCACACCGGGACGTGCGTATGGACCCGCCGATACGGCGTGCCCGGCTAGAGGTGTAACGACGATCACCACCTCAACCTGGCGATATTTCTCTCGCCAGCGATGTGTCCTGGCATAGACCCGGTCCTACAATCGTCTCGATCAGGCCATCCGTGCTCGATCGACGTGACCCCGTTCCGAAGGCCAAGGGGCAGGTCCCGAGAGATTGGTTGCGAAATGACAGGCATGGGGCACCCACTCCAGACCAACAACTCGACCATCACGGCAGCATTCCGATCGGCCCTCAACCACCAGTTGCTCATCTTGGTGGTGCTGGGCGTGCTGGTCGTTGTGGCCTGGAACGTCGCCCGGACACTGCAGTACCGGCGGGCCGTGGCAGCCGGCACCCTGAGTTCCACCCACTCGACTCCATTGCCCGGCCCCGAACCGGCAGGTCGCCGACTCCTGCGGATCACCTTTGGGCTCCTGTGGCTGTTCGACGGTTTGCTCCAGCTCCAGGGGGCCATGCCCATCGGTCTGCCCGGCACGGTGATCACCCCGGCGGCTAGCTCCTCACCAGGGTGGGTCCAGCACCTGACCAACGCGGGTACCACCATCTGGTCCAACCATCCGGTCACGGCCGCGTCGGCCACGGTGTGGATCCAGGTGGGTATCGGGATCTTCTTGCTGGTGGCACCCCGCGGCTACTGGTCCCGCGCCGCCGGTGCGGCCAGTGTGGGCTGGGGCCTGGTGGTGTGGGTGTTCGGTGAGGCCTTCGGCGGCATCTTCGGCAGCGGCACCAGCTGGTTGTTCGGAACGCCGGGCGCGGCGGTGTTCTACGTCGTGGCCGGTGCCTTGGTGGCTCTGCCCGAGACCGCCTGGGAGTCCTCCCGCCTGGGCAAAGGCCTCCTGCGGGTCATGGGAGTGTTCTTCGTCGGCATGGGCATCCTCCAGGCCTGGCCCGGGCGGGGCTCCTGGTCAGGCGGGGCTCACGCCTCGTCCGCCTCGGGCACCCTCACCACCATGGTCAGCCAGATGTCCCAGGTGTCTCAGCCATCGGTGTTCGCCTCCTGGGTCCGGTTCTTCGGCTCGTTCCAGGCCGGCCACGGGTGGCTGGTCAACTTTGTCATCGTGGTCCTGCTGATCGGGATAGGGGCGGCCTTCCTGAGCGGCAGGCTCCGGGTGGTCCGTGTCGGTGTGATCGTCGGGTCAGTCTTGTGTCTGGCCACCTGGGTCCTCATCCAGGACTTCGGGTTCTTCGGCGGCCTGGGCACCGATCCCAACTCCATGATCCCGATGGCCCTGATCTTCACCGGTGGCTACGTGGCCATGGCTCGGCTCCCGGCACGGGCACCCGTCACGGAAGCACCACCGGTCTCGGAGGTCGCCACCCCGGCGGCTGCCGACGTTCCGACCGGACTCGCCGGTTGGCTCGACCGCTTCAATCCCGTCTACCTCCTGCGCGCCCTCCTCGCCGTGTTGGCGCTGGCCATCGTGCTGGTGGGCGCAGCCCCCATGGCCGTGGCGGCCACCAACCCCAACGCCGACCCCATCCTGATCGAGGCGGCCAATGGACCGCCCAACCTGGTCGATGTCCCGGCGCCGTCCTTCACCCTGACTGACACGAGCGGGCACTCGGTCTCTTTGGCCTCACTGAACGGACGGACCGTGGTGCTCGCCTTCCTCGACCCGGTCTGCACGTCGGATTGCCCGCTCATCGCCCAAAGCCTCCGGCTGGCCGACGAGAAGCTGGGAGCTGAGGCTCATGACATTGAATTGGTGGCCGTGGTCAACAATCCGCTGTACCGCAGCACCGCGCTCACCGCTGCGTTCGACCGGCAGGAGGGCCTCGACCACGTGACCAATTGGGTCTACCTCACCGGGTCGCTGGCCCAGCTCCACGGGGTGTGGAACGACTACGGAGTCCAGACCGAGGTGTCGCCGGCCGGCGGCATGGTGGCCCACAGCGACATCGTCTACGTGATCGACAAGGAGGGCCGGACCCGAGTGATCCTCAATTCGGACCCCGGAGAGGGGAGCGCCGAAGGGTCCTCGTTCGTAAGCCAGCTGACTTCCGAGATCAGTAACGTCGTCCACTCGTGAGGATCCCACCACGGCCGCAGCGCCGCGTCAGCGCGGCGCTGCTCCTCGTTACCGTCGCGGCCGCCGTGAGCCTGGGCGCAAGCGCGCTGGCTGGCGGTACGGCCTCGAGTGCCGCCGTCCCTGGCCAGGCCTCGGCCTCGGCGGGACCGACGATCCCACTCACCACCTCCTCGGTAGCCGACACCACCACGTGGGCCACCCTGGCCATGGGCCACCTCGACGATCCCCTCAACACGTTCTGGCAGTTGCTGACCCTAAGCGGATCCCGGTGGCAGCTGGCCACACCGCCAGGGGTGGCCAGCAACGGGGGGCTGGTTGCTGCAGCAGAGCCCACCTCGGTGCTGGCCGGCTTCGGGGCATCACAGGCCCTCCAGTTCTCACCCCTTGCTCGCACGGTCGATCAGGGGTCGGCTTGGCAAGCCGGGGTCTTGCCGGGAACCCTGTCGCTCGTGCCTGATGCTCTAGCCCAGGGGGGCGGCAAGTCGCTGGCCCTGCTGCGCACCGCCGGGGGAAAGGTGATGGTCAGCACCACCGACCTCTCGACGTGGACGCCGGTGATCACGGCCTCTGCCCTCCGCCGGCAGTCGGGGCCGGCCAGCTGCCATCTCGGGTCCCTGACCGCGGTGACCCTCGATGTCCACGGCAGCACGCTGGTGGGCGCCTCGTGTGCACAGGGTGGACGGGCCGGGCTATTCGCCCCGTCTTCCGACGGCTGGATGTCGGTGGGACCGGCTATCCCCGGAGAGTCCAACGGGGCCACCGAGGTTGTTCGACTGGACCAGACTGCCGCGGGGACGGCGGCCCTGGTCAGTGCCGGGACTGGGGCGACGACCCGGCTGTACGCCATATGGAGCACCGACGGTCTCGGGCCCTGGACGGTCTCGACCGGACTCCCGCTCAAGCGGGCCACACTGTTGTCGACCGGGGTGACCGCCGCCGGGGGCTTCGTGGTCTCAACCCGTCGTGGCAGCGCCGCCCCCTCGGCGTCGGTGCTCGGCCCGACCAGTTTGCAGTGGAAGTCCTTGCCCTCGCTGCCGTCCGGCACCACCTCGGTGACGGCCAGCCCGGGCGGGAGCTACGACGCCCTGGTGCCCGTCCAGTCCACGCTGTCGGTCTACCAACTGGGCAGCACCGGATGGGCCCGGGTCCAGAGACTGCGAGTGGACATCCCGTACGGCTCGTCCGGCTGAGCGCCCCTGGGTCCGATGACGCGGCCCCCGTCAGCCCAACCCGGGCCTCAGCGTTGCAACCCCGGCGTGGCCTCCGGGGATCCAGGTCCATCGGGAGCACCTCGACGGTCGGCCCGCTCGAACTGCCGCTGGACATCAGCCCACACAAGAGGATCGTCCGTGCTCAACTCCTCATCGGTCCGCAGCAGGAACACGGTTCCCACGGTGAGCAGGACGATGAGCATGGCCAACTTTGAGACGAAACCGGCGATCTGCTGGTCGTTGAGGGGACGGAGACCGATGGCCATCCGCGACCCGGCGAACGTTCCGTACAGCGGATGCGGCGCCAGAATCAACGCGAAGGACAAAAAGGCCGGAACGACCCCCTGCGCGGCGAGATAACCGAACCGGACGATTGGCCGCAACCGGGGAATGCCCGGTACGCGACCCAAGACGGGGAGCCAAAGCACCAGTCCCGCGATCAGAGTGGCCACGAAGAGCAGGTCCCGTATCGACGGTGACGACGCCTGGGCCCGTACCAAGGGAGGAGCCATCGAGCCAACCAGAATGACGGTCACGGTGACGATTGCCACCGGAGGCCGTCGAAGGCGGAGGAGGATGGCGTCCACCACGGGCGGACGGGTGGCCCGCTCGAGAATGTCGTGAGGCAACCCGAGGAGGAACATGGGAGCAACGGCCAGGACCAGGATCAGTCGCTGCGTAACCAGAGCGGTGAGTGACCAGTGGGCGGCCAGATCGGCGAGCGGCCAGGTCAGCGCGAGGGCCAGTGCGGCGCATCCCCCGGCGAAGAACTCGATCTGGTGCCGGGACCACCTTATCGGTCGTCTACTCGACTGCAGCAGACGTCGGTGTGCGACAACGGTGAGTGCCACGATGGCGCACAGGATCGCCCACGTGGCCGCGTGACCATCCCATCCCAGGGGATCCACGGTGGCGACGGCGCGCACAGGAGTGTCCCTCTATGCCGGCCGTCGGACGTGGACAGGCGGGCTCAAGCCCAGGCCCAGGTAGAGCGGTCTCGACGAGGACTCGGCCGGGGTGCGGCAGCCATCCCCGCCTCTGCCTCCTCTCCGGAGCGGGAGTCGGAAGAGGGGAATGCAATAGCGCTGAACCTGGCTGGCGCCTGAGTTCACACCTCCGACTCTATCGGCCTCGGGATGACCGGTCTGGGTTGACGGTGAGGCCAGAAGCGGACCCCTCGCCGCCGGGGTGGGTACAACTGACGGCTTACGGCGGCGGGGATGGGAGCCGGATAGCCTCAGTGCGGTCGTAGAAGGACGGACAGATGCAGCTCCCGCCATATTGGCAAGTGACGCCGATTGCACTCGTGGCCTTGACCCTCGGCATCGGGCACGAGATTGGACTGCGCTGGTTGGCCCACCGACAGACCCCGGAGCATCGTCGGGCTACACGCCGCCGCAGTTGGGCGTTCTACGCGGGGCTGGCTGGGCTCATCCTGGTGACGTCTGGGCCGCTCGAGCGGTGGGCCATGGCCCGGCTGAGCATTCACATGGTCCTCCATATCCTGGAGATGTTCTATCTTCCGCCCCTGTTGATTATCGGCGCACCCTGGGTGCCACTCCTCTTCGCCATCCCGGTCGACCAACGTCGAAGGCTGCTCCGCTGGTACTATCGCTCGTCCTGGACACCCGGGTTGCGTGGGACCTGGGCCGTGCTGTCGAACCCCATTGTCGCCATTGTCCTCTTCAACGGTTTGATGGTGGTCTGGCATCTTCCCGTCGTCTTCGACTGGGCGGCCAGCAATGGCTGGGTGATGGACTGGCTGATGGGCCCGAGCTTTGTCCTCGTCGGCCTCCTGTTCTGGCGCATTATCCTGCCGTCCCACCCCTGGGCACCGCGAGGGTCCACGCGGATCCAGATCGGGGCGATCGTGGTGACCGCCTTCGAAATGCTGATCTTGGCCATGGCCATGTCCATCTTCACCAAGACGCCCTGGTACTCGATGAACCTGGCCATGGACGGCCCAGTGGCTGCCCTGCGGGATCAACGGTTCGCCGCCGGCATCCTTTGGATATGCGGTGACTTCTGGGCCATCCCCGCGCTGATCTACGTGGGCTATCGCATCTACGGCAAGGACGGTGGGGTGTCCGCCTCTTTGGAACGGGTGCTGGGGCGGGCCTGAATCAGATCCGCCGGCCCAAGCCGGATTCGTCGTCGGCCTCGACCAGGCGGACGTATCGGTTCCACGCCTCGAGCTCCTCGTCGGGCGGAGCTGCAGCCTGGGTCGGGGCCGGCTTGCGGGAAGGTTGGGGAACCCGGTCGTTCCCTTGCAGGAGGTTCCACCACATATAGATGGCAAACGCGGCGAAGAGGGGCCACTCGAAGACGTACATCCAACTGAAGGTGTGACCTCCCAGAGCCCGCCACAGCTCGAAGGCAAATGCTCCGCCGCACACGATGAGCCCGGCAGTCAGGGTGAAGTGGAGCCAGAAGGCGTCCTTTCCGGTTAGGCGGACTGGACCGGCACTCGTCCGGGACGCATCGTGGGAATCGACAGGCTCCACCCGCGACATCCTAACGTCACGGTCCCTCGGCAGCCGGTGGTCCAGGTGGATTCCACTGGCTTGGCCTGCTGACCTGCTCGCACCCATTGCTCCGACCATTGGCTACCATCGCGCGGACCGAGCACAGCCGAAACGCAGGGGAGGGGAGCGATGGTTGGCGACCCAGAGCCGGACGGCAGTACAACGGGTACGGCATCTGTCTGGGCTGGGTTGGCCGCGGGCCTTCGCCGAGCGTGGGCGACCGAAAAGGGCCGTCGACGGATCGTTGTGACTGGAGGCGCGGTCATCGCTGTGATCGCCCTCGCCGTCGTCGTTTCATTGTTCGCTTCGTTGGCCGGCGAGAGCCAGTCCTACCGAGACGGATACTCGGCCGGTGGGCCGGCCTACACGGCCTACTCGGCTTCTTCGACAGCCACTATCACCTCCGAGCAGGCCTGTCGGGACGAAGAGACCGGACCCGGCGGCCGACCCGCCCATGACAACTCTGCCCAGTGGATCCAGGGGTGCGTCGACGCATTCAACCTCGCCCAGTCCGACAACTAACGGAGCATGGCCCAGCCCGAGAAGTCGGTGCTCGCGCCGCGTCGGATGACCTGCGAGCGGCACCTCATCGACGACCAGTCCGGCCGCGTGACTCCCCTGGCGGCCCCGAACCGGGCGGCCAGTTGTCCATCAGGTCCGATTTGTACACCACGATCAGGCCGAAGACGACCGTGTAGAAGGCCATCACGAACGCAGTGAGCGTCAGTTGTGAGTAGGTGAAGATGGCCACGACGATGAGGAACACGTAAAGGATGCTGGC
>DASZLD010000029.1:0-2120 GCA_035552655.1 Acidimicrobiales bacterium
CACCACGATGCCTCGGCAGGCCGGGAGGCCGGCACACAGGATCTCGGCCCGCTCCATGGGGATGGCCTCATCGTGATCGCCGTGGAAGATGATGGCCGGTTGGGCGATCTCCCCCAGCCTGGGCGTGAGGTCGTCGCGGTCGAGCAGGCACCGGAAGGGCGCGGTGAAATTCTCGTGGGGTATCGCGGCCCACTTGGTGAACCAGGGAGTCGGGTCGAGCTCCGGGCCCAAGATGATGGTGGCCACCACCTCCTGTACTGCCGCCGGTCCGTTGGCCAGCCATTCCTCGTGCATGGCCTCGTAGACGGGAACCGATGCCTCGTTCTCCAGCCCGGCTTGGCTGTCGATCAGTACTAGGGCCCGCACCCGGTCAGGAGCGAGGAGTGACGCCCGCAAGCCGACGAAGCCGCCTTGGGACATGCCCGCCAATGTGGCCGCGGCGATTTCCAGATGGTCCATGAGGGCCAGCACGTCTCTGGCCAGATCCCAGTAGTCGAAGGCGCCGTCCGCCGATGTCTGGCCGTGACCCCGGGCATCCACGGTGATGATCCGCAGGCGACCGGCCAGGGCCTTGACCTGTGGGGCGAACATCTCGTGGTCCATGAGGAAGCCGTGGCTGAACACCACCACCGGTCCCTCACCTCCGTTGTCCTCGAAGTAGAGGTGTTGCCCGTTGACATCGGCAAAGGCCATGACCGAGCCTATGCGGCCGGCCCCGAGTGTTGCCGGAATGGGGGCAGCTGGCTGACGACGTCTTGGCTACTCCCAGCCCAGCTGGCAGGCTTGCCGAATGTTGGAACATCCCAGCGGCCTGGCCGTCGACGAGCATGTTCCCTCGGACCGGCAGTCGGGAGACCCGGTCATCGTCCTGATCCATGGCTCCCTCGACCGCGGATCGAGCTTCGGCCGTGTCGTCCGCAGGCTTCCCGACCTCCACACGATTACCTATGACCGCCGGGGGTATCACCATTCCCGTGACGTCTTGCCCGTGGCCGATACCGTGGACATCCACATCGACGATCTGCTCTCGGTCATCGGGGGCCGACCGGCGGTGGTGATCGGACACAGCTTCGGCGGCACCATCGCCCTCGGCGCCGCCCTCCGTCCACAACCGGCCTCGCCCATCCGGGCCCTGGCCGCCTATGAACCACCCCTGCCCTGGCTTCCGGTGTCCGGCAACAAGGCGTCGGCGGCCCGGAAGTACGACGATGACCCGGCCGTGGTCAGTGAGCAGTTCTATCGACGGATGATCGGCAGCTCCGCCTGGGACCGACTGTCCGATGCGGCCAGGGAAGAGCGTCGGCTCGACGGACCCGCCCTGGCCGCCGAGATGCGGTCCATCCGCGAGCATGAGCCCCCGTTCGACCCCGGGCAGCTGACCCTCCCTGCCGTGTTCGGACGGGGCGAGCGATCCTTGGCCAGACAACGCGGCGGAGTCCAATGGCTGGTCGAGCACGTGGCCGGCTCCGAGCTGATCGAGTTCCCGGGGTCCGCCCACGGTGCCCATCTGTCCCACCCCGATGCGTTCGCCAGCCTCGTCCGCCGGACGGTCGAGCGGGCGGGGCGCTCGGTGGGTAGCGCACCGTGAACCTCCTCGTCACCGGCTCGAGCGGGTTGATCGGCTCGGCGTTGCTCGAGCGGCTGTCCATTAGCGGTCATCGGGTGACCCGACTCGTCCGCCAGTCCCTCGGGCCCGCCAGCGGCGGGAGCCCTGGGGGGCAGTCACCAGCCAACCCGACTGCGAACGACGTGCATTGGGACCCGAGCCAGGGAGTGATCGATCTCGAAGGCCTCGAGTCAGCGGGGCCGTTCGATGGTGTGGTCCACCTGGCCGGCGCGGGGATCGGTGACAAGCGTTGGTCGCCCGCCCGCAAGCAGGCCGTCATGGACAGTCGGACGGGCTCGACCAGGCTGCTGGTGACTTCGCTGTTGCAGTTGGCGCCGCGACCGCCGGTGCTGATCAGCGCGTCGGCCGTCGGCTACTACGGAGACGGCGGGGAGCGCGAACTGACCGAGGAGGCCCCGCAGGGAGCCGGGTTCCTGGCCGAGTTGTGCGGGTTGTGGGAACGGGCGGCGGCACCGGCGGCCGATGCCGGCATCCGGACGGTGAACCTGCGATC
>DASZLD010000030.1:0-2244 GCA_035552655.1 Acidimicrobiales bacterium
GGCACCCCCGAGCGGGGGATGCTGTTCGACGTCAACGACTTCGACGAGACGCTGGCCGGACCGTGGGAGTGGGACGTGAAGCGGTTGGCCGCCAGCCTGGCCGTGGCCGGGCGGGATCGCGGCTTCAGCGACCAGGAACGGATCGGCATCGTCACCGCCGCCGCCCGCAGCTACCGGACGGCCATGGCCGGGTTCGCCGGGATGTCGAACCTGGACGTCTGGTACGGGAAACAGGATGTCTCGGTGCTCGATTCGTGGCGGGCCCAGATGGGCCGGCGGGAGAAGCGGGTGGTGGAGACCACCCTGACCAAAGCACAGCACCATGACCACCTGACCGCGTTTGCCAAGCTCACCACCACCAGCGAGGGAGGGGTGGTTCGGCTGCGCGACGAGCACCCCCTCATCACGCCGTTGGACAAGCTCATGGAGCCGACGGCAGCCGAATCGATGCGGCAGAGCCTGGGGTCATCCCTCGACCAGTACGCGGCGAGCCTTCCCCTCGATCGCCAGCGACTGCTCCGGACCTTCCAGCCGGTGGAGATCGCCCGCAAGGTCGTGGGTGTGGGCAGCGTGGGCACCCGGTGCTGGGTCATCCTGCTCATGGGACGCGACGACGCCGACCCGTTGATCCTCCAGGCCAAAGAAGCGGGTCCCTCGGTGCTCGAGCAGTTCCTGGCCCCCAGCGATTTGGGCCATCACGGGCAACGGGTGGTCGAGGGCCAACGCCTCATGCAGGCGGCCAGTGACATCCTGCTCGGTTGGGTCACCGTCAACGGCATCGACGGCATAACCCGGGACTTCTACGTCCGCCAACTCTGGGACCACAAGGGCTCGGTGGACATCGCCGCCATGGAGCCACGCGGCATGAGCATCTACGGCGAGCTGTGCGGCTGGACCCTGGCTCGGGCCCATGCGCGATCGGGCGATCGCATCGCCATCGCCGCCTACCTGGGATCGGGATCGACCTTCGACACGGCCATCGCTCGGTTCGCCGAGGCCTATGCCCAACAGAACGGTGCCGACCATCAGGCCCTGGTGCAGGCCCACCAGGAAGGCCGCATCGAGGCGATGACCGGGATCTGAGTGCAGGGCCGGCCCGGTCTAGATGAACCCCATGCGACGGGCCTCGTTGGTCAGCGCATCTCGGAAGGCCGGATCGGCCACGGCGATCAGCCGCTGGGTGCGTTCCCTGATGGTGGTGCCCCGCAGCTCGGCCACCCCGTGCTCGGTGACCACCCGGTCCACGATGTTCTTGTAGGTGGTCACGGCCGCGCCGGCCTGCAGTCGGGGAACGACCCGGGACACGGTGCAGTCGTGGGTCGAGGAGTGCAGGACGATGAACGACTGTCCCTCGGGCGAGTAGATGGCCCCTCGGGCGAAGTCGACCTGACCGCCGGACGAGGAGAAATAGTGGCTCCCCAAGGACTCGGATGCGCACTGCCCGAGGAAGTCGACCTCGAGGGTGGCGTTGATGGCCACGAACCGGTCCTCGGAGGCCACCCGCTGGGAATCGTTGGTGTAGTCGACCGGCCAGAACTCGACACCGGGGTTCCCGTCGACGAAGTCGTACAGGCGCCGGGATCCCAGCGCCGAGGTGGTGACCACCTTGTTGCGATTGTTCCGTTTCCGGCTCCCGGTGACCGCTCCCGACTCGACCAGGTCCACCACGGCGTCGGTGATCAACTCGCTGTTGATGCCCAGATGCCGGCGGTCGTGCAGCAGGCCCAACACCGTGCCGGGGATGGCTCCGATGCCCACCTGCAGGGTGGCCCCATCGGGGATCCGCTCGGCCACCAGCTCGGCGATCCGGCGATCGGCCGGGATGGGTTCAGGTAGGGCCAGCTCGACGAGGGGGTAGTCGGCCTCCGACCAACCCACCACCTGGCTCACATGGACCTGGTTCTCGCCGAACGTTCGGGGCATGGCCTGGTTGGCCTCGAGGAAGAGGGGCACATCGCCGGCCAACGCGGCCATGTACTCGGCGTGGCAGCCGAGGGAGAAGTACCCGTGGGCGTCGGGCGGAGATGCGCTGGCGACAGCCAACGGCTGCCGGGCCGTCCGGCGCAACAGGGCGGGCACGTCGCTGAAATTGTTGGGGACCAGATCGCAGTGCCCGTCGGCAAAGGCCTGGCGGTCGTGGTCGGACAGGAACCAGGACACGTGGCGCAGGCCCGGCAGCTCGCCCCGGATGTAGGGACGGTCCCTGAGGGGCAGCATCTGGTGGAGGCGCACGTCGTCGAAGCG